>NZ_CP083539.1:1718138-2024265 GCF_025144335.1 Jannaschia sp. W003
CGCACGCGACATCTACGATGCGGTGGACGCCATCGCCGCGAACGGCGTGCGCTTCATGCCGCCGCCGCCCGCGACCTACTACCCGCTGTCCAAGGAGCGCGTGCATGGCCACGAGGAGCCGCTCGACCGGATGGCCCGCCACGGCATCCTGATCGACGGCGAGGGCGTGGTCGGCGGGGGCGAGACGCGCATCCTGCTGCAGATCTTCTCCAAGACCTGCATCGGTCCGATCTTCTTCGAGTTCATCCAGCGCAAGGGCGACGACGGCTTCGGCGAGGGCAACTTCCAAGCCCTGTTCGAGGCAATCGAGCAGGACCAGATCGACCGCGGCGTGCTCGAGGCCGGCTAGGGCGAGCCGCTCGCCCGGAGGGTGTGCGCTGTCCGGGCGGGCGGAGGTGCGATCACAATTGTGCCCCGCATGCGATCCATCGGGGAACAATCGCGCGGGGCGCCCGTTGCCCTTGCGAACCATCTGCGGCGGAGAGCCCGGGCCCCTTCGACACCGCCCCCTCCCGCCGTCGCCGCGCCTCTTCGAACACGGACCGGCCTGCCGGTCCGGCGAGGCTCCGGGCGCTTCCTGGTGGTTGTGCGGTGCGGGAAGTGTCCGTCTGAGCGGCGCCCCGGTCTGAAAAGGCCGGGGCGTCTGTTCGTCCGGGGCACACGAAGTCCGCACGGCCGGTCACGGGGAATCTACCGCAGCATGCGAAACCGGCGCGGGGGGGATCGCCGTTCTCCGTCCTGCCCGGCGCGCCGGCGATCGGCCCCGGGACCAGACAGGAGATCATCATGCGTACCGCGATCACCGCCACCGCCCTAGCCCTCGCGCTCGCCGCCACCGGGGCGCAGGCCTACACCGGCGTCTCGCCGACCCTCCTCGCCGACGCCCAGCGCACGGTTTCGGAACTCGGCCTCGACGTCGACTTCGACGCCCTCACCGACGAGCAGGTCATCGAGATTTACTTCGCCGGAAGCGAGGACATGGCATCCGAGAAGATCCGCAAGATCGAGGCCGCGCTGAACGGCGAGGGGACGGCCAGGGCCATCCTCGAGCGGCGCGTCGTGGTGCGCGACGTGAACGGCGACGGCACGGTCGGCTTCGACGAGAACGGCCTGATGCCGCAGGGCGAGAACTCGGTCGTCGCCTCGGTGCAGAACTACCTCGACGTGAACGGCTTCGACGTCGACGCCTCGACCCTCACCGACGCGCAGGTCGCCGAGATCTACCTCACCGCGTTCGGCGACCAGGAGAACGGCATGGAGCCCTCGCGCGACCGGATCGAGACCTTCCTCGACATGTGACCCGCCCCCGGGCGCGAACGCGAAGGGCCGCCCCGAGGGGCGGCCCTTTCCCGTCCGCGGGTGGCGTCAGAGCTTGGCGTTCAGCGCATCGACGCTCGCCTTGGCGTCGCCGTAGAACATCCGCGTGTTCTCCTTGTAGAAGAGCGGGTTCTCGATGCCCGAGTAGCCCGTGCCCTGGCCGCGCTTCGACACGAAAACCTGCTTGGCCTTCCACACCTCCAGCACCGGCATGCCCGCGATGGGCGAGTTCGGGTCGTCCTGCGCGGCCGGGTTCACGATGTCGTTCGAACCGATCACGATGGCCACGTCCGTCGAGGGGAAGTCGTCGTTGATCTCGTCCATCTCGAGCACGATGTCGTAGGGCACGCGCGCCTCGGCCAGGAGCACGTTCATGTGGCCGGGCAGGCGGCCCGCGACGGGGTGGATGGCGAAGCGCACCTCCTTGCCCTTGGCGCGCAGCTTGCGGACCAGCTCGGACACGGATTGCTGCGCCTGCGCCACGGCCATGCCGTAGCCCGGCACGATCACCACGCTGTCGGCGTCCTCCAGCGCTGCCGCCACGCCGTCGGCGTCGACGGCGACCTGCTCGCCCTCCACGGCCATCTGCTCGCCCTGCGCGCCGCCGAAGCCGCCCAGGATCACGGACACGAACGAGCGGTTCATGGCCTTGCACATGATGTAGGAGAGGATCGCGCCCGAGGAGCCGACCAGCGCGCCGACCACGATCAGGAGGTCGTTGCCGAGCGAGAAGCCGATCGCCGCTGCCGCCCAGCCCGAGTAGCTGTTGAGCATCGACACCACGACCGGCATGTCGGCGCCGCCGATCCCGGTGATGAGGTGGTAGCCGATGAAGAGCGCGGCCAACGTCATCAGGAGGAGCGGGAATGCCCCGCCCGAGGCGATGTACCAGAACAGGCACAGCACCGAGATCGCGGCGGCGGCGGCGTTCAGCATGTGCCCGCCGGGCAGCTGCTTGGCGGCCGACGAGACGCGTCCCGCCAGCTTGCCGTAGGCCACCACGGAGCCGGTGAAGGTGATCGCGCCGATGAACACGCCGAGGAACAGCTCGATCCGCAGGATCGTGATCTCCACGGGGATCTTCTTGGCGACCACGGCGGCGAAGCCCCGGAACGTGTCCGCCACGGCGGCCGACGCCAGCGCCGCCTCGGGCGTCTCGAGGGGCACGCGCGGGAAGGGCAGGGCGGCGGCCTGGAAGGCCTCGGCCACGCGGCCGATCTCGACGTGGGCGTTGAAGCCCACGAACACGGCCGCAAGGCCCACGAGGGAGTGCATCGCCGCGACCAGCTCGGGCATCTGCGTCATCTGCACCCGGTTGGCGAGCTGCCAGCCGACCACGCCGCCGAGCGCGATCAGCACGATCGACAGGAGCGACAGGCCGGAGCCCGGCCCGATCAGCGTGGCGAGCACGGCCAGAGCCATGCCCGCGATGCCGTACCAGACCGCGCGCTTGGCGCTCTCCTGGCCCGACAGGCCGCCGAGCGAGAAGACGAAGAGGACGGCGGCGACCACGTAGGCCGCGATGGTGAATCCGTATTCCATTGCCGGGCCCCCTTCAGGATTTCTGGAACATGGCGAGCATGCGCCGGGTGACCATGAAGCCGCCGAAGATGTTGATCCCGGCCATGAACACCGACAGCGCCGCCAGGATCACCACCAGCCACGAGCCCGAGCCGATCTGCATCAGCGCGCCCAGGATGATGATCGAGGAGATGGCGTTGGTCACGGCCATCAGGGGCGTGTGCAGGCTGTGGGCCACGTTCCAGATCACCTGGAAGCCCACGAACACGGCGAGCACGAAGACGATGAAGTGCTGCATGAAGCTGGCCGGCGTGAAGAGGCCCGCGAGCAGGATCAGCGCGCCGCCGCCCGCGAGCAGGCCGACCTGCCGCTTTGTCTCGGCGCGGAACGCCTCGATCTCGGCCGCGCGCTTCTCCTCGGCGGTGGGGATCACGACCTTCTCGCGCGGCTTGGCCGCCGCGATCGCCTGCACCTTGGGCGGTGGGGGCGGCCAGGTGATCTCGCCGGCGTGGGTCACGGTGGCGCCGCGGATCACGTC
The DNA here is from genome assembly GCF_025144335.1 of Jannaschia sp. W003. Classification (NCBI taxonomy): domain Bacteria; kingdom Pseudomonadati; phylum Pseudomonadota; class Alphaproteobacteria; order Rhodobacterales; family Roseobacteraceae; genus Jannaschia; species Jannaschia sp. W003. Next base: position 1,721,515 of record NZ_CP083539.1, read on the forward strand.
GTCCTCCATGTCGTGGACGATCGCGCCGTCCTTGCCGGGGGTGAGGTCGGCGATCATGTGGCGCACGTTGTTGCCGTAGAGCACGCTCGCCTGCGTGCCCATGCGCGAGGGGAAGTCGGTGTAGCCGACGATCGTCACGTCGTTCTCGGTGACGACCTTCTCGTCCTTCACCGTCAGCTCGCAGTTGCCGCCCCGCTCGGCGGCGAGGTCGACGACCACGGAGCCGGGCTTCATGGCGCGCACCATGTCCTCGGTCCAAAGGACCGGGGCGGGGCGGTTCGGGATCAGCGCGGTGGTGACGACGATGTCGATGTCGGGCGCCAGCTCGCGGAACTTGGCGAGCTGCTTGGCTTGGAACTCGGGGCTCGAGGGGGGCGCGTAGCCGCCCGTGGCGGCCCCGTCGGGCAGCTCGCTGTCCTCGAACTCGAGGTACACGAACTCGGCACCCATCGACTCGATCTGCTCGGCCACCTCGGGACGCACGTCGAAGGCGTAGACCTGCGCGCCCAGGGACGTGGCCGTGCCGATGGCGGCGAGGCCCGCGACGCCCGCGCCGACCACGAGGATCTTGGCGGGCGGCACCTTGCCGGCCGCCGTGACCTGCCCCGTCAGGAAGCGGCCGAAGTTGTTGGCCCCCTCAATGACGGCGCGGTAGCCGGCGATGTTGGCCATGGACGACAGCGCGTCCATCTTCTGCGCGCGGGAGATGCGGGGCACCATGTCCATGGCGATCACGGTGGCGCCCTTGCTCTTCGCGAGTTCCAGCAGCGCCTCGTTCGAGCCGGGGTAGAAGAACGAGATCAGCGTCTGGCCGCGGCGCAGGCGCTTCGTCTCGGCCTCGGTGGGGGGCTGGACCTTGGCCACCACGTCCACCGCCTTGAAGAGTTGCGCCGCGGTCTTCTCGACCGTGACGCCCGCCGCCTCGTAGGCGGCATCCGTGAAGCCCGCGGGCACGCCGGCGCCGCTCTCGACGTGGACCTCGTGGCCGAGCTTCCGAAGCTGCGTCGCGCTCTCGGGCGTGACGGCGACGCGCCGCTCGCCCTCCTGGACCTCTTTCGGTGCGCCGATCTTCATGCGTATCTCTCCCCAAGAGCTTCCCCTGAAGTTTTCGTTACCTTCGGGGGAGGGGGGCGGCAAGGCGACGGAGGCCCTTGGCGACCATTGGAAGGGAGTTTGCGACCATGACGGGCGATCTGGAGGGACGGCACGCGCTGGTGACCGGCGGCGGCACCGGGATCGGGCGCGCCATCGCGGAAGCCCTGCGCGACGCGGGCGCGGCCGTCACCGTCACGGGCCGCCGCCGCGCGGTGCTGGCGGCGGTCGAGGGCTGCACGCCGGTCGCGATGGACGTGGCCGAGGAACAGTCGGTCGCGGACGGCGTGGCCGAGGCGCGCGCGGCGAACGGCCCCGTGCACATCTGCGTCGCCAACGCCGGGATCGCCGAGGGCCGCAGCTTGCGCGACGCCGACGCCGCGTTCTGGCGCCGCATGATGGCGGTGAACCTCGACGGCACCTACCACACGTTCCGCGCCTGCCTGCCCGACATGCTGGAGGCCGGCTGGGGCCGGGCCATCGCGGTGTCGTCGATCGCCGGATTGAAGGGCCTGCGCGGCGCGTCCGCCTACACCGCATCGAAGCACGGCATGATCGGGCTGGTGCGCGGGCTGGCGGCCGACTTCGTGCAGAAGCCCCTGACCGTGAACGCGATCTGCCCCGCCTACGTCGATACCGACATCGTCACCACCAACCTCGCCAGCCTCCAGGCGCGCGGGCTGACCGAGGCGCAGGCGAACGCCGCGATCCTCGGCGCCAACCCCCACGGCCGGCTGATCGAGGCGGACGAGGTGGCCTCGCTCGCGCTCTGGCTCTGCTCCGAGGGCGCGCGCAGCGTGAACGGGCAGGCGCTGCAGGTGTCCGGGGGGGAGTTCTAGTGGACTGGGACGCCACCCGCGCCCTGTTCGAGCTGTCCGAGGGGGTGATCTACCTCGACGGCAACTCGCTGGGTCCGATGCCGAAGGCGGCGCGGGCTGCGATGGCGCGGGTGCAGGACGAGTGGAGCCAGCAGCTCATCCGCGGCTGGAACCGCTGCGGCTGGATGGCCCAGCCCGCCGCCCTCGGCGACCGGATCGGGCGGCTGATCGGCGCGCCGCCGGGCACCACGGTGATCGGCGACACGCTGTCGGTGAAGGTGCACCAGGCGCTGGCCGCCGCCCTCGCGCTGCGGCCGGGGCGCCGGGTGATCCTGTCGGACACCGGCAACTTCCCCTCCGACCTCTACATGGCCGAGGGGCTGATCGAGGCTTTGGGGCAGGGGCACGAGTTGCGCCTCGCCGAACCCGAGGGCGTGGCCGAGGCCATCGAGGCCGCGGGCGACGACCTCGCAGTGCTGATGCTGACCGAGGTGGACTACCGGACGGGCCGCCGCCACGACATGCCGAAGCTCACGGCGCAGGCCCACGCGGCGGGGGCTCTGGCGATCTGGGACCTCGCTCACTCTGCGGGCGCGCTACCCGTCGACGTGGCGGGCGGCGGCGCCGACTTCGCGGTGGGCTGCACCTACAAGTACCTGAACGCCGGGCCGGGGGCGCCCGCGTTCATTCATGCGCGTCCCGACCTTGTCGACGAGGTCTCACCCGCGCTGTCGGGCTGGCTGGGTCATGCCGCGCCCTTCGCGTTCGAGCAGGGATACCGCCCCGGGGCGGGCATCGAGCGCATGCGCGTGGGCACGCCGCCGGTGCTGCAAATGGCGGCCCTCGGGGCGGCTCTCGACATCTGGGACACCGTGGGCATGGACGCCCTGCGCGCCCGCTCCATCGCCCTGTGCGACCGGTTCATCGCCGGGGTCGAGGCGTCGTGCCCGGCGCTGACCCTCGCCTCGCCGCGCGAGGGCGCGCGCCGGGGCAGCCAGGTCAGCTTCCGCCACCCCGAGGGCTACGCGGTGATGCAGGCGCTGATCGCCCGCGGCGTGATCGGCGACTTCCGCGCGCCCGACATCCTGCGCTTCGGGTTCACGCCGCTCTACACCTCGGAAGGGGACGTGGACGGGGCCGTGCGCCACCTCGCCGAGATCCTCCGCACCGGCGAGTGGGACACGCCCGAGCACCGCGCCCGCGCCGCCGTCACGTGAGCCTGCGCGACCACCCGCTCCGCCAGCAGCTCGCCAACGAGCTGCACGCCCGGCCCTTCCCGACGCTGGAGGCGCCCTGCCGCGCCGCCTTCCTCGCCCTCGCGCCCGAGCGGGACGGGGCGGGGCGCGACCGGGCAGCGGAGCGGGCGCACCTCCTGGCCCTGCTCGACCGCTTCGGCGCCGACCACCCGCCGCCGGATGCCACCCACTTCTTCGGCCCCCTCGGGCGCCACCGGCTGAAGTGGGAGAGCCACACCGAGTTCGAGACCTACACGCTGTTCACCGACGGCGTGGCCGACCGACCCTTCGACCCCGCGTCGTTCGACGCGTTCCCCGCCGACTGGCTCGCCGCCGCCCCGGGCTGCCGCATCGCCTCGGCGCTGATCCGCGTGGAGGGGCCGGCACCCGAGGCGGAGGTCGCCGCCAAGCTCGCGGACTGGTTCGTGCCCGAGAGCCTCGCCGCCGCGGAGGTGCTCGGCGGCAGCGCGACGGTGGCGTCCGACTTCCGCATCGACGCGGGCGGCCACGTGCGGATCGCGGTGTTCGCCGCGGACGGCACGGGCGCGCAGCGGGTGGGGCGCATCGTGCAGCGCCTCTGCGAGATCGAGGTCTACCGCACCCTCGCCATGCTCGCCTTGCCCGAGGCGCGGCGGCTGGGCGCCGAGGCCACCCGCCTCGACGGCGCGTTGTCCGGGGTGATCGAGAGCCTGCGCGCCGGCGAGGCCGAGACCGAAGGCGCCCTCGACGGCCTGCTCGCCATCGGCTCGGAGCTGGAGACGATGCTGGCCCGCTCCGCCTTCCGCTTCGGCGCGCAGGAGGCCTACGAGGCGCTCGTGAACCAGCGCGTCTCGGTGCTGCGCGAGACGCGGCTGGGCGGGCGCCAGACGCTGGCCGAGTTCATGATGCGCCGCTTCGACCCGGCCATGCGGACCTGTCGCTCGACGCAAGCGCGGCTGGAGGCGCTGGCCGAGCGCGCGCGCAACGCGGGCGACCTCCTGTCCACCCGCGTCAACGTCGAGCGGGCGGCCCAGAACGCGGCGCTCCTGCGCTCCATGGACGCGCGCGCCGAGGCGGCGCTGCGGCTCCAGCGCACGGTGGAGGGACTGTCGGTGGTGGCGATCAGCTACTACGCCGTCAGCCTCGTGGGGTATCTCCTCTACCCGGTCGCGGGACGGCTGGGGGTGCCCAAGGAGATGCTGCTGGCCGGGGCGGTGGTGCCGGTGGTGCTGCTGGTGTGGCTGGGGCTGCACGGGGTGCGGAAACGGATGGAGTAGGGGGCTCCGCCCCCCGCGCTTCGCGCGTCCCCCGAGGTACTTGCAGCAAGATGAGGGGCTTGCGAGCCTTACTTCAACCGGATCAGCGAGCCGGCGCCGTGGGAGGTGAACAGCTCGAGAAGCACGGCGTTGGGCACGCGGCCGTCGAGGATGACCACCGCGCGCGTCCCGGCCTCCAGCGCATCGAGCGCGGTCTGGGTCTTGGGGATCATGCCGCCGGCGATCACGCCCGCCTCGGTCATCTCGCGCACGCCCGCCGCCGTCAGCTCGGTGACGACCTGCCCGCTCGCGTCCTTCACGCCGGAGACGTCCGTCAGCAGCAGCAGGCGGTCCGCGTGGAGTGCGCCCGCGATGGCGCCGGCGGCGGTGTCGCCGTTGATGTTGTAGGTCTCGTCGTTCTCGCCGGTGCCGATGGGCGCGATCACGGGGATCATCTCATCGCGGAACAGGGAGTGGAGGAGGCGCGTGTCCACCTCCGACGGGGTGCCGACGAAGCCAAGCTCCGGGTCGTCCTGCCGACAGGTGATCATGTCGGCGTCCTTGCCGGTCAGGCCCACGGCCCGGCCCCCGGCGGTGTTGATCGCCTGCACGATGCGCTTGTTGACCTCGCCGCCCAGCACCATCTCGACCACGCGCAGGGTCTCGGCGTCGGTGACGCGCTTGCCGCGCACGAACCGCGACTCGACGCCCAAGCGGGCCAGCAGCTCGTTGATCATCGGACCGCCGCCATGGACCACCACGGGGTTGATGCCCACGGTCCGCATCAGCACCACGTCGCGCGCGAAGCTCGCCATGCCCTCGTCGGAGCCCATAGCGTGGCCGCCGAGCTTGATGACCACGGTGGCGTCGTCGTAGCGGCGCAGGTAGGGGAGCGCCTCGTTCAGGGTTCGGGCGATAGCGGCGTTGTCGCGGGTCACGTCCTGGTTCCTCATCGGGTTCTCCGGGGGCGGCTACTCGATGCCGGCGATGGCGGCGCGCAAGGTGGCCAATCCCCAGCCCTTCTCGGACGAGGTCACGATCAGCTCGGGGAAGGCGGCCGGGTGGCGGGCGAGCGCGGCGCGGGTCCGCTCCAGCGCGGCGGCGCGGTCGCGGTCCTTCACCTTGTCGGCCTTGGTTAGCACGGCCTGGAACGGCACGGCCGCGCGGTCGAGGAGCGACATGATCTCCTCGTCCACGGGCTTGGCGCCGTGGCGGCCGTCGATCAGCAGGAACGCGCGGCGCAAGCTGGCCCGCCCCGCGAGGTAGTCCTTGAGCAGCGCCTGCCACTTGGCGACCACGGCCACGGGCGCTTCGGCGTAGCCGTAGCCCGGCAGGTCCACGAGGTAGTGGCTGTCGGCCAGCGTGAAGAAATTGATCTCCTGCGTGCGGCCTGGCGTGTTCGAGGCCCGCGCCAGCGCCTTGCGGCCCGTGAGCGCGTTGATCAGCGTCGACTTGCCCACGTTGGAGCGGCCCGCGAAGCAGATCTCGGGGCGGTCGGCCGGCGGCAGGCCGTCCATCGCCACCACGCCCTTGAGGAAGTCCACCTCGCCCGCGAACAGCAGGCGGCCCCGCTCCTCGGCCATCGGCTCGGGCGCGGGCGCCTCGGGGAACGGGAGATTCACGCCGCCACCCGGTCGCCGACCGCGACCCGGCCGGGCGCCACGCATTCGAGGTAGACGCCGAAGTCGCGGTGGCCCCAGTGCGCGAGGGCGTCCAGGGTCGCGGCATCGCGGCGGCCGGTCTCGGGGTTCGCCTCGGTGGCGCGGCAGCGGGTGATCGGCTCGGCCACGCGGAAGCGCGCGGTGCCGATCGAGACCTCGCGGCCCACCCACTCCCACTCCTGCCAGGGACCCTCGCCCTCGAACCAGACGTTGCCGCGCCAGCGATGGGGCGAGAGGGCGTGGCCCACGCACCCTTCCACCGCCCGGTGCGAGGCTGCGTTCATGAGCGAGATCGACGCGAAGTCGCTGTCGGTCATGCCCCGCGCGCCGGCGCGCACGATCCGGGCCGGCGCGGCGCGGCCCGGCTCCACCGTGGGTGCGATCCACGCAAGGTAGCGGTCCGCCTCCGCGTCCGGGTCGAAGCGCAAGTCGGCGAGGTTGGGATGGCGCAGGGTGACTGTGCCGTCCTCGTGGCTCTCGGCCTCGATGGCCATGAGCGCGGGCGCCTTGGCGCAGCGATGAAAGTTCGTACAGGGCGACCACGCTCCGTCCGGGGCCTGCGCCGCCTCGTGGGCCACCGCCCAGCGGCGGTCGCCGGGCACGGTGCCGCCCGCCTCGACCTCGAAGGCGGGCAGGGGCTCGCGCCCGTGCGACTTGATCGGGTGGCGCCAGAGGCTGGCGACCCTCATTTTCCGCTCGGCGGCTTGGAGGCGTTGGCCGCCTCGGGCTTGCGGCGGAAGCTGCGGCGGATGTTGCCGAAGAGGTCGGGCTTGGCGCCGTGGGAGCGCATGATGGCGTACTGCTGAATGAAGGTCAGCGTGTTGTTGGCGATCCAGTAGACGATCAGGCCCGAGGCGAAGCCGCCGAGCATGAACATGAAGACCCACGGCAGCCACGCGAAGATCATCGCCTGCGTCGCATCCGTGGGGGCCGGGTTCAGCTTCTGCTGCAGCCACATGGAGATGCCCAAGAGGATCGGCAGGATGCCGATGAACACGAGCGCCAGGATCGAGCCGGGGTCGGGCACGTCGAAGGGTAGCAGCCCGAAGAGGTTCGCGATCGAGGTCGGGTCGGGGGCCGAGAGGTCCTGGAAGGGGCCGAAGAACGGCGCGTGCCGCAGCTCCAGGGTGACGAAGATCACCTTGTAGAGGCTGAAGAAGATCGGGATCTGCATCAGGATCGGCAGGCAGCCTGCGGCCGGGTTCACCTTGTTGGTCTTGTAAAGCTCCATCATGCCCTGCTGGAGCTTCTGGCGATCCTCGCCCACGCGCTCCTTGAGCTTCTCCATCTCGGGCTGAAGCTCCTTCATGCGCGCCATGGAGACGTAGCTCTTGTAGGCTAGGGGCAGCAGGATGGCCTTGATCCCGAGGGTCAGCACGATGATCGCGATGCCCATGTTGCCGATGGCGCCGTTCAGGAAGTGCAGGGCGATGAAGATCGGCTTGGTGAGGAAGTAGAACCAGCCCCAGTCGATGGAGTCGACGAAACCCTCGACGCCCTCCTCGTTCTGGTAACGGCGGATCGTCTCCCACTCCTTGGCGCCCGCGAAGAGGCGTGAGGTGGAGGCGCCGGTGGCGCCGGGGGCGATCTCGATGGCGGGCAGGCGCTGCTCGGTCTGGTAGATGTCGGCGCGGTCCACGTACTTGACCACCTGCGCGAAGGGCGCGCCGACGGGCGGGATCAGGGTCGCCATCCAGTACTTGTCGGTGAAGCCGATCCAGCCGTCGGCGGCCACCTCGACGCGCTCCACGCGCCCGCCCTCCGCGGCGACGGGGTCGAGGTCGGTCATGTCGTCGTAGTCGAGCTCGGTCAGCTCGCCGTCGGCGCGCGCGACCACGCCCTCGTGGAGGATGAAGAAGTTCACCGTGTCGGGCTCGCCGTGGCGGGCCACGAGACCGTAGGGCGCCAGACGCACGGGCGCGTCGGTCCCGTTGAGCACCGCCTGCTCGACGGTGAACATGTAGTCCTCGTCCACGGAGATGGTGCGCTGGAAGGTCAGGCCCGCGCCGTTGTCCCACTGCAGCACCACGGGCGCGCCGGGGGCGAGGGTGCCCCCTTGCGCCAGCGTCCATTCGGACGTGGGCGCGGGCACGGCGTCGAAGGCGAGGTCGCCCGCGGGCACCCAGCCGTGGAGCGCGTAGTAGGCCTCCGGGCCGCCGGCGGGGGAGAGGAGCGTGACGATCGGCGAGTCCTCGTCGAGGGTCTCGCGGTAGTCCTTGAGGGCAATGTCGTCGATGCGCCCGCCGCGCAAGCTGATGGAGCCGGTGAGGCGCGGCGTGTCCACGGGCACGCGGGGCGACGCGGCCACGGCGGCGTCGCGGGTGTCGGTGGTGGGCACGATGGCGGGCGCGCCGGGGATCGCGGCGTCGGGCGCGGCGGCCGAGGGCGGCGTGGCGAGCCCGCCGTCGGGGATGCCGTCGGAGGTGTCGTCCACGGCGACGTCCGGCGAGCGCTGCTCGGGCGGGAACAGGACCATCCACACGAGGATCACCAGCGCCGAGAGCACGGTCGCGAGGATGAGGTTCTTGTTCTGGTCGTCCATGCGGCCGGGCCCTTGACGATGTCGGGAGGTCGGGCGGCGTTTGACAGGCGCGGCGGGCGGAGGTCAAGGGCAGCCGGGGGCGGGGGGCGGTGGGCCGGGACGCGACGGACCGCACCCCGACCCCCCGATCCGGCATGGGGGCGGAGGCGGCATCGGGCCTGCGGGGGCCTTCGCCATCTCGTATATCCGGCCCGCCCCGGCGCGCCTGCGGTTTCAGGCCGTGCCGTGGGGGCGCACCTCGGCGAGGCAGGGGCGCGCAGGGCTGCGATTGCGCGCCCACGCGAGCGTGGCGGCCAGCGGCATTGGCCGGGCGATCGCGTATCCCTGAAGCTGCCGGCATCCCATCTCGGCCAGCACCTCGGCCTGCGCCTCGGTCTCCACGCCCTCGGCGAGCGTGTCGATCCCCATCTCGGCGGCGAGGCCGAGGATCGCCGCGACGATGCGCCGGGTCTCGGGGTCGCGCTCGATGCCGGCCACGAAGCTGCGGTCGATCTTGATGCGGTGCGCGCCGAAGCGGGCGATCTGGCGGATCGCCGCCGCCCCGGTCCCGAAGTCGTCGAGGTCGAGGCGCAGGCCGGCCGCGCGCAGGGACCGAAGGTTGCGCAGGACCACGTCGTCCGCGTCCTCCGCCGTGACGGTCTCGAGGATCTCCACCGCGATGCGCTCGGGAGGCAGGCCGCAGCGGTCGATCTCCCAGACGAAGCGGTCGGCGAGGTGGGGGTCGCGCAGCTCCGCCTTGGAGACGTTGATGCCGACCTGTTCGACCCCGAAGCCCGCGTCGTCCCACGCCTCCAGCGCGGCGAGGGCATCGCGCAGCACCCGCTCGCCCAGGGCTGCATCGAGGCCAGCGACCCCGATGGCGGGAAGGAAGCGCGCTGGGGGCAGGACGCCCAAGTCCGGGTGGTGCCAGCGGACCAGCGCCTCCATGCCGGCGAGGCGGCGGGTGCGAGCGTCCACCTGGGGCTGGAACCAGGCGCGGATCTCGCCGCTCTCGAGGGCCGGGCCGACCTGGCGGGCGAGGCGGTGCCCGGTCTCCTCTTCGCGGCGCAGCTCGGGCGTGAAGACGCGCGCGGCGCCGGCCTCGTGGCGGATCGCCTCGCGCAGCGCGCAGGACGCGGCCGACAACAGTGCCGCGCCGTCGGGACGGGGCGCCATGGCGCCCGTGCAGATGCCGACATGGCTGGCGAGGTGGAATGCCCGGCCGTCGATCGACAAGGGCTCGGCCACCGCCGCCTGCATCCGGTCGGCCACGCCGAGCACCACGTCGAGGTCGACCCGCCGGGCGGGGTGGAGCACCGCGGCGACCGTGCGGTCGCCGAGGCGGAACACCGCGTCCCGCTCCCGCAGGGCGGCGGCGACGCGGTCGCGCAGGAGGATCATCGCACGCTCCGCCTCGGCGTCGGTCCAGCCGGCGGAGTGCACCGGTTCGGTGATCTGTAAGAGGAGCGCGGCGGTGGCGCGCCCCGTCCGGGCGTCGTGGTCGAGGCGGGCGGCGGCCACGGCTTCCGCCTCGGGGCGCGTCAGCACGGCGCCGGCGGCGGCGAGCTCTCCGGCGGGACGGCGGAGGCGGGCGGCGAGGGCCTGCGCCGGCGGCGCCGCGAGGGCCGCGAGGATGCCCGCCATCGGGTGCCCTGCGGCATGGAGCGCGACGGCGGCTGCGGCGCAGGCGGGCCAGACCAGCAGCGGGGCCGCGCCGCCCACGGGCCGCAGGACCGCGTCGGTGCGGGCCAGCGTCCGGAGCCGCGCGGCCAGTCGCGGCGCGGACGCGGGGGGCATCGGTGGCTGAGCATCGGTCATCGTCGAACCTCCGTCGCGGCGCGCGATGCATAGCGAACGAAAGGTGACCGACAGGTTAAGCGTCCCGGCGGCGATGCCGAGGATTCGCCGGGACGAGGCGCCCTCGGGGCGCAGCCAGCCCTAGTCGCGGGTGCGGATCACGTCCGCGAAGCGCTCGAAGATCGCGCCGCTGCCGGCGACGAGATGGCCGTCCTCCAGGAGCGACTGCCCCTCGCGTATCGGCTGCACGAAGCCGCCCGCCTCGCGCACGATCAGGATGCCCGCGGCGATGTCCCAGGGGTGCAGCCCGCGCTCCCAGTAGCCGTCGTAGCGGCCCGCGGCCACGTAGGCGAGGTCCAGGGCGGCGGCGCCCCAGCGGCGCACCCCGGCGCAGGCGGGCGAGAGGCGCCCGAGATCCCTGAGCGTCGCGGGCAGGTACTTCGAGGCGGCGAAGGGGATGCCGGTGGCGAACACCGCCTCGTGCATCGCGGTGCGGCCCGAGACGCGCAGGCGGTTGCGGTCGCCGAGCCACGCGCCGGCGCCCTTCTCGGCCACGAACAGCTCGTCCTTGGCGGGGTCGTAGATCACGCCCGAGACGACCTCGCCCTTGTGCTCCAGCGCGATCGAAACGGCCCAGTGGGGCATGCCGTGCAGGTAGTTCGTGGTGCCGTCCAGCGGGTCCACGATCCAGCGGCGGGTGGGGTCGGTGCCCTTCGTCTCGCCGGACTCCTCGCCGAGCCAGCCGTAGTTCGGGCGGGCCTCCATGAGTTCCGCGCGGATGATGTCCTCGGCGGCGCGGTCGGCGCGGCTGACGAAGTCGCCGGGGCCCTTCGTGCCGACCTGAAGGTTCTCGACTTCGCGGAAGTCCTTCACGAGGCTGCGGCCCGCCTTGCGGGCGGCCTTGATCATGACGTTCAGGTTCGCGCTGCCCTGCATGGCCGGTGCCCCTCGCTGTTCAGGGCGCCCCCCTACAGGCGGGGCCGGGCGAGGGAAAGGCCGTGCTCACGCGCCCTCGGTCGCGCGCCGCTGCAGCTTCACCGGCTCGGAGCGCATCAGGCGCAGCACGTGGGCCATGAAGGGTTTGGCAGCATCGACCTCGCGCACGGCGGCATAGAGGCGGCGCGTCACGCCCCCCTCCGTGAGCGGCCGGGTCACGTAATCGGAATTGTAGCGCACCTCGCGCACCACCCAGTCGGGCAGGACGCTCACGCCGCGGTTCGAGGCCACTAGGAGCAGGATCACCGCCGTCAGCTCCACCTGCCGCACCGAGGCCGGCTCCACGCCCGCGGGCATCAGCAGCTGCGAGAACACGTCGAGGCGGGGGCGGTCCACGGGGTAGGTGATGAGGCACTCGTCGCGGAAGTCCTCGGCCTCGACGTAAGGTTTCCCGGCCAGCGGGTGCGCGGAGGAGGCCAGGAACACCGGCTCGTAGTCGAAGAGGGGCGCGAACTCGACGCCCGGCAGCGCCTCGGGGTCCGAGGACACCACCAGGTCCACCTCCTCGCGCTCCAGCGCGGGCAGGGCCTGGAACTGGAGCCCGGGGCGGATGTCCACGTCCACGTCGGGCCAGGCGCGGCGGAACTGCTCCAGCACCGGGAAGAGCCACTCGAAGCAGGCATGGCACTCGATGGCGATGTGCAGACGCCCGGTGCGGCCCGAGCGGAGGGCCGAGAAGTCCTGCTCCACGGCCTCGAGCTGCGGCAGCACCTGCTCGGCCAGCCGCAGGAGGCGGTGGCCGGCGGGCGAGAGCTTCAGCGGCTTGGAGCGGCGCACGAAGAGCGGCACGCCGATCTGCTCCTCCAGCCCCTTCACCTGATGGCTCAGCGCCGACTGGGTGATGTTGAGGCGATCGGCCGCACGGGCGAGGCCGCCCGCCTCGTGCACGGCGCGGATGGTGCGGAGATGGCGGAATTCGAGGTGCAGCTTCACGGAATGCGCGTCCCGTTCATGATCGTGTTGAGGATTATGAGCCTGTCTCACGAAACCGAGGCATGGCACAAGCCGTTCAACCCTCCGAAGGAGCGCCCCATGTCCGTGCCCGCCGTCAGCTTCGAGTTCTTCCCGCCCAAGTCCCTGCAAGGCTCGTTCCGCCTTTGGGAGAGCGTGCGAGCGCTCGCCCCCCTCGCGCCCGAGTGGGTGTCCGTGACCTACGGCGCAGGCGGCTCGACCCGAAAGCTGACCCGCGAGGCGGTGGCGGCCATCGGCGGCGAGTTCGGGCTGCGGACGGCCGGGCACCTGACTTGCGTCGACGCCTCCCGCGAGGAGACGCTGGAGGTGGCCGAGGGCTTCCGCGCCGCGGGCGTGACCGACATCGTGGCGCTGCGGGGCGATCCGCCCGAGGGCGCGGACGCGTTCCGGCCGCACCCCGACGGCTTCCGCGACTCGGTGGAACTGGTGGGCGCGCTGGCCGACCGGGGTTTCCGCGTGCGCGTGGGCGCCTACCCGGACCCGCACCCAGAGGCGCGTTCGGCGGACGCGGACGTGGCATGGCTCAAGCGCAAGATCGACGCGGGCGCGTGCGAGGCCGTCACGCAGTTCTTCTTCGACCCGGAGGTGTTCCTGCGCTTCCGCGACCGCTGCGCGGCTGCGGGCATCGCGGCCCCGATCGTGCCGGGCCTGCTGCCGGTCGAGAACTGGGGCAAGACGCGCAGCTTCGCCGCGCGCTGCGGCGCGGTGATTCCGGACGATCTGGCCATCGCCTTCGACGTGGCCGAGCGCGACGGGCGCGCCGACCTCTTCGCCGTGGCGCAGGCCGCGGAGCTGGCCGACCGGCTGGTGGAGGAGGGCTGCGGACACCTGCACTTCTACACCCTGAACCGCCCCGACCTGACGCGCGACGTCTGCGCCGCCCTCGGCCGGGTGCCCGCCGCGCCGCTCTCGGCTGTGGCCTGACTTGCGGGCGGGGGCGCCGCCGCTAGGGTGGCGCCCATGTTCGCATCCTCCCCTTCCGAGCTGTGGTCCGCCGAGCGCGCCCTCGGCGTGTCCGGCCTCCAGTTCATGCAGGCGATCCTGGCCGGCGACGGCCCGCACCCGCCCATCGCGCGAGGCATGAACTACCGTCTCGACGCGGTGGAGGTGGGGCGCGTGGTGTTCCGGGGCACCCCCACTGACGCGCACCTCAACCCGCTCGGCACGGTGCACGGCGGCTGGTACGGCACGCTCCTCGACAGCGCGATGAGCTGCGCCGTGCAGACCACGATCCCGGCGGGGCGGCTCTACACGACGCTGGAGTACAAGGTGAACCTCGTGCGCAACCTCGCCGTCGGGACCGAGGTGCTGTGCGAGGGCACCGTCACCCATGCGGGCCGCACCACCGGCGTGGCCTCCGGCAGCCTGCGGGGTGCCGAGGACGGCAAAGTCTATGCGTCTGGCACCGCCACCTGCCTGATCCTCGCGCCGTGAAGGGCCGGGCCGAGGTCGAGGCGAGCTTCGCGCGGCAGGGGCTGATGCGAACCTTGGGCGCGCAGATCGCGCACGTGGAGCCGGGGCTGGTGCGGATCGCGGTGGACGTCTCCGAAGCCACCTCTCAGCAGCACGGCGCGGGCCATGCGGGGCTGACCTTCGCAATCGCCGACTCCGCGGCGGGCTACGCGGCGTGGACGGTGATGGAGGAGGGCATGGAGGTCGTCACCTCGGAGTTCCGGATCTCGCTGCTGGCCTCCGCCACGGGGCGGCTGGTGGCCGAGGGACGGGTCGTCCGGCCCGGCCGGCGGCTGGTGGCCGTGGCGGCCGACGTCCATGCAGGCGATACTCACGTGGCCACCGCGCTCGGCACCATGGTCCCGGTGCGCCGGTGAGCGGCGAGCGCGACCTTCGGACGTTGATTGCGGGCATGCGGCCGGTGCTGGACCCCCAGCCTTACGTCTTCGCCACCGTGCGCGGCCCGGTGCCCGATGTTCGGTCCATCATGCGCTTCGAGGAGGCCGAGGGTACCACCCTGGTCCTCGCGCCCGAGGCGGCGCGGGCGGCGGGGCTGGAGACAGCGTTCCCCTGCCGCCGCATCACGCTGAACGTGCATTCGGCGCTGGATGCGGTCGGGTTCCTCGCCGCCGTCACGGCCCGTCTCGCGGCGGAGGGGATGGGCGTGAACCCCGTGGCAGGCTTCTTCCACGACTACCTGTTCGTTCCCGAGGACCGGGCCGCTGATGCGATGGCCGCTCTGCGCGCGATGGCCGAAGAAGCCGCCGTGCGCTGAGGCGTCAGCCGTCGTCGCCCTCGGCCGCAGGCGCCTCGCCGCGCGCGGCCGCGACCATCTCGGCGAGGCCTTCGGACGACACCATGCCCGGCGCCACCTGGTCGCCGATCACGAACGAGGGCGTGCCGTTGAAGCCAAGGCCCTGCGCCAGCGCCATCGTCTCGTCGATGTGGGCCTGCACCTCGGGCGCCTCCATGTCCGCGCGCAGGCGGTCCATGTCGAGGCCGAGCTCCTCGGCGATCTCCAGCGCCGCGCGCCCGTCGACCCGCCCGGAGGCGCCCATCAGCGCCTCGTGCAGCGCCGGGTAGCCGTCCTGCGCGCGGGCGGCCAATGCGACGCGCGCCGCCTCGACCGAGCCCTCGCCGAGGATCGGCCACTCCCGGTAGACCAGCCGGACGTTCGGGTCGGCGGCCAGAAGCGCCTTCACCTCGTCGCCGGCCTGGCGACAGTAGGGGCAGTTGTAGTCGAAGAACTCCACCACGGTGACGTCGCCCTCGGGGTTGCCGAGCACGGGGGCGTTCTCGCCCGACTCCAGCGCCGTGCGGCTGCCCTCCAGCGCGGCGGTGGCAGCCGCCTCCGCCGCCTCGGCCTCGCGCTGCTGCAGGATCGCCACGGCCTGCATCACCACCTCGGGGTTCTGGAGGATGGCCTCGAGCACGAGGGCCTTGATCTCGTCGTCGGTCCGCCCCTGCGCGGGGGCGGCAAGGGGCAGGAGGGCGAGGGCGGCGGTGGCGGCAAGGAGGCGGCGCATGGGGTCTCTCCGGAATGGGTCGCGCCCTGCATGCCCCGCGCGACAGCCCGTGCCAAGCAGGGCGGGGCTTCACGACTGCGTGGGCCGCGGGGGCCCGCCCTACTGGCGCGGGCCCGGAGCGCATAGAGGAACGGGGGTATGGCCCGAATCCTCGCCCCCCTCTTCGCGCTCCTCCTCGCCGCCCTTCCGGCGGCGGCGGCGGTCTCGCCCCCCGCCGAGGGCGTCAACGTCTCGGCGCGGCTGGTGACGGCCGAGGACGGGGTGGCGGGCGGCACGCTCTCGGCTGGCCTCGCGCTGGAGCTGGCGCCGGGGTGGAAGACCTACTGGCGCACGCCGGGCGCGGTGGGCCTGCCGCCGAGTATCGACTGGGAGGGCAGCCGCAACGTCGAAGCGATGGAGCTGCTCTACCCCGCGCCGACGCGCTTCCGGGCCTTCGACATCGAGAACTACGGCTACGAGGGCGCGGTCACCTTCCCGCTCGCCGTCACCCTGCGGGAGCCGGGCGCGTCGACCCGGCTGGCGATCCGCGCCGACCTGCTGGTCTGCGCCGAGCTCTGCATCCCCGAGACGGTGGAGTTGCGGCTCGACCTCCCCCCGGGCGCGGGCGTGGACGGGGCGTCGGCGGACGCGCTGGCGGAGTGGGCGGCGCGGGTGCCGGGCGCGGAGGGCTTCGCGCTGGAGGCGGTGCATCTCGACGGCGCGGCCCTGACGCTGCGCGCGCGGGCCGACGCGCCGGTCGGCGCTCTCTCAGTGTTCCCCGAGCAGGACCGCGCGGCCTTCGGAGCGCCGGAGACGCGGGTCTCGCCCGACGGACGCACCGTCTGGGCCCGCCTGCCGGTGGAGGCTGCGGGCGAGGGGCCGCTGGCGCTGACACTGGTCGCGGAAGGCGCGGCCGCGACGCTGCCGGTGCCCGCGCTAGCCACAGCCGCGCCCCTTCCGCCCGAGGGCGGGACGGGGCTGTGGGGCATCCTCGCCGTCGCGCTGCTGGGCGGGCTGATCCTCAACCTCATGCCCTGCGTGCTGCCGGTGCTGTCGCTGAAGCTGGCCTCGGCACTGGCAGCGCGCGACCGCGACCTGCGCGAGGTGCGCGCGGGCTTCCTCGCCGCCGCCGCCGGGGTGATGGCGTTCTTCGTGCTGCTCGCGGGTGCCGTGGCGGCGGCGCGGGGCGCTGGGGTCGCGGTGGGCTGGGGCGTGCAGTTCCAGCAGCCGGTGTTCCTGGCCGTGATGATCGCGCTCATGGCGCTCTTCGCGGCCAACCTCTTTGGCCTCTTCGCGCCCGCGCTGCCCTCGGGCGCGGCCACCGCGCTGGGCCGGGCGGGCGCGGGGCGCTGGGGCGACTTCGCCACGGGGGCCTTCGCCGCGGTGATGGCCACCCCCTGCTCGGCGCCGTTCATCGGCACCGCCGTGGCCTTCGCCCTGACGCGGGGGGAAGGCACGACGCTGGCGGTGTTCGCTGCGATGGGGCTGGGGCTGGCCGTGCCCTACCTCGCGGTCGCGGCGCGGCCCGCGCTGGTGCGGCGGCTGCCCCGGCCGGGGCGGTGGATGAACGGGCTGAAGGCGGTGCTGGGCGTGCTGATGCTCGTGGCCGCCGCGTGGCTGGTCACCGTGCTGGGCGCCGCCGCCGGGTGGGGCGTCGCGGGCGTGGTGGCGGCGGCGGCGGCGGCGATGCTGCTGGCCCTGCGCCTCTGGGGCCGGCCCCTCGGCGCGGGCGCGCTTGGGGTGGCGGCGGTGGTCCTAGCGGCGGTGCTCGTGCCCGCGTCGGAGGCGTCGGAGGGTGACGATGGCCGCTGGGCGACCTTCTCGGAGGCCGCCGTGAAGGAGGCGGTGGACGGCGGCGCGGTCGCCTTCGTGGACGTGACTGCCGACTGGTGCCTGACCTGCAAGGCCAACAAGGCGCTGGTACTCGACCGTGCGCCCGTCGCGGACGCCCTGGACGCGGCCGTCGCCCTGCGGGCCGACTGGACCCGCCCCGACCCGGCCATCGCCGCCTTCCTCGAGCGCCACGGCCGCTACGGCATCCCGTTCAACGCCGTGTACGGGCCGGGTGCGCCGGACGGCATCGCCCTGCCGGAGATCCTCTCGGAGCGTGCGGTGCTGGACGCGATGGCGGAGGCGGCGGGCCGCTAGCGGCCGCGGGCGTCGAGCCGCCCGAGCACCTCGTCGGCGAGGGCGGCGATCTCGTCGGCGGCGGCGCGGGCGCCGGGAAACTCGCACACGCCCTGACCGGCGCCGAGGGCCTCGGCGTAGGCGACCCGCTGGGCGAGCACGGTCTGCGCCGCGTCGGCCTCCAGCCCGTCCAGGGCGGCGCGGATGTCGGCCGTCAGGCGCGTGCCGGCGCGGGCGCGGTTCAGGACGGCGAGGGGACGCTGGCCCTCGCGCGCAGCGAGGTCGAGCACGCCCTCGGTGGCCCAGAGGTCCACCTGGCTGGCCGAGACGGGCACGATCACGAGGTCGGCCGCGTGCAGCGCGGGCTTGAGGTCGCCGTCGATCTTGGGCGGGGTGTCGATCAGGATGAAGTCGTAGTCGCCCCCGAGCTTGCGGCACTCGAAGCTCACGCCCCAGGCCGAGGCGGTGGAGAAGGCGATGTCGCCGCGCAGCCCGTCCTCGCGGTCGAAGCGGCGCATGAACCAGCGGCCGAGGCTTCCCTGCGGGTCGATGTCGATCAGCGCCACGCGCTGGCCCCGGGAGGCGAGCTCGCAAGCCAGATGGGCGGTCAGCGTGGTCTTGCCCGAGCCGCCCTTCTGCTGGGCGAGGGTTAGGACGGTGGCCATCGGGCCCTCCATGCTGCGGCGCGGCGCAACATGACGGAGGGGCGACCCGGCGTCAATCCGCGGGCGGGGAAGCGAGGGCCTCCAGCAGCCGGTCCATCTGCTCGGGATCCAGCACCAGCTCGATCTCGGCGTCGCCGATCGCCAGCGTCAGGTCCGAGAGCCGGATGGTCACGCGGGCCGTGGGCGGGGCGGCGGTCGTCTCGTCCGAAGGGTCGGGCGCCGGCGACGCGGTCTCCTGCGCCGCGGCGGGGGCCGTGAGGAGGGTGGCTGCGAGGAGTGCGGGGCGGAGCGTCATGGTCGGGGAATGCGCGGCCGCATCCCCCGGTTCCCCCGCCTACTGCGCCGGCACCGTCGCGTCGGCCCTGTCCAGCACCTCCACGGCGAGCACCGTGGGCAGGTGGCGCACGATCTCCTCCCACGTCTCGCCCTCGTCGAGCGAGGCGAAGACCGAGCCCGAATTGGTGCCGAAGTAAAGCCCCGCCTCGGGCCGCGCGTCGCCCGCCATCGCCTGGCGCAGCACCGTGAAGAAGCAGCCCCGCTGCGGCAGCCCCGCGCGCATCGCCTGCCATGTCCGTCCCCCGTCGTGGGAGCGCCAGACGGCGGCGGCCGCACCCGGCGGGAAGCGCCCCGCCATGTCGCCGTTGAGGGGCAGGGTCCAGACGGTGTCCGGGTCGCGGGGGTGGACGCGGATCGGGAACCCGAAGGTGGAGGGCAGGCCCGGCGTGCGGTCGTCCCACGAGCGGCCGCCGTCGCCGGAACGCCAGACGCCGTGATGGTTCTGCTGGTAGAGCACGTCGCCCGCGCCCGGTGCGCGCATCATGTTGTGGACGCAGTGGCCGGTCTCGCCGTCGCGCGGCGCCGCCGGGTGGTCGTGGTGGCCGCAGTCCGCATTGGACAGCCGGTTGCGCCGCTCCCACGTCGCGCCGCCGTCCTCGGTGGCGAAGACGCCCGCCGCCGAGATCCCGACCCAGAGCTTCCGGGGGTCATTCGGGTCGGAGACGATGGTGTGCAGCACCAGCCCCGCACCGCCGGGGCTCCAGCTGTCCGCGGAAGGATGGTCGGTGAGGGCGTCGACCCGCTCCCACGTGCGCCCGTCGTCGTCCGAGCGCAGGAGGCCGGCGGGCTTCGTGCCTGCCCACAGCACCCTGTGGGCGCGGTGGAGCGACCAGACCTGCTCGAACGCCTCGCCGAAGGGGCGCGGCTCGGGGGTCCAGCCGATCATGGCGGCGAAGGCGGGGTCGGCTTCGGCCCAAGCGTCGCGCTGGCCGCGGGTGAGGCGCGCGGCGTCCCACGACACGCCGCCGTCCGCCGAGCGCCAGACGGCCGCCCCCTCGAAGGCGCCGCCGCCTCCGGCCCAGATCGTGCCCGTCCCGGGGTCGGCGGCGAGGTGGTTGACGGGGGCGCCGCCGCAGTGGGGGCCGGTGACCTCCCAGCCCGAGCGGTCCGCGCCGCCGTGGACGAGGAAGGCGCCCTTGGTGGTGCCGACGAGGAGGGTGAGATCGGGCATGGGCGCGCTCCGCTGGGGTGGGCGGAGGGTAGCATGCGGAGGTGAGTCGGCGGAGGGTTTAGTGGGGGCTGCACTATGCGGTCGTGGCGTCGCGGGGAGGTGCGCCTGCCTTCCGGTGCGGCGTGATCGTGCATGGAGAGCGGAGGTTCCGGATCGGGTCCGGGGCGTGACGGCGCCTCGTGACCAACGAGAACCCTCAGAGGGGCTTGGGCATCCGCGGCGGGGGTGGGGTGGTGGAGCCAAGGGGAGTCGAACCCCTGACCTCGTCATTGCGAACGACGCGCTCTACCAACTGAGCTATGGCCCCAACGGGGCCGCATATGGCGGGGGCGCGCGGCGGCGTCAAGCGGGCTCGGAGGGGCAAATCGAGGGGGGCGCCCCCCGTGCACCCCCCGTACACCCCCCGTGCATACGCGGAGGCACATCGGCGGCGGCGGGCGCCCCCGCGGGGACGCCCGCGCGGGCGGGCCGGGCGCCGCCTACTCGGCGGCCTCCAGGTAGTCCTCGAGGGGCGGGCAGGTGCACACGAGGTTGCGGTCGCCGGCCACGTTGTCGACGCGGTTCACGGGCGGCCAGTACTTGTCGACCCGGAAGGCGCCCGGTGGGAAGCAGGCGGCCTCGCGCGAGTACGGGCGGTCCCAGTCGCGCACGAGGTCCTCCATGGTGTGGGGGGCGTTGCGGAGCGGGTTGTTCTCCGGGTCGCCCCCGTCCTCGATGGCGCGCACCTCGTCCGCGATGCTCAGCATGGCGGCGATGAAGCGGTCGAGCTCGGGCTTGGGCTCGGACTCGGTGGGCTCCACCATCAGGGTGCCGGAGACGGGCCACGACATGGTGGGCGCGTGGAAGCCGTTGTCGATGAGCCGCTTGGCCACGTCGTCCACCGTCACGCCTGTGCGGTCCTTGAAGGGCCGGGTGTCGAGGATGCACTCGTGCGCCACGCGGCCGTTCCGGCCCTTGTAGAGCACGTCGTAGGCGCCCGAGAGTCGGGCGGCGATGTAGTTGGCCGACAGGATGGCCACCTTCGTCGCCTGCGTCAGCCCGGCGCCGCCCATCATCATCACGTAGGCGTAGGAGATCGGCAGGATCGAGGCCGAGCCGTAGGGGGCCGCCGAGACGGGCCCCGTGGTGCCGCCGGTCTCGGGGTGGCCGGGCAGGTAGGGGGCGAGGTGGGCGCGCACGCCGATGGGGCCCATGCCGGGGCCGCCGCCGCCGTGGGGGATGCAGAAGGTCTTGTGAAGGTTGAGGTGGGAGACGTCGGCGCCGATCTCGCCGGGCTTCACGAGGCCGACGAGGGCGTTGAGGTTGGCGCCATCCAGGTAGACCTGCCCGCCGTGCTGGTGGGTGATCTCGCAGACGTCGCGGACCGTGTCCTCGAACACGCCGTGGGTGGAGGGATAGGTGATCATGCAGGCCGCGAGGTCGTCGCCCGCCGCCTCGGCCTTGGCGCGGAAGTCTTCGAGGTCCACGTCGCCGTTCTCTGCGGCCTTCACCACCACGACCTTCATGCCCGCCATCTGGGCCGAGGCGGGGTTGGTGCCGTGGGCCGAGGTGGGGATCAGGCAGATGCGCCGGTCCTCGCCGCGGGCCTTGTGATAGGCGGCGATGGTCAGGAGGCCGGCGTACTCCCCTTGCGCGCCCGAGTTGGGCTGCATCGACATGGCGTCGTAGCCGGTGACGACGCAGAGGCGATCGGCCAGCTCGTCGATCATCTCCTTGTACCCCACGGCATCCTCGGCGGGCGCGAAGGGGTGGAGGCGCGAGAACTCGGGGAAGCTGACCGGCATCATCTCCACGGCGGCGTTCAGCTTCATGGTGCAGGAGCCGAGCGGGATCATGGCGCGGTCGAGGGCGAGGTCGCGGTCGGCGAGGCGGCGCATGTAGCGCATCATCTCGGCCTCGGCCCGGTTCATGTGGAAGATCGGGTGGGTGAGGTAGTCGGACTGCCGCCGGAGCGCCTCGGGGATGTCGGTGCGGGTCGCGGCGGCGGCGCCCTCGATGCCGAAGGCACGCAGGAGGCGGCCGAGGATCGCCTCGTCGGTCATCTCGTCGCAGGCGATGCCGATGGCCGTGTCGCCGACCTTGCGCAGGGTGATTCCTTCCGCGCGGGCCGAGCGCCAGATCACGCCCTGCATGGCGCCGACCTCGACGGTGAGGGTGTCGAAGATGGCATCGGGCGAGACCGCGAAGCCCGCGCCCCGCAGCGCGTCGCGCAGGGCGACGGCGTGGGCGTGGACGTGGGTGGCGATGTGGTGGAGGCCCTTCGGCCCGTGGAACACGGCGTAGAAGGAGGCCATCACGGCGAGCAGGGCCTGCGCGGTACAGACGTTGCTGGTCGCCTTCTCGCGGCGGATGTGCTGCTCGCGGGTCTGCAAGGAGAGGCGGTAGGCCTTGTTGCCCAGCGCGTCCACGGAGACGCCCACGAGGCGGCCGGGCATGGAGCGCTTCAGCGCGTCGGCGCAGGCGAAGAAGGCGGCGTGGGGGCCGCCGTAGCCGAGCGGCACGCCGAAGCGCTGCGCGGACCCCACCGCGATGTCGGCGCCCATCGCGCCCGGCTCCTTGAGGAGGCAGAGGGCGAGGAGGTCGCAGGCGACGATGCCGAGGGCCTTGTTGGAGTGCAACTCCTCCATCTCAGGGGTGAAGTCGCGCAAGGCCCCGTGGGTGCCGGGGTACTGGAAGATGGCGCCGAAGACCGTCGAGGCGTCCAGCTCGTCCGGCTCGCCCACCACGATCTCGATGCCCAGGGGCTCGGCGCGGGTGCGCATCACGGCGATGTTCTGGGGGTGGCAGTTCGCATCCACGAAGAAGCGCATCGACTTCGACTTGGCCATGCGCTGGGCCATCACCATGCCTTCGGCGCAGGCCGTGGCCCCGTCGAGCAGGGACGCGTTGGCGACCGGCAGGCCGGTGAGGTCGGCGATCATGGTCTGGAAGTTGAGGAGCGCCTCGAGGCGGCCTTGCGCGATCTCGGGCTGGTACGGCGTGTAGGCGGTGTACCAGGCCGGGTTCTCGAGGATGTTGCGCTGGATCGCCGGCGGCGTGACCGTGTCGTGGTAGCCCTGGCCGATCATCGCGGTGGTGACGCGGTTGCGGCCCGCCAGCTCGCGCATGCGGGCGAGGATCGCGGCCTCGGTCATCTGGGGCCAGGGGAGGGGTTCGTCCTGGCGGATGCGCTTGGGGATCGTCTCGTCGATCAGGGCGTCGAGGGATTCGGCGCCGACGGCCTCCAGCATCTCGGCCATCTCCGCGGGCGAGGGTCCGATGTGGCGGCGGTTGGCGAAGTCGTAGGTGTCGTAGTCGGTGAGGGGCATGGGGGGCTCCGGCGGGGCTGGGGGCGGCCCGGCAGGGGCCGAAGTGCGGTGTCTCGGGGTGGGCTGGACGCCCCGGCCTTGCGCCGGGGCCTCGGGGTGGTGTGGGCGGGGGATGGGGGCGCCTTCGTCTGCGCTGTGCGGGTGTGACGGTCGCTGGCGCGACCATCACCTTCCCGCCGACTGACTTCGCCTCCGCGAAGTCAGTCTTCGACGAACTCCTTGTAGGCATCCTCGTCCATCATGGCCCCCATCTCGTCCTCCGCGGTGGGCGAGGTCATGCGGAAGAACCAGGCCGCCTCGGCGTCTTCGTTCACGAGCCCGGGGTTGTCGGCCAGCGCCTCGTTGACCTCGACGATCTCGCCGTCGAGCGGGCTCTGGATGTCGGAGGCGGCCTTGACGCTCTCGATCACCACGATCTCCTCGCCCTTCTTCACCTCGCGGCCCACCTCGGGCAGCTCGATGAACACCACGTCGCCGAGCTGCGTGGCGGCGTGCTCCGTGATGCCGACGGTGACGACCGCGCCGTCGCTGTCGAGCCACTCGTGCTCCTCGGTGTACTTGATCATGAATGCCTCCTGTTGGGGTCGATCACCGCTTGTAACGCGGCTGGTGGAAGGGGAGGTCCGCGACCGCGACCGGCAGGCGCTTGCCGCGCACGTCGCCCCACAGCGTGCCCGTGGTGCCGGCGGGGACGTAGCCCATCGCCACGGGCGCGCCGACGGTGGGGCCGAAGCCGCCCGAGGTGACGGTGCCGACCGGCTCGGCGGCCTCCGGGTCCGCGTAGAGCATCGTGCCCTGCCGCATCGGCGCGCGGCCCTCGGGGCGCAGGCCGACGCGGGTGCGGGCGGGGCCATTCTCCAGTTCCGCGAGGATTCGGTCCGCGCCGGGGAAGCCGCCCTCGCGGGCGCCGCCGCGGCGGCGGACCTTCTGGAGGGCCCAGCCGAGGCCGGCCTCCACGGGGGTGATCTCGGGGGTGAGGTCCTGGCCGTAGAGGGGCATGCCCGCCTCGAGCCGCAAGCTGTCGCGGGCGCCGAGGCCGATGGGCTCCACGGCGTCATGGGCGAGGAGGGCGCGGGCGAGGGGTTCGGCGTGGGCAAGGGGCACGGAGATCTCGAAGCCGTCCTCGCCGGTGTAGCCCGAGCGGCTGATCCAGAGGTCGGCGTCCTGCCAGCGGTGGGTGGCGACGTCCATGAAGCGCATGGCGCGCACGTCCGGGACGAGGGCGGCGAGCGCGTCCTCGGCCTCGGGGCCCTGGAGGGCGAGCAGGGCGCGGTCCTCCAGCAGCGTGACCTCGTGCTCGGGGAGGTCGGCGCGCAGTATGTCCATGTCGGCGTGCTTCATGGCGCCGTTCACGACCAGCAGCATGTGGTCGCCGCGGTTGGCGACCATGAGGTCGTCGGCCACGCCGCCATCCGGTAAGGTGAGCAGGGCGTAGCGCTGGCGGCCCTCGGCGATGCCCTCCACGGAGACCGGCAGGAGGCGTTCGAGCGCCGTGGCCGCGCCCTCGCCGCGCACGACGACTTGGCCCATGTGGCTCACGTCGAAGAGGCCGGCCCGCTCGCGGACGTGGAGGTGCTCGGGCATCACGCCGCGGAACTGCACGGGCATGGCATAGCCCGCAAAGGGGACCATGCGGCCGCCGAGTTCCTCGTGCAGCGCGTGGAGCGGCAGGCGCCGCGGCTCGGAGTCGGTTTCGGACACGGGCACCTCCCTGGGCGGTCGATCCGCCGGTGCGCCCCCTCTGTCCCTTGCGCCTGAGATCGCTATCCCTTCGGCGGGCGCATGCGGCGCCACTCTCCAGAGTCGTCCCGCGCGCACGGTCCATTTGCCTGAGAGTTTACCGGGGCGGTTGCTCCTTCGGCACCGATCGAACGGTTCTCCCGCGACGCGCGCCTTAGCCTTAGCGAAACGGCAGGCGCCCGCGCAAGAGGTTGCGTGCGGGCGCGCGGGCGGCGAGACCTCCGGCCATGAACGAGACCGAACCCACGCCCCGCTTCTTCGGCTACGGCAGCCTCGTGAACCGCCGCACCCACGACTACCCGAATGCCGCGCCGATGACGGTGCGGGGCTGGCGGCGGGCGTGGCGGCACACCTCGATCCGCGACGTGGCGTTCCTGACGGCGGTGCCCGATTCCGAGGCCCGGATCGACGGGCTTGCGGCCGACGTGCCGGGCGGGGACTGGGGAGCGCTGGACCTGCGCGAGGCGGCCTACGCCAAGGTCGTGCTGCCCTCGGGCGAGGCGATCTACCAGATCCCCGACGGCTTGCACGCTAAGCCCACGCGGGCGCACCCGATCCTGCTGAGCTACCTCGACGTGGTGGTGCAGGGGTTCCGCGACGAGTTCGGCGAGGCGGGCGTGGCGCGGTTCTTCGAGACCACCTCGGGCTGGGACGCCCCCGTCCGCGACGACCGGGGCGCGCCGGAGTATCCGCGGGCGCAGGTGCTTTCGGCGGCGGAGCGGGCGCTGGTGGATCGCTGGCTCGGGCGGGTCGCCTAGCGCCA
Organism: Jannaschia sp. W003; assembly: GCF_025144335.1. Lineage (NCBI taxonomy): Bacteria > Pseudomonadati > Pseudomonadota > Alphaproteobacteria > Rhodobacterales > Roseobacteraceae > Jannaschia > Jannaschia sp. W003. The sequence continues at coordinate 1,746,909 of NZ_CP083539.1, forward strand.
GAGCCACGCCTGCGAGGCCACCGCTCCTTGCGCCTTGCTCAGCAGGCGGTTCGCGGGGCCGGGGTGGGGGACGCGGCCTTCGGTCAAGCGGCGCAGGGCGACCTCCGCGGGGCAGGCGGTTCCCGTCACGGGGTCGAAGTAGCGGGGGTAGGCGATGAGCGACCCGTGGACCAGCGCGTCGAGCGAGGGGCGCGCGGCGCGGCGGCGGGCGGGCACGGGGCCGCGGTCGTCCGTGAGGCCCCAGCCAGCGTAGAAGGGCGCGCCGAGGCAGGTCACGGGCACGCCGCGGATCAGCGCCTCGAAGCCTAGGAGCGAGGTCATGGTCCAGACCGCGTGGGCGGCCCCGATCAGCGGGACCGGGGCGGCGTGGGCGGCCACGAGGTCGGCGTCGCCGGCGTCGATGGCGCCCTCGCGCAGGCCTGCCTCGACGTCCGGGTGGGGCTTGTAGACGATGAAGGCGTCGGGGTCCGCCTCGCGCGCGGCGCGCAGGAGGGCGGCGTTGTCGCGGACGGGGCCGGCGCCGTGGCGCAGGCTGGCATCATCCGCGACCTGGCCTGGTACGAGAACGATGCGGCGGCCTTCGGGGAGGTCCGGCAGGGGCGAGGCGTCGAGGTTGTACTTGGTGACGCCGAGGGCCACCACCGCCTCGCGGAGGCGGCGCGCCCGGTCCAGCGCCTGGGGCGGGCGGGCGGCGGCGTTGATGACGGCCCGCTCCAGCGCCGAGGGGCGGGTGGGGTCGTAGTAGATGCCTTCGGGGTCGAGCACGAGGCTGAGGGGCGGGACCAGCTCGGCCCCCAGCCCGCGCGAGCGCAGGAAGCCGTCCTCGATCCGCACGGCGTCCGGGTCGTCGGCGGGCCGGTCGCCCCAGACCAGGGTGCGGCGCAGACGGTCGGGGCGGAAGCGGACGTTGCCCGACAGGAACCGGCGCAGGTGCGCGCGCTTCCACAGGCGCATGCCGGGGGCGCTCCAGCCCTCGCGGTCCTCGCGCCAGGCGCGGGCGCGGGCCTCGAGGATGCGAATGATGTCGGCGGGGCCGCAGAGGGCATCCGCGTGGGGGTCGTACCAGCGCGGATGGAGCACCATCGCGCCCGCGAAGAGCTGCACGCGGGTCAGGCGCCGCTGGCGGCGGTCCACGGGGTTGCGGTCGTCGGTGAGGCCCCAGCCACAGTAGAAGGGCTGGCCGAAGACGACGGGGCGGTGGCCGTGGACGATGGCCTCGAAGCCCATCTGCGAGGACACGGTGTAGACCGCCACCGCGCCCGCGAAGAGCGCGGCGGGGGCGAGGGGGCGCGTCTCGAGCACGGCGCCGTGCACGGCGTCCGCGGGGCCGTAGTGGCCGGGGCGCAGGCCGCGCGCGGTCTCGGGGTGGGTCTTGACGACGATGCGGGTGCCGGGATGCTCCTCGCGCGCCAGCAGCACCATCTCGCGGAACGTCGTCTCGGAGGCGCCGCCGAGGCGGATCGAGGCGTCGCCGCGGGTCTGGTCTATCACGAGCACGTAGCCGGGGGCAGGCGGCGGCGCGTCCACCGTCGCGGCGTACTTGGTGACGCCGGAGCGGGCGAAGGCGCCCATGGCCTCGCGCGCGCCGGCGATCAGGGCGCCGTCGTCGAAGGGGTGGGTGGCGAGGATGCGCTCGAGGTCGGACGGGTGGCCGCCGTCGTAGGGCGCGGCGCGGGTGTCCATCACCAGCCCCAGCGGCGGCTCGCCCATGCGGCCGGGGTGGAGCGAGCGCAGCGGCGCGTCCTCGAAGCGCAGGACCGGGGCGCCGGCCTTGCGCGCCACCCACTCGGCGCGGGCCGAGGTGCCCGCGTGGCCCCAGATCGCCACCGCCTCGCCGGCGCGCGGCCAGCCGGGGCGCAGGGAGACGCCCGAGAGCGCGGCGATGCGGCGGATGCGGGGCGCGAGGAAGCCGCCCGAGACGCAGCGGGCGACCGTCGGGAGGGTGGGGACGTCGGGGGTGTCCGTCATGCGCCGCCCCTCGCGCGGGCGGGGGCGGCGCGCAAGGTCAGTTGCCCGCGAGGGTGGCGACCGAGTTGGCCGCGCCGGTGGCGTTGCCCAGGGTGCCGAACACCGCCGAGACGGTGCGGTTGAAGGCCACGATGGGGGCCTCGGTCACGTAGACCGTGTCGCCGTCGCGGATCAGGAAGTCGCGGGCGTCGAACATGCCGTTCGGCTCCGTGAGGTCGAGCACGTAGACGAGGCGCTGGGTGCCCTGCAGGTCGTCGCGGCCCATCACGGCCTCGGCGATGGCCTCGGCCTCGTTGCGGAACACGAACACGCCGGTGGGCGTGGCGAGCGAGGGGTTCAGGCCGCCGACCTGGGCGAGCGCCTCGATGGCCGAGAGGGTCTCGGTCTCGAACTCCAGCCGGTTCTGGGCGCCGGTGGCGCCGAGCACGGTGAAGGCGCGGGTGTCGTCCTCGATGTAGACGCGGTCGCCGTCGCGCAGGGCGATGTCGAGGCGCGGGTTGCGGAACAGGTCCGAGAAGAAGATCGACTCGGTGCGCTGGCCGCGGCTGACCGAGACCTTGGCGACGGTGGGGTCGATGGCGACTCCGCCCGCGGCGGCGATCATGGAGGTGAGGGTGCGGGTGGGACGCTCGATGGGGTAGACGCCCTGGGCCGCGGCGGCGCCGACCACCGTGACGGTGGCGCCGTCGCCGGCGAGGCGGCGCACGAGCACCTGCGGGTCGGGGGTCTGCTCGTCGAGGCGCGCGGTGATCACGCGGCGCAGGGCCTCGGGGGTGTTTCCGGCCGCGCGGATGCGGCCCGCGTAGGGCACGAAGATGAAGCCGCCGGCGTCGACCTGCACCTCGTCGATCAGCGAGGCCGAGGCGCCTGCGTTGGTCAGCAGGCCGTCCTCGACGTTCTCGTAGATGATGAGGCCGAGCGTGTCGCCGGGGCGGATCGTGTCCGGCCCGATGGGGTTGGCGTTCTGGAACGCCGACGAGAAGCCCAGCGCGGGCAGCACGGCGGTGGCGGCCGTCACGCGCGGGTTCACGGAGACGATGAACGCGTCGCCCTCGCGCAGGACGCTGCCGGCGTAGATCTCGGACTTGTTGGGCCCCGAGCGGGGCAGGAAGCCCCCTCCGCAGCCCGCGAGGAGTCCGGCGACCACGGTGAATGCGACGGCCCTCGCCGCGCGGCTCTTGGTTCTGCTCACGTCACTGCCCTTTCTGCCTCGTGCCTCCTGCGGGGGTTCGTCCCCCGTCCCGGGCCTTCGTCGCGGTGGCCCTATCCGGACACCAGTTTCAGGTTCTGCCTCGGGGCGGGTTGCCCGGTGTCGAGGCGGTCGTAGGGGTCGAGATCGCTCAGCATCATGTCCACCACCTGCCGCAGCAGCTGCCGGCGCCCGCGCGCGGAGTAGAAGCCGCCCGCCACCTGGCTCGTCTCCAGGAGGTAGTGGCGGTAGTCGCGGTAGGCGCGGCTGTCGGGGCGGGCCGGGTCGCGGAAGAACGCCTCGAGCGGCTGGTCGGACACGAATTCGGGCTTGGAGTAGACGGAGGCGCCCATGGCCTTCACGGGCAGGCCGCGCCACAGCGCCTGCTGGGCCGCCGTCGAGTTCACGGTGACCGCGGAGCGGGCCTCGTTCAGGAGGCCGGCGAGCTTGCCGCCGCGCAGGTAGTGCACGCGCCCCCGCAGCCCGTGCCGGGCGACGAGGCGCTCGATGGTGCCCTGCACCGGGGCGCGGCCGTCCTCGAGGGGGTGGGCCTTGAACACCAGGTGGTGATGGCTCGGCGCGCCGCGCGCGAAGGCGCCCACGACCTCCTCCAGGAACTCGGTCATGGAGCGGTAGGGCGAGTGGGCGCGGAAGCTGGCGTCGTGCTCCAGCTGCAGGAGGCACAGGTGGTAGGGGAAGCCGCCGCGGGTGATGCGGCCCTGCGAGATGCGCCGGCGCAGGGCGGTGGCGGGCATGAAGGCGAGGCGCCGCAGGTAGAGGCGGAACTCGCGCCCCACGGTGATGTCGCGGTGGGGCCGGTAGCCCCGGTAGCCGAGCCCAAGCGCCCCGCGCGAGAGCACAAACCAGTGGTAGAGCGCGCCGTAGAACACGTGGTGGCGCATGTCGCCCCAGTGCGCCGGCGCGTCCGGAAGATCGAGGTCCAGCGCGGCGAGCGCGCGGCGCATGTCAGGGACGGACTTCTGCATGAGGCGCGAGTTGGCGTTCGAGCCGCCGCGCTCGTAGGAGACCCACCAGGGGCGCAGGTAGCCCTCCTCGAAGACGTGGACGCGCAGGCCCATCGCGTTCGCGGCGCGCACCGCGTCGGCGTGGATCGCGCGGGTGTCGCCGTAGAGGACCACGTCGGTGATGCGCTTCTCCTCCACGATCGCCTCGAAGCGCGCGGGCCAGGCCTCGGGCGCGTCCTCGAAGGCAATGTAGGAGGGGCGGTGGAACCAGAAGGCGGCGTCGCCGTGGTTTAACCCGACGCGCCACACCTCGCACCCCGCCGCGCGCAGGAGCGCGCCGAGACGGTGGAAGAAGGGTCCGTGCGGCCCTTGCAGGAAGAGGAAGCGGCGCGGCATGGCGCGGGTATCCCTTTTGCGTCAGTGTCCTCTATTCCGCCACCCGGCGGCAGCGGAAGGGCGGGAATGTGGCGGGCATGGGGCACTTGCGGCGGCGATCCGCCCCGATTAGCCCCGCCCGCAGGAGGATCGCCCATGTTCACAGGCATCGTCACCGACATCGGAACGATCCGCGCCGTCGAGATGCGCGGTGACCTGCGCGTGCGGATCGGCACCGCCTACGACCCCGCGGGCATCGACCTGGGCGCCTCGATCGCCTGCGACGGCTGCTGCCTGACGGTGGTGGACCGGGGCGCGGACGGGGCGGGCGGCTGGTTCGACGTGGACGTGAGCGCCGAGAGCCTGTCGAAGACCGCGCTCGGAGATTGGGCCGAGGGGCGCCGCGTGAACCTGGAGCGCGCCCTGCGCGTGGGCGACGAGCTGGGCGGGCACATCGTGTCGGGCCACGTCGACGGCGTGGCCGAGATCGTGGGGGCGCAGCCCGAGGGCGACTCGATGCGCCTGCGCTTCCGCGCGCCCGAGGCGCTGGCCAAGTTCATCGCGCCGAAGGGCTCCGTCGCATTGCAGGGCTGCTCCCTGACCGTGAACGAGGTCGAGGGCGCGGAGTTCGGCGTGAACCTCATCCCCCACACCCGCGAGGTGACGACCTTCGGCGAGCGGGGCGCGGGCGACCGGGTGAACCTCGAGGTCGACACGATGGCCCGCTACGTGGCGCGGCTGCGCGAGGCGGGGTGAGGGCGCGGGTCCTCCGCTCGCTCGAGAGCGCGGACGGGACCCGCTGCGTGGACCTCGTGGCGGCGGAGGGCGGCGTGGCCTGGGTCGAGTGCCGCCGCGATCCCGAGGACGGGCACGGCTGGCGGCGCATCGGGGTGCCGTCGGGCGCCTTCGCGGACGAGGACGCCGCGCGCAGGGATGCCGCGGCGACGACCGGCTGGCTGGAGGCGGACGGCTGATGCCCGGAAACCGGGCAGGGGTGGGACGCGGGGCCGGGGCGGCACGGCCCCTCTTGCTCTCGGCACGGGTGCGCGCCACGCTCGGCCCATGACCCCCGGCATCGGACACAACTCGAACCACGACCCGAACGGCTACGCGGGGCGCCTCCACCAATGGCGCCGGGCGCGGCGCGCCCTCGTGTCGCGCGCGCTGCCCGTCGAGGTGATCCGCTCGCGGATGCGCCGCGCCGATGCGCTGGGGCTCGACTTCCGCACCTACGCCTCCGTGCGCGCCTCCACGGGGCGCGACGTGGTGGCGCTGCTGTTCTCGTCGTCGGCGCTGGGCATGCTGCGCCGGGCCGAGCTGGACGCGCGCGCCGCGCGCAAGCTGGCGGGCGTCTCGGCGGACTGCGCGGTGCTGGTCCATGCGCCGGTGCCCGTGGCCGCGCCTGCGCCGCTGGGCTGGGCCGAGCGCGCGCCCTCGTTCCTCGTGCCGCCGGGGGCCGCGGCGCGCGCGGTGGCGGCCGCGCTGCGGGCGAGGAAGCTGCCCGCGGATGCGGTGCTGATCGTGGGCGCCACGGCGGCCGAGCGCGCCTGGTGCGCCGGGGCGCGGGCGGCGGGCTACGTGGACGCCGAGGGCTACTTCGCGTCGTGACGTCGCGGGGGCCTCGGCTGGCCCTCGCGCCGCGGCCCCGCTAGACACCCCCCGGACACTGGCGCGGAGAGACCCCATGGCCGAACCCATCCCCTTCGAGGAACCCGGCCCCGTGGAGCGGGACTACGCCGACGTGATCTCGCCCGTGGACGAGATCATCGAGGACGCGCGCAACGGGCGCATGTTCATCCTGGTCGATCACGAGGACCGCGAGAACGAGGGCGACCTCGTGATCCCCGCGCAGATGGCCACGCCCGATGCGGTGAACTTCATGGCCGCCCACGGGCGCGGCCTGATCTGCCTGACGCTGCCCGGCGAGCGCATCGACGCGCTGGGCCTGCCGCTGATGTCGACCAACAACGCCTCGCGCCACGAGACGGCGTTCACGGTGTCGATCGAGGCGCGCGAGGGGGTGTCCACCGGCATCTCGGCCCACGACCGCGCGCGCACCATTGCGGTGGCCATCGACGGCTCCAAGACGGCGGCCGACATCGCCACGCCCGGCCACGTGTTCCCGCTGCGTGCCCAGCCCGGCGGCGTGCTGGTCCGCGCGGGCCACACCGAGGCGGCCACCGACATCGCCCGTCTCGCGGGCCTGATCCCGGCGGGCGTGATCTGCGAGATCATGAACGAGGACGGCACCATGGCGCGGCTGCCCGACCTCGTGGCCTTTGCGCAGCGGCACGGGCTGAAGATCGGCACGATCAGCGACCTCATCAGCTACCGCCGCCGCCACGACAACCTCGTGAACCAGACCGACGCCCGGCCCGTCACCGCGAAGGTCGGGGGCGACTGGCTGATGCGGGTGTTCTCGGACGAGACCCAGGGCGCGGAGCACGTGGTGCTGACCAAGGGCGACCTCGCGGCGCCCGGCCCGGTGCTCGTGCGGATGCATGCGCTGCATCCCCTGGAGGACGTGCTGGGCATCGGGCGCTCGGACCTGCGAGGCGCCATGAAGGTGATCGCCGACGAGGGGCGCGGCGTGGTCGTCCTGCTGCGCGACACCGAGATGAAGCTGGATACGGACGCCGCCAGCCCCGAGAAGCTGCGCCGCTACGGGCTGGGGGCGCAGATCCTGGCAGCCCTGGGCATCCACGAGATGGAGCTGGTCACCAACTCCGGCCGCCCCCGCGTGGTGGGGCTGGAGGCCTATGGCCTGAGCATCACCGGCACCCGTCCCATCCCCGAGGAGTGAGCTCATGGCCGGCCACAGCGACAACGTCCTTCCCCTGCCCAGCTTCGACGAGGCGCCGCGCATCCTCATCGTCATCGCGCCCTACTACGGCGACATCTCCACGGCACAGCTCGCTTCGGCGCGCGCGGTGATCGAGAGCGCGGGCGCCGCGCACGAGACCGTGGAGGTGCCCGGGAGCCTCGAGATCGCCCCCGCCATCGCCATCGCCCACCGGCAGTCCGACTACGACGGCTACGTGGCGCTGGGCTGCGTGATCCGGGGGCGCACCTCGCACTACGACGTGGTGGTGAACGAGAGCGCGCGGGGCATCACCACGCTCGGGCTCGCCGGCGCGTGCATCGGCAACGGCATCATCACCGTCGAGAACCGCGAGCAGGCCGAGGAGCGAGCCGATCCCGAGCGCCTCGACACGGCCGGCGGCGCGGCGGCTGCGGCGCTGCACCTCGTGCACCTCCAGCGCACGCTGCGGAAGGAGTCGAAGGGCATCGGCTTCAAGCCCGGCAGCTTCCAGCACGACGCGGCGCGCAAGGGGCCGACGGTCGCCTGAGGGCAGGGGGGCGGCGGCATGTCGCCCCGCCGCACGGGTCCCCGGCGTCCGCGCCCCATTGACCCCGTATGCGCGCGGGCCTACCTGCCGCCCCCATGCCGAACACCGATCCCGACGACGCCCGCGCCCTCCGCCGACGGATGCGCTCCGCCGCCCGCCTCTACGCGGTGCAGGCCCTCTATCAGATGGAGGCCATGGGGCAGACGCTGGACAAGGTCCGCTCGGAGTTCGAGGACCACCGCTTCGGCATGACCGTGGACGGCGTGGAGTTCGCGGAAGGCAACGTGGACCACTTCCGCTCCGTGCTGGGTGACGCCGTCAGCAACCAGGCCGCGATCGACCAGGCCACCGACCGCGCGCTGGTCGCCAAGTGGCCCATCGCCCGCATCGACCCGGTGCTGCGCGCCCTGTTCCGCGCCGCCGGCGCCGAGCTGATCTCCAAGGCCAACCCGCCCAAGGTCGTGATCTCGGAGTACATCGAGGTCGCCCGCGCCTTCTTTCCGGAAGGCAAGGAGACCGGCTTCGTGAATGCCGTGCTCGACCACATGGCCCGCGAGGTCCAGCCCGCGGCGTTCCGGTGAGCGGGCCGGACGCCGGGCGGGTGACCGAACGCCCCCACCGCAACTTCTACGGCCGCCGCAAGGGCAAGCACCTGAAGGCGAGCCACGAGCGGTACCTGGACGAGGACCTCGCCGCCCTGTCGCCGGGCGCGGTGGACTGGGACACGAACCCCGAACGCACGCCCCTCGACCTCGATGCGCTCTTCGGCGGGCGCGACCTCTGGCTGGAGATCGGCTTCGGCGGGGGCGAGCACATGGTGGCGCAGGCCGCCGCGAACCCGGGCGTCGGCATCATCGGCGCGGAGCCTTACGTGAATGGCGTGGCCATGCTGCTGGGCAAGCTGCGCGAGGCGGGCGCGGACAACGTGCGCATCCACCCCGGCGACGCGCGCGACCTGATGGACGTGCTGCCCGAGGCTTCGGTGGCGCGCGCGTTCCTGCTCTACCCCGACCCCTGGCCCAAGGCGCGCCATCATCGCCGCCGCTTCGTGACGCCCGAGCATCTGGAGCCCCTGGCACGGGTCATGCGCCCCGGCGCCGTGCTGCGGATCGCGACCGACATCCCGGACTACGTGCGACAGGCGCTGGAAGAGGTGCCGCGCGCGGGCTTCCGCTGGACCGCGGAGGGCCCCCGCGATTGGCGCGAGCCGTGGGCGGACTGGACGCGCACGCGCTACGAGGCGAAGGCGGTACGCGAGGGCAGGGCGCCGCATTATCTGACGTTCGTCAGGGATTGAGGCCGCCGGGGCTCTGCCCCGGACCCCGAGGTATTTCCGGCAAGATGAGGGAGGGCGTTCGTTCCCTCCTTACCCTCACATCGAGAAGCTGACGCCGCAGCCGCAGCTGGAGGCCGCGTTGGGGTTGTCGATGGTGAAGCGCGCGCCCACCAGTTCCTCGGTGAAGTCGATGGTGGCGCCGGCGAGGAAGGGCAGCGAGGTCGGGTCGATCACCACCGTCTCGCCCTCGCCGCTGAGGGCGAGGTCGTCGTCGGCCGGCGCATCGAGCTCGATCGCGTACTGGAAGCCCGAGCAGCCGCCGCCCTCTACGGCGACGCGCAGCGCCTTGCCGGTGCGGGCGGCGCCGATCTCGGACAGGCGCTCGAAGGCGCGGGGGGTGACGCGGGGCGGGAGCTGCATGGGAACCTCCGTGGTCTTGCCCATCAGATGGGGCAGGGGCCGCGCCTGCGCAAGCCGCGCCCCGCGCCGGAGGGGGGTGGGGATCGCGGCGCGGTCCGCTATGTATGGTTCCGATGGACCTCTACGTCAGACCGATCGCGCCCTACGCCTGCGACCCCGCCCGGAGCCGGGGGCGGCTGCACCCCGAACCCGAGAGCCGCCACCGCTCGCCGTTCCAGCGCGACCGCGACCGGATCATCCACGCCAGCGCGTTCCGGCGCCTGAAGCACAAGACGCAGGTCTTCATCGAGCACGAGGGCGACTACTTCCGCACCCGCCTCACGCATTCGATCGAGGTGGGGCAGGTGGCGCGCACCATCGCCAAGCATCTCGGCCTGAACGTGGAGCTGGCCGAGGCGGTGGCGCTGGCCCACGACCTCGGGCACCCGCCCTTCGGCCACACCGGCGAGGAGGCGCTGCAGCGGCTGATGGCCCCCTACGGCGGCTTCGACCACAACGCCCAGGCGATCCGCATCGTCACCTCGCTGGAGCGGCACTACGCCGAGTTCGACGGCCTGAACCTCACCTGGGAGACGCTGGAGGGCATCGCGAAGCACAACGGCCCCGTCCTGCCGCCGGTGCCCGCCGCACTCGCGCTCTACGATGCGCGCCACGACCTGGAGCTGTCGACCCACGCCAGCGCCGAGGCGCAGATCGCGGCCCTGTCGGACGACATCGCCTACAACAACCACGACCTCCACGACGGGCTGCGGGCCGAGCTGTTCTCCACGGCCGAGTTGGCGGAGCTGCCGATCCTGGGCGCCTGCTTTGCCGAGGTCGACGCCGCCTACCCGGATCTCGACCTCTACCGCCGCCGCCACGAGGCGCTGCGCCGCTTCTTCGGGCGACTGGTGGTGGACGTGATCGACCAGGCCGAGACGGCGCTGGCCGAGATCGCCCCCGGCTCGCCCGAGGCGGTGCGCCGCGCCGGCCGTCCGGTGGCGCGCTTCTCGCCGGCGATGTGGTCCGACCTGAAAGTGATCCGGCGCTTCCTGTTCCACCGCATGTACCGCGCGCCCTCGGTGGTCGCGATGCGCGAACGGGTCACGCGCGTGGTGGACGAGTTGTTCCCGGCCTACATGGCCGACCCCTCGGAGCTGCCCAAGCAGTGGCGCAAGGACGTCGCCGGCGTGCAGAGCGAGACCGAGCTCGCGCGCATCGTCTGCGACTACATCGCCGGGATGACGGACCGCTTCGCGATCCAGAGCCACGCGCGCCTCCTCGGGGAGATCGAAGGATTGCCCGAGATTGGCGCGACCAACGGGATGCCCTGACCGGGGCCGCTTGACCGGGGTCAAGGCACGCACCGGTCCGGAGCGTTACGAGCGAGGCGGAGAACCGGGAGAATGCCATGCTGACCGTCACCAAGCCGTCCGCCGACCGGGTGGACATCGAGCTGCGCGGCGCGCTCGACGCGGACGCGATGCGCCAGGGTCTCGACGCGCTCATCGCCGCGTCGGACGGCGTGCGGAACGGGCGGATGCTCTACACGATCACCGACTTCGCGATGCCGACCTTCGGCGCGATCGGCGTGGAGATGGGGCGCCTGCCCAAGCTGTTCGGCCTGCTCGGCAAGTTCCGCCGCTGCGCGGTACTCGCCGACGCGGATTGGCTGCAACGGGTCGCCGAGGCCGAGGGCGCGCTGTTCCCCGGCATCGACATCAAGGCGTTCGATCTTGATGAGCGCGACGAGGCGGAGGCGTGGCTGGCGCGGGACTAGACCGACTGGCCCGCCACCCAGCCCGACGACCAGGCCCACTGGAAGTTGTAGCCGCCCAGCCAGCCCGTCACGTCCACCACCTCGCCCACGAAGTGCAGGCCGGGCACGGCGCGCGCCTCCATGGTGCGGGGGTCGAGCGCGTCCGTGTCCACGCCGCCCAGCGTCACCTCGGCGGTGCGGTAGCCCTCGGTGCCCTGCGGGACGACCTGCCAGTCGTGCACCGCGGCATTCAGGCGGGCGAGCGCCGCGTTGCCCTGGTCCGCCAGCGTGCCCCGCAGGCCCGCCCGCGCCACGGCGGCGCGCGCGACCCGCTCGGGGACGAGGCGGGCGAGGGCGGTGGCGGGCGCGACCCGGCCCGCGCGCCGGCGCTCGGCGGCGAGGGAGGCGCCGACCTCCGCGCCCGCGGCGAGGTCGATCGCGACCGCCTCGCCCTCGCGCCAGTAGGAGGACGCCTGCAGCACGGACGGCCCCGAAAGTCCCCGGTGGGTGAAGAGCAGCCCGTCCCGGAAACGGGCCCGCCCGCAGGCCACCGCGCCCTCCACGGCCGTTCCCGCGAGCGCCGCCATCTCCTCCAGCGGCGCCCCCGCGAAGGTGAGCGGCACCAGCGCGGGGCGGGTGTCCGTCAGGGGCACCCCGTGGGCGCGGGCGATGCGGTAGCCGATGTCGGTGGCCCCCATCTTCGGGATCGACAGGCCCCCGGTCGCGACGATCACCCGGGCGGCGGCCATGTCTCCGCCGTCCGTGCGCACCGTGAACGGGCCGGCCCCCTCGACGCCGTGCACCACTGTCCCGAGGCGCAGCGTCGCGCCCGCCGCCGCGAGATCGCGAACGAGCCAGGCGACTACGTCGCGCGCGAAGGTCGCGCAGAAGAGCTGCCCCAGCGCCTTCTCGGTCCACGAGAGGCCCGCAGCCTCGAAGCGCGCGAGGAAGTCGCGCGCCGTGTGCCGCGACAGCGCCGAGAGCGCGAAGCGCGGGTTGCGCGACAGGAACCGCTCGGGGATCGTGGCGCGGGCGACGTTCAGGTTGGTGACGTTGCAGCGCCCGCCGCCGGAGATGCGGATCTTCTCGCCCGGCTTGCGCGCCCCGTCGATCACGAGGCACCGCCGCCCCCGCCGCGCCGCCTCGATGCCCGCGTAGAGCCCGGCCGCGCCGGCGCCGAGGACGACGACGTCCCATGGAGGGTGTGCGGTGCCCATGCCCCCGGAGCTAGCGCCGAGTGCGCCGCCGTGCGAGGCGATTTTCGGGTTGCGACCCCCCGCGCCCTCCCTTAGATCGCGCGGCACGGTTGGGGTGTAGCCAAGCGGTAAGGCAGCGGTTTTTGGTACCGTGTACCGTAGGTTCGAATCCTACCACCCCAGCCAATTTCTCCGAAAACCGCAGTGCGAACAACGGGTTAGCCTCTCCCTCCGGGGGCGATGTTTCCGGTTTGTCCAGCGGTGTGATACAAACCGTGATACAGCGTGGCACACAGGACGCACGCCTCGCCGTGCTGCGCGCCCACCGCGAGATCGCCGCCGAGGCCCTCCGCGCACCCGGCCCGCGTGCCGCCTCCGCCGGCCCCCACACCGTGCGCCGCGGCCGCGTGTTCCACTTCGCCCGCCGCCTCTCGGCGCCCGCCGAAAAAAAATTGCAGAAAAAATTTCTGCGCCTCTCGCTACGCACCGATCTCCCCGTCTCAGCGATGCATCGGGCTCTCCTGGTCCGGTCCTACGCTGCACGAGCGGAGCGAGATCTCGTGAACGGACAGATCACCCCGAACCAGGCCAAGGCCCTTCTCGGCGAGGGCGCGCGCCAGATTATCGCTGCCATGATCGATGAGCAGGAGGCGGCCGCGGGCCGCTCCGATGCCGAAATCGACGCCCGCATCGAGACGCTGAAGGCAGAAGCGCAGTCGCTGGGCCGTGCAGCACGGCGCAATCGCTTCGATGCGCTGCGCCCGTGGCTCGACGCCGCCGCCCGCGGGGCCGGCGTCGCGCTTCCCGAAGACCTGCCCACCGAGCTCGGCCGCCAGGCCGCGCAGGTGCGCCGCGACCTGCTGGAGGCCGAAGCCGAGGTCGAGGACGGCGCCGCCGTGGAAGCTGCGTGCACGCCCGTCGTCGAGCGGTTCAGCGAGGCGACCGTCGCCGTGTTCGCCCAGGCGCCTGTGACGCTCTCGACGGCCATCGCGCGGACCTACGCGCTCTACCCGACCCGCTCCATGCACGGGAACATCAAGATCGCCGGCGATCTGCTCATCGCGTGGTTCGGCGACGTTCCGGTCTGCGCCATCGACAAGGAACAGCTTCTCGCGTTCCTCGGCTGGGCCATCCGTCTTCCGAAGACGCATGGAAAGGCCCATGGTCGCGCGCATGGCGGGGCAGGCCACGTCGTCACGAAGGACGAGGAGATCGCGCGCGCCGACGCCAGGGATGCCGCGGTCATCGCCGAGATTTCCGCCATGGATTGCTCGGACGCCGAGAAGCGCGCGCTGCTCGCCGAGCGCCTCGTGCCTCGCCTGACGTTCCAGACGATCAAGCGCTACCGCGACAGCGTGAACCGCGTCTGGAAGGCTGCGGCCGACCTCGGTGCGACCGGTCTCGCCCCGGTGCCGGGTTATGCCGAAGCCGAGCGTCACATCGAGGCGGCCATGCCGGTCGATCCGCTGCACATCCACAAGACGCAGCCGAAGGCGCGTCAGCCGTGGTCCGAGGAGCGGCTCGTGGCGCTGTTCAACTCGCCCATCTATCGGGGCTGCGCCTCGCCGCACCGCCGCTGGAAGGCTGGCCCGCTGATCATTCGCGATGCGCTCTACTGGGTGCCGCTGATCGTCGCCACGCTCGGAACGCGGGTCACCGAGGTTCTCGAACTGCGCCGCGACGACCTCATCCACCGCAACGGCGTCTACTGCCTCCGCATCGGCGCCACCGCCGAGAAGCGGGTAAAGACCGAGGACAGTGTCCGCGTCGTGCCCGTGCCGCAGCTCCTTCTCGACTTCGGCCTTGTGGAGTGGGTGCGGGATCTCGCAGACGATCACGGCCCGCTGCTGTTCCCCGAGATCGCCGCGCGGGCCGAGAAGCGCAGTCTCGCCGATGCATTCGGCAAGATCCGCCTGCAGATCTGGCGCCGGCTCGGCATCGCCGATCACGACGAGGACTTCTACGCGCTGCGCAAGACGCTGCAGACGATGCTCGAGGCGAACGATGTCTCCGAAGGGCGCCGGCAGGCGATCGCGGGCCACCGCAACGGCAAGATCATCAATCGCCACTACACTGCCTTCCATGCCCGTTCGCTCAAGGGCGATCTCGACAAGGCCCGCTATGAGCTGACGCTCGTCTGGGACGCCGCGAACGGCTTCCCGGTGATCGGACACTGCGGGCTTTCCGATCGCATTCCCGAGACCGCGATCGATGTGGAACTCGCCGACGAAGGCGTCGCGGCCGTGACCGTCGACACCGAGGGCGAGCGCGCGACCTGCCGCTTCGACCACGATGCCTCTCCGAGCGAGATCGCGCAGGCGATGCCGAAATCCGTTCGGGCAAAGGTTGCGGCCGATGCGATCCGACTGCCCACGCGGGGGCGCAAGCGGGACTTGTGCGAGGCCATTGCCGCTCAGGCGAAGGCGATCGACGCCGAGCCTCTGGTGGCTCGACTTTCGCGCGAGCTGGGCGAACCCATCGCCCAGGTGAGGCCGCAGTCGTCAGACGGTTTTGGCACTGCCGGGCGCGTTGTGATCTCGGCCAATGTCGGACAGACAGTCCAGGAACTGCCGCAGTCCGTCCCCGACCTTGACGGCGCTACCGCGAGCGAGCGGACGACACGTGCGGCGTTCGAACCAATCGCCTCGGCCCCTTCGAAATCCGTGAAGAGGGCGAAACCTTTGCCCAAGAAGCGGAGCCGCCTCCGCAATGGCGCACTGGAGGCGTTGGAACCGAATGCGGAGGGCGTGCGGCTATCGGTCGGGGAAGGCGCGGCGGTGCGACGAACGCGATCGTCGCAGTATCGCCGAGCTTGAGTGAGAGGCGTGTTCAATCAGCAAGGCGTTTTCGGCTGGCCGCCAATCCAGGAAACCGCGCCGCGGAGCTTCTCAAGATCCTGCCGGGGTCCAGTCCGGAAAACCCATTCGGCGGGCAATTCCGAACAGCGGGGTGTAGGTCTCGCGGAAGGCCGAGCGAAACGTCGTCTCGTCGCTTCCCACGGGGTCGAACCCGAGGTCGGCGGCATAGTCGTCGCGCCACCGCCGCAGGGATGCCTGATGGCGACCGAGGCGATCCGCAGCATGCCAGAGTGCCGCGTGACGGCAGGCAAGGGCATCCACGGCCGCTTCGGGGGGCAACCCGTCGCGCTTGCTCGCGTTTACGGCGGGCGCAATCGGGGAGAGGTTCCAGAACCGATCGTGTCCGGTGAAGGCGTGGGGCAGGAAGTGATCGACCGCGAAGAGGTCGGGCGTCACCGAAGCCCGCGAGAACACGCAAGTGCCTCCGCCGCGCAAGTGGGCCGACCAGACCCGACGCTCTTCGGTGAGGGACGCGCGTTCGAATGCGGGTCGAACCTTTGCCAGAAGGCTCGTTGCGTGGGGGTTCCGCCGTTCAAGATACGAGAGCCAGACCGCGTCTGACCACCCATCGAAGATGGGTCCGTAGCGCTCGATAGCCGCGACCCAGTCGGGATGCACGACGATGCGGTCCGGCTCGATGCGAAACAGCGGACGCCTGTCATCGAAAAGCGCGCGTGACGCGTATGCGATCGCCCGATCGCGCTTCCCGTCGGGCAGAGAGCCGACCTCGCCCTCGAACCAAGGGCGCAAAAGACGTGTCGGAACATACCGGAGCAGGGAACGTGCAGGTCCCTCTGAAAGCTGCGTGGCCGGGACATGAGCGAGGTAGTCGAGGACATCCCCCGGTCGCATCCGCAACGCGGTGGGATCTTCGATCAGTGTGGAGAGGTGTTTCACCGCCATGTCCTGGGAACCAAGCGCGAGGCGATAGTGGAATGCAGGCCACCACGCCTCGGCGAGCATTCCCCGGAGCAGGTCGAGGAACAATGGCTCGGTATCGCCTGCGCGCACCCGTGCCAGCAACGCGCGCAGGAACAGATGCTTGTAGCTGTTCGTCACCGCCCGCATCGACTGAACGAGGGGAGCCGTGTCGATCCCGAGTTCGGGGAAGGGCTTAAGGTCGGGCACCACGACCGGAGTTAAATGCGGCATGCCCTCGGGTGCCAGAGAAAGGTTGCGATCCGGTAAGGTCCGGCGAGAGGGCTTCGCGATCAGGGGTCGAGGCTGACAGCCCTTCGCTCGGACCGGCAGAACCGGTCCGAGCTTCGGCGCGATCACCGGCCTGGCAATGCGGCGCACCTCTCATGGCGTCGCCCCCTCGAACGAAGCAGGTTGTCGAGGTTCCGGGCCCGTGTTTCGAAGGTCGCACCCAGATAGCAGATCGCGTTCTCGTCCGTCCCCGGACCGTGGGCATCTCCGACGAACCTCCGGATGGGCATCCTCGCAAGGCAGTCGCGAATGTCCCAGGCGATGCGAGCGGCCTCGGCGATCACCTCGGCGTCCGGCATCTCTTCGGTGCCGCGGTGAAGCTGATGGGCCTGACGCAGCAACGACATCAGTCTCGTTTGGGGGTAGGCTGAAGCGACATTCGCGATCTGTTCAGCATGGGCGTCCGTCACAGCAGCGAACTGCGCGAATTCGAGGTCGATTGCTTCCGGCGCGAGTATGCTCGTGACCTTGTTCATCGACGCCCCTCCCGCCGCATCGGTCGCCGAGGCCGGCGAGGCTTGACCTTCGGGTATGGGGCCTGATGGCGATGGGGCTTGGCCGTGCGACGACGGATGTGCCGAGGTTGCGCTCTTCTCATGGTTGGGCTTCCGGTCTGACTGCCCGGCTCCCACGCCGCCGGTAGGGTCGGCGCGTGCGGGCGTCACCCGGACCGCCCGCGCGCGCCGACATTCTGGCGCCCTGCAGATCATACGTTGTTGAAGCGTGCTCGATCCTCAGACGTTTTCAACGGTGCCGTCGTAGCGGCGCCAGGGCTTCTTTTGCTTCGTTCCTCGCGGCGCGCAGGGCGTCGCGTCCTCGCCGCTGGTTTGCCTGCACGGAGGCGCGGGTTTGGTAGTGAAGGCGCGTGCGCTCCGACCGCTGGCCGCAGAGCGCGAGGGCGAGCCACACCTCCCGGTCGCCGGACACGTCGCGGACGTGATCGTGCCAGAGCGTGCGGACGATGTGGG
Organism: Jannaschia sp. W003; assembly: GCF_025144335.1. NCBI lineage: Bacteria > Pseudomonadati > Pseudomonadota > Alphaproteobacteria > Rhodobacterales > Roseobacteraceae > Jannaschia > Jannaschia sp. W003. The sequence goes on from NZ_CP083539.1 coordinate 1,764,421, forward strand.
CGCCGTGACCGGTGTGGCGCCGCCAGACCTTCGAGATCCAGTCGGCGCGCAGACCGGTCTTGCCGCCGTCGAGCGAGAAGATCGGCGTTCCCTCCCGTTCGTCGTAGCCCGTCCACAGCTCACGTCCCGCCGCCGAAGCGTACACGAGCGCGTCGAGGAACGGCGTCGTCTCGGGCCACAGCGAAGGCATCTCGTAGTCCGCGCCTGTCTTGGACGTCCTGATGCTCACCGACCATCCGGTCGCGTCGCGCACGAGTTCGCGGCCCACGCGCAGGCGGTGCAGGTCGCCGATCCGGAGGGGGCAGTTCACGGCGAGCGCGAGCGCCGCAGCGTGAAGTTGTGCGATCGCCTCGGCGCGCGAGCCCGCCGGGGCGGATGCGCCCTCGCGCGCCAGATGCTCTGCGCTCTCGATGACCGCGCCGAGCGTGAGCGGACGCGCACGCAGGCGTCGATCCTTTACGCTGATCGTGCAAGCGGCCTTCTCGCCCTCTTGCCGCGCCCAGCTCGCGACTGTCTCGCACAACGACGTATGATCCCCCTGCCACGCGAGGAACCGCTCGATATGACGGAGTTGCAGTGCGACGCTGGCCGGGCGCAAACCCCGGTCCTTCGCGGCATTCCTCCACTCTCCGATGGCTCGCTTGTCGAGCCTGACGGGGACGTCTCGCTCGGCGCACTTTGCCGCCACGGCCCGCAGGACGTAGGCGATCCCTCGGAGCACGTGCGGAGCGGGCGGATCACGGCCCTCGATCCACAGACCGTCGTCGTCCAGCGCCCGCGCCGCTTCCATCTCGCGAAGCGTTCGGCGCCACGGCTCGGGCAGGGCTTCGAGGGGCACCGAATGCCGGGGAGCCGGCCCCCGTTGCCCGCCGCCTGGTTCGGGGCGGGTCTTGCGCTGCCGAAGCTCGCGCACCGCAAGGCGGACCACGCCGCAGTGATCCGGCTCTTCGGTGCATAGCGCCCGCAGGAGGCGTTCGAGCGTCGACAGGCGCCCGAACGCAAGGGCGTCCTCGACGGTCGGGTGGGGCACATGATCACTGCTCCCGCCGAGGTGATCCCTCCATCGCCCGATGAGGGCAGTCTGCGCGGGCGTGAGTGCAGGATCAGCCATGGCTCCGTCCCTCCTCGAAGTGCTGGCCGCGGCGGTGGCGATGCACTTCGCGGCGCGCCGCCCGCAGATGAGACCGTCCCGTTTCGCCGACGCGGCGCTCGTTGAGCCAGCCGTAGTATTTGCGCACCGTGTTCGCTCGGTCGCCGAGGACCTGCGCAGCCTCTTCCCAGGCGTTCGGATCGCGTGCGAGGATGTGGAACGCACACACGTGCCGTGCGAGGTGGATCGTCAGATCGAGCCCCACCGCCGCAACCCCGGCGTCGAACCGTGCGGCGAGGGTGGTGTCGTCGAGTGGGGCGTGGCTCTGGGGACCTGCGAAGAGGAAGTCGCTGTCCTGGGCGGGCTTGCCGTAGGGATGGTCCGTGATCAGCCGCGCCCGAACGTCGTCGACGAACCAGCGCAGGATCGGCATCGCCTCGTCGTCGCCCTCGATCTCGATCGGCCGCCGGTTCTTGACCGCCGTGCCATCGATGGAGAGGTGCGGCGCAGCGCCGAGGAGGTTCAGCTCGGCCTCGGGGCCATGGATGCGTAGACTGCGCAGGTTGCCCCTCCGAATGGGCGCGACGAGGAACAAGACGGCCGACATGGCGGCCGCCGTGCCGAGATCGAGCGCTCGCATCCGCTCGCGGCGTCTCAGCGGCTTGCCGGCGTCCCAGCGCGCGAGGATGCGAGTTGCCTCCCCCATGAGCGCCCACGGCATCCGATGCAGCGCCCGCTGCTGCGCCGGATCGCGGCCGTAGCGCTTGATCCAAGACAGATGGGCGGGCGACATCTGCCACGTGGAAGGCGCCTTCCTCTTAAAATTCTTTCGAAGCTTGGTGAGCGCTTCACGCTCCTTCTCGTCCGCTCCGACGTGGGCGAAATAGATGAGCCGCTGCATGTCGCGCGAGAAGCTCGTGGCATCCTCTCGAAGCTCACCGCATTCGACCCGTGCCTTCCACGCGGTGTGGTAGGCCGCGAGGCCGGGGATGGACAGGACATCGTTTAGCTCTGGCTCGGCGGGGAGGTAGCCTTTCGCGTCGAGCGCCGCGATCGCGCCGCGAACGGCGTCTTCGTAGCGATCGCGGCCACGACCTTCGCGCTCGTCATCGTCCTCGTCCTCGCCGAGCGTTTCGCGCCGCAGCGCCATGCGTGCGTCGAACTGCGACCAGAGACGCCGCAGCCGCAGTGCATCGCGGCCATACGCCGCCGTCCGGCGCTTCGCCGGGGGCGGCAGGGCAGGGGCCCCGGAGGGGAGCAGGTGTCCGACGTCCGCGCGCGTGCGTCCGCACTCGCAGAGGCGCGCGAACGACCGGAGACCGCACCGAAGCGTGCGCCTCAGCTTTCCCTGCGCGCCGTCGAAGATCCGCACCGCAGCGTCGTCGGTCATTCCCACAGGTTCGATGCCGCGCGCCGAGGCGTGACGTGCCAGCGCGCCGATGCTTAGGTCCAGGTGAGGCGGCAGATGCCCGTCGTTGCCCATGGTATGCGCGGCGACGTAGGCAAGAAGCTCGTCCCACGCTGCGAGCCGCGCGGTCGGCTCCGCGGCGCGCGGCTTGTGGGCCTTTGCCAGAGCGGCCCGCACACGGCGGCGCCATTCCAGGAACTGTGCCTGATCGCGCAGTCCGGCGGCGATGGCGCCCTTGGCGTCCCGTCCACGACCCCAGCGGCGCTCGAAGTCATCGAGGTCCGCAGGGATGCGGTGCAGCGGCGTCCGGTAGACCGTCTGGCACCGTTTGATCTGGGGGCGGATCTGCGCCGCCGTCGTCTCGGTGTAGCCGAGGGCGGACAGTGCTTGCAGAAGGTCGTCCATCGTGCGGATGGAGCGCGCACCGCGCCGGGCGGACTTTGCGTTAGACATGTCGATCTCCGTTCGTCGAGCGGACGCCATTCGCCCGCGCGTCCCGGGGCGAATGGCGGCCGTCAGACCTTCTCGAGCCAGTGTTCGAAGTCGCCCGTGCGCACCCGGCGAAGGCCGGGCGCGAGGGCCACCGTCGGCAGGCGTCCCGCTGCGAGGTGGCGTCGCCAAGTTCGCGGCGATCGGCCCAGGGGGTCGGACGCGGCGCAGTCTGCGGCCGTGAGGAGCGGCGCGCGCAGCCGAGTGCGATCCATCGGATGGACGGAGGAGAGCCCCTCCACGGCCCACACGTCGTCCCACTCCCATCGCCGCCCGCCGCCGTGGGGGCGCGCGCCGCTCGCGCGCAGGAGCCGCCGTGCGGTGTCAGGGTGCACCGCCCAGTGGCGGGCGATGCGGGAAAGCGTCTCGGTTCTCAACTCCATGGGCCATCTCCTTCTGGTCGGAAGGGAGTTAGGTCCCCGCGATGGCCGACGGAAAAATGCGTTGGCCGGCCCCCGGCGGCAGAGCGGCGGCACGGATGGACGGACGGCCCCTTAGGGGGGCCGTCCGTCCATCCGTGCCGCCGTCCGAACTTTCGTTTTGGTGTCCGGCGAGAAGGATCGATGTCCCTGTCAGAAAGGAGACAACGACATGTTTGACATACTGACGGAAGACACGGCGATGGACGGGATCGAGGCTGCGGGGAACAACCCTGCGCCGGTCCGCGCGCACGGTTTCCAGGCGGAAGCGCCACTGCGCCGAGAGCGACGCTTGAAGAGCAGCTACACCGTCAAGGGGCTCCTTGGCGGCGCCGGCACGGTGTCGGTGCTGGTCGGTGCGCCGGGGAAGGGCAAGTCGACCGCGGCGATGGCGATTGCGGTTCGCGTCGCTGACGGCACGTCGGTCGGTCCGATGTTCGTCCGGCAAGGCGCCGTGATGTATCTGGCGTGCGAGGCCTACACGAGCACCGAGCGGCGACTGGAAGCCTGGCGCGACGAGGTGTGCGCGGACATCCCCGTCCACATCGCGAGGGGCAACCTGCACCTCGACGACACCCAGAGCGTTCTGCAATTCATCGCCTTCGCAGAAGGCTACGTCGCGAAGGGCGGCGAGACTCTGCAGCTCGTCGTCATCGACACGCTCGCCGCAGCGTTGTCGCCCGATGCCGACGAGAACCACGCCGGAACGATGGCCCTCGTTGCCGCCAACTTGCGACGGATCGCCGAGGAGCTGCGCGTCCACGTTCTCACCCTGCACCACCCCGCAAAGTCGGGCGGGGCCGGGGGGCGGGGAAGCTCGGCGCTGAACGGTGCGGTGGATACGACCCTCATCCTCGAGCGAGAGCCCAGCAAGCGCACGGCGCATATCAAGGCCGAGAAGCAACGCGATCTCGCCGACGACACCAAGCTTGCCATGGACCTCGAGCCCGTCGTCCTCGGGCGGGATCAGGAAGGAGATGAGGTGACGACCGTCCGGGCCGTGTGGCGTTGCCCTGATCCCTCTAAAGAAGATTCCGAGAAGAAGGCAGGGGCCGACAAGGAGTGGCGCTTCAAGGACCTCTCCGTGGTGATCTGGGTTTGCCTCCAAGCATCCTTGTCGCGACCCATGACCCCGGCGCAGATCGCAAGCCTGATCCCCGCGGAGGCGGAGTTCCGCGCGCCGTGGAAAAAGGAAACCTTGGAGCGCCATGTTCGCGATCTGCTTGGGCAGATGGAGAAGGACGGCGCGGTGTGTTGCGTGGGCAAGCAGTGGAAGCTCGCGACGTAGCGGCGCTGGAGGGGGCTAACCCCACGGTGGCCGAAGGATGCCGCCGTGGGGGACGAGCAGGCGAACTCATGGCCGAATGACCCAAACGATCTGGCCAACTCAGGCGATGAGGGCGGGTGAGCGCCCGAGTATGATCGCGCCGGCAAAGCCGTTTGGTGGCCAAACCGGGTGATTGACAGCCATATCAACCATGGCCGGTTTTACGCTATAACGTAGTAAAATCTGCGCTCGGCTCATTAACCAGGGGTAGATACTGGTTCGCTTCGTATCGATGCTGTTCCGTGATGGACTGCGACATATCGCTTGCCGAGACCCCTGTCGCCGCGGAGGTGGTAGTGGGCAAGAACCGCGCCCTGTCGGAAGCGACCGCCTGATGGCGTTCATATGTGTATGCCCCCGCTGCCGTCTTCTAAGTCTATGGCGATCGGATCGCTTCTCCGGCGGACAAGCCGGCAAGTCTGCATGCACCTTGGGTAAACTCTGTCGACATGTCCTCGACACAAGCAGTGTGGCCTCAAGGCAACGACTCCGTGCCATCGTTGAAACCTGGCAGCAGGGGCTGCCATGCACCTCTAAATTCCCCTTCCACGACCGCGATCAACGCGGCGGCAGAGAGGTAAGGCAATGACACAACCCGAATTCGTCCTCGAGCAAGGCACTCTGCGCAACATGTTTGCGATGATCGGTAAAATTGAATCGTTGACCAGCGAAAAGCGCAGGGAACTGGAAGTCCTTATGCGCCGCGCTGGGATACGTATCGAGGGCACGAAACTGATCCTACCACTTCAAGCTGGAGACATTACGAGGGAGGACACGAACATGCTTCGACGCGGGCTAAAGTCGGCTGTGGAGTTGAAGCGATTGCGTAATTCCGAAGGGGATGGCTACGCCAAGGTGGGATCTTCAGTTGGAGATGTTCCTGACGACTGTTGCGAGCAATACGAGTAGGGTTATTCCCGCGATCCGCAATGGCTCATGGTAACAGGCCGATGCGTCAAGCGTCGGCTCCCCGTGCCCGCTACTGCATCCTGAGCGAAAGTTTCATTGATAGTTAAACCGTGCCATAGCTGCGGCGATGTCCTTCCACATCCGTTTCACCCTAAGATCGAACGTAGAACGCCCCACTCTGCAAGCATGGCCCACTATCGGTCTGGAACGCGTATACGGCAAATTTCCTTCGCGTAGTTCTATCCTTACAATCCGATTGTGTCGCAGGTGGACGACGCCCAATAACTCGGCGTTGTCTCGAACCGTAGACCGGGGACCGTGACGCTGTGGAATCCGGCCCCGCCCTGCGTAGTTCCCAGTGCGGGTTGCCTCGGGGTTCCTATTTGGAACGCCGACAAGGGTGCGCCCGACCGCGCAAACGCGGTTCGAGCGCAGGCCGGGCGTTCTCCACGGTGCCGGGCATACCTGCGATGGCGCCCCGGCGCCGCGCCGGGTGCGACCCTACGCGAGGCCGAACTGAGCTTTGATGCCCCCAATGAACTCGGCGTCGCCCTGTGCCGAGCGTGGGGCCATGGATTGTCGAGCATCTTCGCCGGCCGTGTATCGCAGGCGCAGGCCGCCGTCGGTGGCAGCTTCCCAGATCGCTTCGGAGACGACCACATGACCGCATAGGCAAGCTGAGGTAAACTTCCCTGCGTGGGATCCGTGACGTCAGTCTATGTGCACAAGGTGGTGGCCGCCGTAGGTGGTGCGGCGGGACCTGCCTATCTGCGCTCGGTCGGCTTGGATCCCAAGGCGCCGGCCGACGTGGGCACCATGATCGATGCGGACGCCTACTACGGCCTGCTCGAGCGAATAGCGCACGACCTGCCCGACGCGGCCGATTTGCCGTTGCGCGTGGGAGCAACGATGCGCTGCGATGACTATGGCGCGTTCGGGCTGGCGTGGAAGACGGCGCCGACCCTGCGCGACTCCTTCCGCCGTGCGCAGCGCTACTGGAGGGTGCTGACCTCCGTGGCGGAGATCGAAATTCGACCCGAGGGCGCGGGCGTCTGGTTTCTTTTGCACCGTGCGGGCGCACGGCGGCTGGGCCTGCGCCTGTCCAACGAAGCGACGCTCGCCTCGGCGTTAACGATCATGCGCGAGGTCGCGCCCGGCTCGGTGCAGCCGACCGAAGTGCACCTGCGCCATGCTTCGCCGTGCCCGTCCCGCGGCTATGCGATATGGTATGGCTGCCCGGTGACATGGGGTTCGGACCGCGACGGTCTGTTGCTGACGGCGGAACTGATCGACCGACCGAACCGGCTGGGGGACGCGGGCCTGTCGGCATATCTTGACGCTCAGCTTGACCGCGCGCTGGCTCGAATACGGTCGGGGGGCGACGACCTCGCTTCGGCAGTCCGCCGCACAATCGAGCGCTCGTTAAGCGACGGCGTCCCTGTCCTGGCCAAAGTTGCAGCGGCGATGGGCCGGTCGGAACGCTCGTTGCAACGGGCGTTGGCCGCCGAGGGGCTGTCCTTCCGCAACCTGGTGGATGGGGTCCGCCGCGACCTCGCGGAGGGGTTGCTGGTGAACTCCGACTACGCCCTTACCGAGATTGCCTTCCTCGCAGGCTTTTCCGAGCAAAGCGCGCTGAGCCGCGCGTTTCGCCGCTGGAACGGCGTCACGCCCGCAACCTTCCGCGCCGCCCGCCGCGCTTGACGTCCCGCGTCAAGCCAAGGGCGGGGTGAGTCAATCCGCGGGGCCGGTAGGAACGGCATCTTCTTCGCGTCGACCTCGACGCAAGAAAGGAGAACCCCATGACCGATCCCCGACCCACCCTTGTGATCGGCGCCACCGGCAAGACCGGCCGCCGCATCGCCGACAGCCTCCAGGCCGACGGCCTGCCCGTGCGCCGCGCCTCCCGCGGGGGGGGCACGCCCTTCGACTGGGAGGACCACGAGACCTGGAAGCTCGCGCTCGACGGTGCGCGGGCTGCCTATGTCAGCTACTTCCCCGACCTCGCCTTTCCCGGCGCAGTGGAGGCCGTGGGCGCCTTGGCCGAGACCGCCCGAGCGGCGGGCGTCGAGCGGCTGGTGCTCCTGTCGGGCCGGGGCGAGCATCACGCCCGGATGGGCGAAGAGGCGGTGCTGGCGGCGGGAGTGCCCACCACGCGGCTGCGCTGCGCTTGGTTCGCGCAGAACTTCTCGGAAGGGTATCTTCGCGATCCGATCCTCGCGGGCGTGCTGCCCATGCCCGGCGGAGATGTGGCCGAGCCGATCCTCGACGTGGATGATATCGCCGAGGTGGCGATCGAGGCGCTACGCTTCGACAGCGACGAGAACCGATTCTACGAGCTGACCGGCCCCCGCCTGATGACTTTTTCGGAGATGGCCGACACGCTGTCGGCTGCGACGGGTCGTCCCGTTCGCCACGTGCCCATCAGCTTCGAGCAGTTTCACGAGGGGCTCGCCCAAGGTGCGGGCGCCGTTGTCGCCGATGTCTTCACTGCCATTGCACGCGAGACTCTGGATGGGCGCAACGCGCAGATTTCCGATGGGGTGGAGCGGGCACTGTGCCGCCCCGCGCGGGACTTCGCTCTCTTCGCCCGCGACGCCGCCCACGCGGGCGCGTGGGACCTGGCCGGCGCGGCATGATTGCAGGGTGAGGAGATGCAAATATGGACCCTTGGCTTCTCGTCCTCACGCAGTTCGCCGTGCTGGCCTATTCTGCGCTCGGTGGCGTTTTCCTTGCCTTCTCAGACTTCATCATGCGGGCGCTCGCGCGCAGTCCCGGTGGAGCCGAGGCGATGCAGTCGATCAACCGGGAGGTCTTCCGCATCGTTTTCATGGCGCTGTTCCTCGGTATGGTGCCCGTCTCGGTCCTGCTGGCCGTGGGCGGCTGGCTTGCCGCACCAGATCCGACGCGATTCGTTGCGGCCGCTGCGCTCTACGTCGGCGGATGCTTCGCGGTGACGGCGGCGGGCAACGTGCCGCTGAACGACCGGCTTGCCGGCATAGACGCGACCACGCCGGAGGGCCGCGACTGGTGGGCCACGGTCTACGGCCCCCGCTGGACGCGGCTCAACACCGCGCGGACCATCGCATGCATCGCCGCCGCTGCGGTTCTGATCGGCGGGCTTGGCAGTTAATTTAGCCCCGCCGCCAGCTCGCGGCTGCGGTATTGCTGGAACCGCTCGCGACCGGTTTGGTAGCGAACGCTACCGAGGACGTCGCGGCTTGCCCGATCGGAGCACAAACTCCGTGTTCCTTGGACCTCGGTATAAGAACGGCGCTCCTATTCTCGGTCTGACGCGCTGCGCTTGGAGGTCGCTCGGAGCATGACGTCGATCTTGCCGCGGAGCATATCGTTGGTTGCAGGAAGCACCTCTTCCACGAGATCGGTGATCGAAGCTCGATCTTCGGGAGAAGAGGGTATCCGCTGAAGAAGCGATGCCCAGCGTCCACCAGTGGAGGCCTTCGGGTTTGGGGCCCGGCAGAAGTGTAAGCCCTGTATCGCGCATCGAGGCCGCGCGCGTTCAATATCTCCGGCGTTCGCCAAACCTGCGGAGAACGCCACAGCGTTTTTGGCCCACTCCTTCGTCGCCGCGCGCCTCGGCGGCCGCGCTTTCGTCGTCCACGCTTGGAACGCCACGAGTCGTTCGCGCTGATCGAGTTCGGGCTGTGCGAAGATCCGGACCGGGCGTTGTGGTCCCGCAAGCAGGACACATTACGCGAAATCGCGGGTAGCCCTCGCCGGACATGAACAGCCTCGTGGCGCTCGGCACGCTGGCGGCCTGGGGCTACTCCGCCGTCGCTCTCCTCCTGCCAGGGCGGTTCCCCGAGGGCACGCGCGCCGTCTACTTCGAGGCGGCCGCGGTGATCGTGACGCTGATCCTGCTTGGGCGCTGGCTCGAGGCGCGCGCCAAGGGCCGCACCGGAACTGCGATCGTGCGGTTGGTTGACCTTAGCCCGCGCACCGCGCTGCGGGTCCGGGACGGGCGCACCGAGGAAGTGCCGCTGGAAGCGGTGGTCGCGGGCGTGTCGGTGCTGATCGTGGCCTGCCCCTGCGCCATGGGCCTTGCCACGCCGACGTCGATCATGGTGGGCACCGGACGCGCTGCCGAGACGGGGGTGCTGTTCCGCCGCGGCGACGCGCTGCAGGCGCTGGGACAGGCCCGGGTGGTCGCCTTCGACAAGATCGGGACCCTCACCGTCGGGCGCCCCGAGCTGAACGCTCTGGCGCCCGCTCCGGGCGTGACGCGCGCCCGTTCTGCCGGATGGACCTCCGACGTTGTCTCGGGCGGGGCCTGCATTCTCGATGCCAACTGCGGTGGCTGCGTGCACTGCCGCTCAACCGACCCGTTCCCCCCGCGGTGATCTTTCACGTGGCCATGCACCACGACGGGGCCGGCCAGTGAAGCTCAGGGACTGTCGCCACAGACCTGCGGGCCGGTGGTCCACCAACTTGTCTCCGCTCGAACATTACGTATATACGTCGGTGTATATGAGGGACTTGCGATGATCGAGACCAAGATCCGCCGCGTCGGCAACTCCGCGGTCATGACGCTGACCACTGAGATGCTCGCGATGCTCGATGCCAAGGAGGGCGACACCCTCTTCGTCGTGCGCGGCGACGACGGCACCCTTCGCGTGATGGCCCACGACCCTTCCGTGGCTGAGGCGTTGGCCGCGGCCGAGGTGGTGATGGACGAGAACCGCGACCTCCTGCAGGCGCTCGCTTGACGGCGCCCATCTGGGTGCCCCTCGCCGCCGTCGTCGTGATCCACGACCGCCAGATCGCCCGCCACGGCGGGGCGCCCGGCCTGCGCGACCGGGGGCTTCTGGAGATGGGCTGTGCGCGCGCCGTGAACCTCGCGGCCTACGACGATGCGGCGGGCTTGGCAGCGATCGCCGCGGCCTACGCGTTCGGAATTGCCAAGGCCCATGCGTTCGTGGACGGCAACAAGCGCACCGCCTTCGTGACGGCCCTCACCTTTCTGCGCCTCAACGGCCATGCCTTCCGTCCCGACCCCATAGAGGGGGTGCGAGTGATGGAAGGTCTGGCGGCGGGGGAGGTGAGCGAGGCGGACTTCGCCCGGTGGCTGGCAGCGGGGATGCGCCCGATCTGAGGGGCGACCACGGGTCCAAGGCGACGATGCCGACGAACCCGAACGGCATCGAACTCACGCTGCCTCGACCGTCCGTCGTGTCCTCTTGCCCGGCCGCAGGATCCGCTCGGACTCGATCTCCGCGGCGGCATGGTCGTGCGCCGAGGCATCAGGGCCCAGGTCTGCGAAGAGATCGAGGACCCGCATGACCCGGCCCACACGGGTCGCGCACGCCCCGTGCAGAGCGGCCACGTGCTTCGGCGTGTGGCCGTGGTTCCACCGGGTTTTCGGCCAGGCCCGCGACGGCGCTCGGATGCGGTCGCATGCGAGGCAGTGCTCGTCGATCTGGAAGCGGCCGGCCTTGTCCCAGGTCCCGGCGGGATGGTGCACACGCCGCTTGCGCAGCCACGCCTCGCGGCCGGCGTCGAGGGTGGGTTGGTCGTAGCCGGCGAAAGCGGCGGCGGCGAGAGCGGCGTCGAGTGCGATTGGGGTCATTCTGAACTCCTCGTTGTGGTGGCGAGGAGATCAGGTCGTCCGCTGGTGGGCAGAAATTGCGCGCAGAGGATTGCGCGGTGCCGCGAGCGAAGCGTGGAACGCGCCATCGATTGCGCCGGTGCGCGATCGCGACCACGGACTTTCCGGGCTCGGCCGCGCGCCGTGCCGCTTTCGCGAAGGCAGTGGTCTTTCCGCCTCCTGAAGACAGAACGTGGAGCTTCGCCAAGCACCGGCGGCGTAGACTGCGGAGATGTCGTCCGGATCGCACGCCTGATGATCGCAGCATTCGCACGCCGCGGATATGCGTCCCCGCGGGGACACGAGCTCAGCGGATGGTCAGCGAGGCGGCCTCGAGGACTTCTTGCACCCGGCCTTCGCGCAGCGCCTCGACAGGCGCCTGGCCGTCGAAAGCGTGGTGCGGGCGCTTGAGGAAGAGCCACGCGGTGGTTGCGGACCCGCTCGCGATGCGAAGCACGTCCGCGACACCGGGCAGAACCTTGCCGCCCTCGAACTGAGCGACAGGCACGATGAGACCGCGCTTTTCAGAATCTAACACGACGATTTGTCTGTCTTCGCGCCAGCGCTCGATCGTCGCGAGATCGACCCCGAGGGCCTGGATGGCTTCGGGCAGAGAGTAGAGCTTCCCGAAGACCTTCTCGGGCGAGAGGGGCTTCTTCCCGGCAAGCATGCGGCGCATGTTCTCGCCAGGCGGCAGGGACTTAGACAGGCGTTCGCCCTGGATGTCTGAGCCAGTCGCCCAAGGATACTTCTTCACCGGATCCTCCCGCTCTTACGCGGCCGCGCTCATCCACTCCGCGGCTCAGTCTTCGTTTTGCGCTTCCGCTTCTCGCATCGAGCCACGGACTGCAAATAATGGATCAGGTGGAATCGCAGTTTATCCTCATCGATAAGACCTGATTTGAGCCCTGACTTTCCTCCAGCGGCGGGGAGAGTCCTGGGGTTGATGTCTGCGCTCTACGCGGCCTTGTCGTCCAGTCTGATCTGCGCGGCGAACTCGGCCGGCGGGACATGTCCCGAGGCCGAATGCGGGCGGCGGATGTTGTGGTCCTCCCGCCAGGCCCGGATCGCGCCCCTCGCCTGGCGGAGATCGCTGAACAGCGTCTCGTTCAGCAACGCGTCGCGCAGGCGCCCCTTGAAGCTCTCGACGAAGGCGTGTCTCGGGTGGACTTGCCTGGCGCGATGGTCCGCGACGTGGCCGCCATCGGTCCGAAACTCATGGCGGACGCCAGGCGATCTCGGTGCGCTAACACCGGGTTCAGGATCGCCATAGAAGTAAACTCCGCTCCGTTCTCCGAGACCGCGGTCGCGGGCCTGCCCCGGACGGCGATGATCGCGTCCCGCTCGCGGGCGACCCGTGCCCCCGACAGCGACGTGTCGGCCACCAGGGCCAGGCATTCCCGGCTGGAGTCGTCGACCACGGCCAGAAGGCGGAACCGCCGCCCGTCCGTGAAGGCGTCGCCGACGAAATCCATCGACCAGCGCCGGTTCGGCCCGTCGAGCACGACCATCGGCCTGCGCGCGCCGAGCGCGCGCTTGCGACCGCCGCGCTTCCTGAGCTGCAACCCCTCCTCGCGGCAGGGCCGCCGGAGCGTCTCAAGGTTCATGGTGATCCCCCGGCGGCCGAGCATCACGTGGATCCTCCGGTAGCCGAAGCGACGCCGCTCAACGGCCCGCCGCCTTCATGGCATCCCTGGCCTCGGCGTCGTCGGGGCGGATGCTGCGATACCGGATGCTCGACCGGTCGAAACCCGTCGCCGCGCATGCCCGCCGCTGGTTCACGCTGTGCGCCTCGCGCAGATGGACCACGACCGACCTCTTCGCGCTCGCCCTTGTCCTCGAACCAGTGTCCTCGAACCAGTGTCGGACAAGGCTCGCCCTCCAGGCCGCCATGCTTGGCCTTCCATTCGCAGAACGTCGCTGAGCCGGCACCGTGGTTCCGGCAGACATCGGCGGTCGCCACGCCGCTCGGCATGGCCTCGAACCGATGGCGGGCTCATGCCTCGCCCTGCTCCTTCGGCATCGCGATGATCCGCTCCTCGTTGGACCTCGATCTCCTCATCCGTCCATCTCTTTCGTCGGGACAGACTCTACCCGAATCTGGGGGGGAAACGTGGCTTAGGTCAACCGCGCCCGAACGATAGGGCACGTCGGTCGGGCATTGTGCTATGCATTTGGCATGATGCGCATCCGCCAGAACCTGCGGTTCCTTCGGTCCGACGATGGCGTCGGGCTTGCCGTTGCCCTGAACGGGCATGGAAGCCCCATCGTGCGCGTGGCGCATTGGCTGAGCCATGTCGAGCACGACGCCGCCTCGCCGGTCTGGGCGCCGTGGCTCGAGGAGGTCGGGCGGATCGCGACCTACGTGCGCTATGACCAGCGGGGCTGCGGTCTGTCCGACCGCGGCGTGGCGGACGTGTCGCTCGACCGGATGGTGGGCGACCTCGCCGCAGTGATCGACGGGCTCGGGCTGGAGCGGCCCGTCTTGCTGGGCATGTCGCAGGGCGGGGCCATCGCGGTGCGCTACGCTGCACGGCATCCGGACCGCGTGGCCGGGCTGGTGCTGCTCGGGGCTTATGCGCGCGGGCTGCGAGCCCGGGGCGGTGGCGCGGAGGCGGATCGGGAGGCGGAGACACTCGTGAACCTCGTCCGGCTCGGCTGGGGGCGGGACAACGCGGCCTTTCGGGCGGTGTTCACGGAGCTCTTTATCCCAGGCGGCACCCCGACTCAGCACGAGTGGTGGACGGAACTCGAACGTTTATCGGCCCATCCTGAGGACGCGGCGCGCATCCTTCAAGCGCTGCAGGTCATCGACGTAACCGAGGACGCGCGTGCGTGTGATGTGCCGACGCTGGTGGCGCATATGACCGGCGACGCGCGTGTGCCCTTCGAGGAGGGGCGTCGCTTCGCGACGCTCCTGCCGCGAGCGCGCTTCCTGCCGCTCGAGGGGCGCAACCACGTGCCACTTGCGGGCGAGCCCGCCTTCGACGTCTTCCTCGCGGAGTTGCGCGCCTTCCTGGCCGAGCTGACGCCGCAAGGGGCGAGCGGCGGCTTCGCCGACCTCACCGCAGCCGAGGCCGCCGTGCTTCGGCTCGTGGCCGAGGGTCTGGGCAACGACGCCATCGCCGCGCGGTTGGCCAAGAGCGCCAAGACGGTGCGCAACCAAGTCTCCCAGGCGATGCAGAAGATCGGGGCCCCGACGCGCGCCGCCGCCGTCGCGATGGCCCGCGACGGGCTGCCGCCGGGCTGATCCGCGGCCCTCGTGGGACGTCCGTCCCATGGGGGCGGCGCCTGGACAGCGCCTGACGGGCGACGGCGGGACATCCGCCTCATGCGCGTCCGTGCCGGTGGACCGATCCTGGTAGCATGGAATTGGATCGGAACGGGAGGAAGCCATGACGACGGCGGGAACGAACATCGACCCGAAGGCGCCCTCGGGCAACGATCACAAGACCGAGCCCCGGAGCGCCGCCACGCTGGCGGCCGCGTCCACCGACCCGGATCCGGATCGGCTCAACGCCCTGATCGGCCAACTGCTGGCCGATCTCGGAGGCGCTTTCTCGGTGCCGTTGGTGCGCATCGGCGACCAGCTCGGCCTCTACGGGCATCTCCGCGACGGCGGAGGTTTGAGAGCGGACGAGTTCGCCGCGCGATCCGGGATCGCGCCGCGCTACGCCCGCGAATGGCTGTCCGCCCAGGCCGCCTCCGGCTACGTGAGCTACGACGACACGTCCGAATGCTTCTCGCTCTCGCCCGAGCAGGCGATGGTGTTCGCCCGGGACGACAGCCCGGTGAACCTTCGCGGCGCTTTCGACCTCGCGGCGGCGATGCACGACAACACGCCGATGGTCCTCGACGCGTTCCGCACCGGCGAGGGCGTCGGCTGGGGCGACCAGGCGGGCTGCCTGTTCTGCGCAGTGGGCAAGTTCTTCCGGCCCGGTTACGTGAACAACATTGTGAGCCGGTGGCTGCCGACGTTGGATGGCGTCGCCGAGCGCCTGTCCCGCGGCGGGACGGTGGCCGACGTGGGCTGCGGGCATGGCCATTCCACGGTTCTCATGGCCCAGGCCTTCCCCAAGGCGCGCTTCAAGGGGTTCGACTTTCACGAGGGGTCGATCGCGGAGGCGCGCCGGCAGGCGGAGGCCCACGGCGTCGCCGACCGCGTGACGTTCGAGGTCGCCTCCGCCACGGATTTCCCGGCTGGGGGCTACGACCTCGTCACCCATTTCGACTGCTTGCACGATCTGGGTGATCCGCGCGGCGCGGCGCGGCGGGTGCGCGAGACGCTGGCGGACGACGGCGTCTGGATGATCGTGGAGCCGATCGCCGGCGACCGGCTCAATGACAACCTGAACGCCGTCGGACGGCTGTTCTACTCCGCCTCGACCATGGTCTGCGTGCCCACCTCCCTGGACCAGGAGGTGGGCGAGGCGCTCGGCGCGCAAGCCGGTGAGGCCCGGATCGGCGCCATCGCCCGCGACGCCGGCTTCACGCGCTTCCGCCGCGCCACCGAGACGCCGTTCAACATGGTCCTGGAGGCGCGGCCGTGAGCGCGCCCGCGATGCCGGGCGGCGCGCCGTCCCATCGCGGGCACTGGAGGCTCGCTCTCGCCTGCGCTCTGATCCTCGCGCTGGCGATGGGGGCGATGGTGAACGGCCTGACGGCTTTCGTCGTCCCGCTGGAGGCGGCGCATGGCTGGTCGAGGGGCGAGATCGCGCTGATCAACACGCTGGGCATCCTGGGCCTCGCGCTCGGCGGCTTGCCCATGGGGGCGCTGGCCGACCGGATCGGCACGCGGCCCGTGGTGCTGGGTGGGGCGATCGTGGTCGGCACGTGCTACCTGCTCGCCGCGCTGGCCATCGCCTTGTGGCAGTTCTATGGGTTCATGTTCGTGGCCGGCTTCTTTGGGGCGGCGGCGATTTTCCCGCCCGTCATCGCCTATGTCGGACGCTGGTTCGCGGCGGGCGGGGCGGGGCTCGCCATCGGTGTCGTGTCGGCCGGTCAGGCCTTGGGGCAGGGCGGCGTCCCGTTCGCTTCCTCCCTCGCGATCGAGCGCATCGGGACCGCCGCGACCTTCGCCGCGACGGGCGTGCTGATGCTGGTCCTGCTGGTCCCCCTCGCCCTGACGCTGCGTCCGCCCCCGCCCTCCGGCGCGAGCAACGCGACGGCGAGGGCGGGCTACCCGCCCTTTCACGTCGTCGTGCCCGCGCTCTGCCTCGCGATCGTCCTGTGCTGCACCACGATGTCGGTGCCGCTCATGCACCTCGTGCCGCTCGTGCAGGACCGCGGACACGCGGCCGAGGAGGCGGGCGGCGTGGTGTTCGCCATGCTACTCGTCGCCATCCTCGGCCGGGTCGCCTTCGGCAAGCTCGCCGACGTGATCGGCGCGCTGCCCGCCTACATGACCGCGACCGCATGGATGGCGGCGCTGGTCTACGGCTTCGTGCTGCTCGAGGACGCCGGCGCCTTCCTCGGCTATGCGATCATCTACGGGTTCGGCTATGCTGGCGTCATGACGGGCGTCCTGGTCTCCATCGGGGCGCTGACGGCACCCGAACGGCGGGGCATGGCGATCGGCGTTGTCACCATGTTCGGCTGGTTCGGGCACGCCAATGGCGGCTTCCTGGGCGGCGCGCTCTTCGACGCGACCGGCGGCCACGAGGTGGCGTTCGGCATCGCCGCGGCAACGGGCCTTGCGAACCTCTTGGTCGTGGGAACGCTTCTCCTCTGGGTGCGCCGCGACCGCACTGGCAGAGATGAGTTATACCGAGCCCATCTGATCGGACCGACCCACTAACCGCTCGGTCACCAAAAAGGTGTGAGACTATCATTCGTCAGGCAGCCTGCGGGCGGCGGCTATATCACCGCCCTCAATCCTCCACCTGACCGTTGGCTTGTCACAAGATCGGCGTAGTCGCGGAACAAGACCGTGTCCCGGCGTTCCGCATTATTCGAACGTCCTTCGCCAGATATCGGCGCGACGCTCATCACGTGCCTCGTAAGCCGCGATCACCGTGTCCAGTGTCGTAGGATCGGGAAAGGGACGATCCGCGCCGAGGGCGGTCAGGCACATCGTGAACCATGCGGTCACGCCCCCTTCGGGCGGGGCATCGAAGCGGGGGAGCGCGGGCTCCGCGCGCTCGCCCCGGCGCCAGAGCGAGGGCAGGGCGGGCTCCAGCGCGAGGGCGCGAGCCAGGCCGACCACGTCCACCACGCCGCTTGCGACAGCCTCGGACGCCTGCGCCAAGGTCTTGAACCCGCCGGTCGCCATGAGCGGCGTGCGCGTCGCGTCCTGCGCGCGCCGGGCGAACTCGAGGTAATACGGCCCCTTGCCGCCGCTGTCCGAGGCAGACTTCGCGCCCGGAAAGTAGGTCCCGCCGCTGATGTCGATCAGGTCGACCGCGCAGGAATCGAGTGCAGCCACGACGGCGAGCACGTCGTCCTCGCCGAGGCCGCCCTCAAACTGGTCCGTAGCATTGATCTTAATGGCGATCGGCATGGCGGGGCCGATCGCCGCGCGCACGGCGTGGATGACCTCCAGCAGGAGCCGCATGCGGTTCTCGATGGGGCCGCCGTAGTCGTCGTCCCGCCGGTTGAAGAGGGGCGAGAGGAACTGACTGAGGAGGAACCCGCGCGCCGCGTAGATCTGCACGCCCGTGAAGCCGGCCGCCCGGGCGAGCGTCGCGGTCTGCGCGATCTGCGCGATCTGCGCCGGCAGGGCCGCGATCTCGCCCGGGGTCAGCGCGGCGGCCCGCAATCTTGGAAGGTCGAGCGCGCTCGGCCCCTTGGGGGTGCTGGTCGGCGGACAGGCCATCGCGCCGGCATGTCCGATCTGAGGCCAGAAGTGCGCTCCGCCGGCCGTTCCGCGCCGCGCCACCTCGCGGAAGCGATCGAGATTGGCGTGCCGGTCGAGCACGAGGTTCCCGGGCTTCTCGGCGAACGCCGGAAGGGCCTGCACCTCGCCGACGATCGACAGGCCGACGCCCCCCTCGGCCCAGCGCTCATAAAGCCGCGCCTGCGCCGCGGTCGGATGGCCGGCGCCATCGCCAAAGGAGTCGGACATCGCTGACTTCGCAATCCGGTTCCGCAGCGTGGCGCCGCACGGGAGGACCAGCGGATCGAAGAGGGGGCGGCCAGGTCGGGCGTCCGGGGGGTCCTGCTTGCTGCGGCGCCAGGCGGGGGCGTTTCGTTCGAGGTCTTATCAGTCCCGTGCAGTCGCAACCATTCGAACGCGCGATCCCGGCACTGGATATGTGCGCAGTTGCCTGTGCCTACCGCGAGGCCGTCCGCATCTACACCGAGCTGTCGTCGTCATTCATCGTCAGAGCCAATCGAACGAACGATCCGGACCAAGCGAGCGAGTTCGGCGAGCATGGATACTGGAAGGATAGGAAGCCGTTTTTCGTCGCATATTCTTCGCGCGGAAGTTTCGGATCGGCATCGCGACCTGCGCTACATCCTCTGTTGAGCGGCCGAGTAGACCGAAGTTCCCTGGGCTGCTCGGCCGAAGAGTGGTGCAAAATTCTTCAGTCCTGCACCAACGGCGGGGGCAGAAGCGTCGTCGTCCGGAATGGGTATGCCTAACGACGTGATCAGCCTGCTCGCTTCTCCAAGCACGTCCGCCGCCTCTACTCCGGCGACGTCTCCCTTAAGCTCGCGGGCCCGCTCCCATCCGACAGCACGTCGAGCAGGGGGCAGGCCGGCGCGGCCGTGCCAGTGCACCGGGCGACGGTGTCGGCCAGCACGGCCTCGATCGCCTGGAGGTCGCGGATCTTGGCGCGGACCGCGTCGAGGTGGTGGCGGCCCATCCGCTCGACCTCGGCGCAGGTGTGGCCGCCCCGGCCGGCGAGCGTCAGCAGGCCGCGGATCTCCTCGAGGGCGAAACCGAGCGCGCGGGCCTGCATGAGGAAGCTCAGGCGCTCGACGTGCTGCGGCCCGTAGCGGCGGTGACCGGCCGGGCTGCGGGGCGGATCGGGCATGAGGCCGACGCCTTCGTAGTAGCGGATGGTCTCGAGGTTGCAGCCCGTGCGTCGGGCCAGATCGGAGCGCCGGAGGTCGCTCGCCGTTCCGTGATCGCGCGCCATGGAAAAGGCCCCTTGATCCTGTAGCTGCTACAGACCCTACGTTGCCCGTCACGACGCCGCAACGAGGGACAGCGCAGTGACCGAACGGACCACCGAAGCCCCCCGCGGGCGGACCGACCCGGGGGGATGGATCGCCACCGGCGCCGGCGTCGCCGGGGCGCTGGCGATGACCTCGTGCTGCATCCTGCCGCTCGCGCTCGTGAGCCTCGGGGTGGGCGGAGTGTTCATCGGCCAGCTCGGCGCGCTCTACGCCTGGAAGTGGGCGACCTTCGCGTTCGCCGCCGCGGCCCTCGGCTACGGGTTCTGGTCCGCTTACCGCCCGGCGTCCGATGCGGCCTGCCGGGACGGGACCTGCGCGCGCCCGTTGGGCCGCACGGCGATGCGCGCGCTCCTCTGGATCGCCACCGCCGTCGTCCTGCTCGCTCTCGCGTTCCCGCTGCTCGCCCCCATCATCCTAAGGTTCTGACCATGAGGCCATCCGCCATGAAAACACTGCTTCCCGCCGCCGCGCTGATCCTGTCGGCGGGCGGCGCCATCGCTGCGGAGGCGACGGCGCGCATCGCCGTCTCGGGACTGACCTGCCCATCCTGCGGCTACGTGGTCGCGACCACGATGCGGCGCATCGAGACGGTCGAGATCGTCGACTTCGCCGAAGGCGCCGGCGGGACCGGCACCTATGTGCTTCGCTACGACGACGGGGCGACCGATCCCGAGGCCATCCTCTCCGCCGTCGCTGGCATCGGATACGCCGCCGCGCTCGTCCCGGAGAGCGGCTCGTGAGCGCGCCGGCTCCGCACTCCGCCGAGAAGGACGATCACTTCGGTCTGCTCAAGCTGGGCATCGTCGGAACGGTCATCGTGGCGCTGTGCTGTTTCACGCCGGTGCTCGTCGTCCTCTTCGGGGTGGTGGGCCTGTCCGCCTGGCTCGGCTGGCTCGACTACGTGCTCCTGCCGGCCTTGGGGGTGTTCATCGCCATCACCCTCTACGCGCTCTGGCGCCGCAACAGATCCCACACGGAGGGCACCTCATGAGAGACGCACACACCCCAGAACCCGGCCGCTATGACCTCGCCGTGATCGGCGCCGGATCGGCGGGCTTCTCGGCGGCGATCACCGCGGCCGAGGCCGGCGCGCGGGTCGCGCTGATCGGGGCCGGCACGCTGGGCGGCACCTGCGTGAACGTCGGCTGCGTGCCCTCGAAGGCGCTGATCCGTGCCGTGGAGAGTCTGCACCATGCCCGCACGGCGGGCCGCTTCGGCGGGATCGAGGCCGGCGGCCGCATCGTGGACTGGGCCGCCACGGTGGACCGCAAGCAGGCGCTGGTCGAGGAGCTGCGCGCCGCGAAGTATGCGGGCGTGCTGCCGCGCCACGAGGGCATCCACTACGTCGAAGCGCATGCCCGGTTCGGCGAGGGCGGACGCCTCGAGGTGGACGGCGTGCCCTTCGCTGTCGGCAAGGTGATCCTCGCCACCGGCTCGCGCCCGCACGTGCCCGCCCTTCCGGGGCTGGACGCCGTGGGCGCGCTCGACAGCACGGCGGCGCTGGAGCTGCGCGCGCTGCCCGCTTCCATGCTGGTGATGGGCGCAGGCTACATCGGTGTGGAGCTGGCGCAGATCTTCGCCCGCGCCGGGGTAGAGGTCACGCTGGTCAGCCGCCGGGGCGTGCTGCCGGAAGCGGAGCCCGAGGTAGCCGCGGCGCTGGAGCGGTATCTCGCAGAGGACGGTATCCGCCTCGTGCGCGCGACCGGCTACGAGCGGGCCGCCCGGGACGGCGGGGGCGTCGCCCTGCACCTCGCCGGCGGCGACGTGCTGCGCGCCGAGCGGCTGCTACTGGCCACGGGGCGCGTGCCGAACTCGGACGGCTTGAACCTCGAGGCCGCCGGTATTGCGGTGGAGGCGAACGGCGGCATCGCGGTCGACGCCCACATGCGCACCGCCAACCCGCAGGTCTGGGCTGCGGGCGACGTCACGGGGCGCGACCCCTTCGTCTACATGGCCGCCTACGGTGCCAAACTTGCGGCCCGCAACGCGGTGTCGGGCGAGACGCGGCGCTACGACAACCGCGCGATGCCGTGGGTGGTGTTCTCGGACCCGCAGGCGGCGGGCGTCGGGATGAGCGAGCGCGAGGCCCGTGCCGCCGGGCACGAAGTGGTCACCTCGGTCCTGCCTCTCGACGCGGTGCCCCGGGCACTGGCCGCGCGAGACACAAGGGGCCTCGTCAAGCTGGTGGCCGACGCGGGGACCAAGCGCCTGCTCGGCGCGCAGATCCTCGCACCAGAGGGCGCCGACAGCATCCAGACCGCCGCGATGGCCCTGCGGGCGGGCATGACCTACGAGGAACTCGGCGAGACCATCATGCCCTACCTCACCACGGTCGAGGCGCTGAAGCTTGCCGCCCAGACCTTCGAGCGGGACGTCGCCTCGCTGTCCTGCTGCGCGGGGTAGCAAACCCGGATGCGTAGATCATGGAACAGATATGCTGACCCTCGCCATCTACGTCGGTGCCGCTCTCGCGGAGATCGCCGGGTGCTTCGCCTTCTGGGCCTGGTATCGGCTCGACGCGCCGTTCTGGTGGATCGGGCTTGGCCTGGCTTCGCTGGCGGTCTTCGCCTTCCTGTTGACGCTTATCGACAGCAACGCTGCTGGTCGGGCGTATGCAGCTTACGGCGGGATCTACATCGCGACCTCGCTGTCTTGGCTTTGGGTCATCGAAGGAATCAGGCCGGATCGCTGGGATCTGATCGGCGCCGGTTTCTGTCTTCTGGGTGCCGGGATCATCATCGCAGGCCCCCGGGCCCCGATCTGACCTCGTCCCGCCACGAACATCGTAGTCAAATAGGTAGAAGAGCATGCTCGACCTTGTCGTGATCGGCGCCGGCATGGCCGGCATCAACGCTGCGAAGAAATGCGCTCGCGCCGGCTGGTCGGTCGCGATCGTGGACGCGCTGCCCTACGGGGGCACCTGCGCCCTACGTGGCTGCGACCCGAAGAAGATGCTGCGCGCCGGCGCCGAGGCCGTCGAGGCCGCCCGTCGCATGGACGGCCGTGGTGTCGCGGGCGACGCCCGGATCGACTGGTCTGCGCTGATGGCGCACAAGCGGACCTTTACGGATCCGGTGCCCGGGAGCATGGAGGCGGGCCTGCGGGACGCGGGCGTGCAAACCTTGCACGGCCAAGCCCGGTTCACGGGCGAGGACCGGATGGAGATCGAGGGGCACGGCCCGTTCCGCTTCCGCCACGCCCTGATCGCCGCCGGCGCCAAGGCGCGTCCGCTGGACATTTCCGGCGCGGAGCGGATCGTCGACAGCACCGGCTTCCTCGAGCTCGCGGCGCTTCCGCGCAGCATCGTGTTCGCGGGGGGCGGCTACATCTCGTTCGAGTTCGCCCACATCGCCGCGCGCGCCGGCGCCGAAGTGACAATCCTGGACCGCGGGGCACGGCCCCTGAAGGCGTTCGATCCCGATCTCGTGGACATGCTGATCGAGCGAAGTCGCGCGGCGGGGATCGCGTTCGTGCCGGAGGCGTCACTCCAACGAGTGGAGGCGGCCGGCGATGGTGGCAGCCGCGTGCTTTACGAGACGGGTGGCGAGCCCCATGCGATCGACGCCGATCTCGTGGTTCACGGCGCGGGACGGGTGCCGGCGATCGACGACCTCGACCTCGCCGCCGGGGGCATCGAGCGCGAACCGGGTGGGGTGACGGTCGAGCCGTGGCTCCAGTCGACGTCGAACCCGCGCGTCTTCGCGGCGGGGGATGCGGCCGCCTCGCGGCGATAGATGCCGTCCGATCCGGAGGTGTAGGGAGGAATGATGGATCTCGCTGGCGGAAGCCTTCTGCTCGCCGCGGGTCTCGGGCTGCTCGGCTTCGTCGAGCCGTGCACGATCGGGGCGCACATGCTGTTCCTCGCCGGACAGAAGACCCGCTCCACGGCGCAGCGCCTCCGGGCGGTCACGGCGTTCCTCGCAGCGCGGCTACTGGTGATGGGTGGTTTCGGTGGGCTGATCGTCCTCCTCGGGCAGGCGTTGATCGGCGTTCAGACCGGAATGTGGCTCGTCTTCGGCGCGCTCTACATCGGCATCGGAGCGGCGATTCTGCTCGGCGGCGACCATATGCTCCGGCGGCGCATCGGGCTCGCGCCAAAGCGCTGGCGGCTCGCCTCCGATCCGATCGTGCAGGGGCTGGCCTTCGGACTGAACATCCCGGCCTGCGCGGCCCCGATCCTCTTCGGGCTGATCGGGGCCGCCAGCGTCGGCGCCTCACCGGTGTCGGGCTTCGTGTTGATGTCGGTCTTCGCGCTCACCCTGTCGGCGCCCCTCCTTCCCCTGTCGGTTGCACCACGCCTCGCTGCTCCGTTCGACGGGCTGGCGGACTGGCTGCGTCCGCGTCGCTGGCTCCTGGGACTGATCTTCGTCGGTCTGGGCCTGTGGTCGGCGTGGTTCGGGTTGTTCATAGACCCGGTCGACTGGAGCGGTGGGTAGACCCCCGGTCCCGCGGATCGACGGGCCGCGCCCCGTGGGGCGCGGCGCTGAGCGGTGAGAGGGGACGCCGCGGACGTCTTCAACTTTCGTCGGATCTGAACCCGACGCGCGCTGCTCGTAGCCTGAGGGCGTTCCCGATCACCGAGACGGAGGACAGGCTCATCGCCGCCGCGGCGAAGATCGGCGAGAGCATCACCCCGGTGAACGGGTAGAGGACGCCCGCCGCGACCGGCACGCCGAGTCCGTTGTAGAGGAAGGCGAAGAACAGGTTCTGCTTGATGTTGCGGACCGTCGCCCGGCTCAGGCGACGGGCCGTCACCAGCGCCATCAGGTCGCCGCGCACGAGGGTCACGCCCGCGCTCTCGACGGCGACGTCGGCTCCGGTGCCCATGGCGATCCCCACGTCGGCGGCCGCGAGGGCAGGTGCGTCGTTCACCCCGTCGCCCGCCATCGCCACGGTGCGGCCCTCGGACTGCAAGCGGCGGACCGCCTCCTGCTTGTCGGCGGGAAGCACCTCGGCGATCACCTCGTCGATACCGAGATCGGCGGCCACGGCGCGCGCCGTGACCTCGTTGTCGCCCGTGAGCATGACGATCCGCAGGTCCTCCCGGTGCAGCGCCGCGATGGCCGCGGGCGTCGTCTCCTTGATGCGGTCGGCCACCGCGACGAGGCCGGCGGCCCGCCCGTCGACGGCGACGAGGATCGCGGTCTGGCCCTTCCGGCGCGCCGCGTCGGCCCGCTCCGAGAGCGCGGACGCATCGGCGCCCGCCACCTCCATCATCGCGCGGTTCCCGGCCGCGACGGCGCGTCCCGCGACGCGGCCCGAGATGCCCTTGCCGGTGGTGCTGTCGAAGGCCTCAACCCCGGGCACGGCGACGCCCCGCGCCTCGGCGCCCTCGACGATCGCGCGGGCGAGAGGATGCTCGGACTGCGCCTCGAGGGCCGCGACGAGGCCGAGCAGCTCCTCCTCGGGCATGTCCGTGGCGACGACTTCGACGAGGGTGGGGCGGCCTTCGGTCAGCGTCCCGGTCTTGTCCACGACCAGCGTGTCGACGGCGGCGAAGCGCTCCAGCGCCCCGGCGTTCTTGATCAGCACGCCATGGCCCGCGCCCTTGCCGACGCCGACCATGATCGACATCGGCGTGGCGAGGCCGAGCGCGCAGGGGCAGGCGATGATGAGCACGGTGACCGCCGAGACCAGCGCGAAAGCCATCGCCGGATCGGGGCCGAAGAGGCTCCAGACCACGAATGCCAGGATGGCGACGCCGATCACGGCCGGCACGAAGTATCCCGACACCTTGTCGGCGAGCTTCTGGATCGGCGCCTGGCTGCGCTGCGCCTCGGCGACCATGGCGACGATCCGGTTGAGCATCGTCTCGGCGCCGACCCTCTCGGCGCGCATCACGAAGCTGCCGGTCTGGTTGAGCGCGCCGCCGGTGACCGGGTCGCCCTCCGCCTTCTCGACCGGGATCGGCTCGCCCGTGATCATGCTCTCGTCGACCGTGGACCGGCCCTCGACCACGGTGCCGTCCACCGGAACGCCCTCGCCGGGCCGCACGCGCAGGCAGTCGCCGGAGCGGACCATGTCGAGGGGCACGTCGCGCTCGCCCGCCTCGTCGACCAGCCGCGCCGTCTTGGGCGCCAGGTCGAGGAGCGCGCGGATCGCGCCGCTCGTCTGCTCTCGGGCGCGCAGCTCCAGAAGCTGGCCCAGCAGCACCAGCGTCACGATCACCGCGGCCGCCTCGAAGTAGACGCCGACCTCGCCTTCCGGCCCGCGGAACTGCGGCGGGAAGAGGCCGGGCGCGACGGTGGCCACGACCGAGTAGACGTAGGCCACGCCAACGCCGAGCGCGATCAGCGTGAACATGTTGAAGTTGCGGCTCCGCATCGAGGCCCAGCCGCGCTCGAAGAAGGGCAGGGCGCACCAGAGCACCACCGGGGTCGCGAGAAGCAGCTCGATCCAGTCGAGCCAGGGGGCGGAAATGATCGCGAAGGCCTTCGGCGCGAAGTGCCGGCCCATGGCGACGATCGCCAGCGGCACGGTCAGCGCCGCGCCCACGACGAAGCGGCGGCGGAAGTCGAGGTATTCTTCGCTCGGGCCTTCCGTCATCGGAATGCCCTTCGGCTCCAGCGCCATGCCGCAGATCGGACAGGTGCCCGGCCCGACCTGCTCGATCTCGGGGTGCATCGGGCAGGTGTAGATCTCGTCCGCGCGTTCGGGGGGCGCGGCCTTCAGCGCCGGGTCGAGGAAGACCTCCGGTCTGGTCTCGAACGTCTCGCGGCATCCCGCCGAGCAGAAGTAGAACGTCTCACCTCCGTGCTCGGCGACGTGCCGTGCGGTCTCGACCTCGACGGACATGCCGCAAACCGGATCGGTCGCGGTCCGATCTGCGGGCAGGGCGTGGCCCTCCTGGTGCTGGTGATCCATCTTCAGTCTCCGGTTGTTAGGCTTCCAGCCGGAAGCCGCATTTCGGATGCGCGCACGTCCGGCGTTCGGTTCACGCTCGCGGGTCGAGCGGCCGGCATGCGGGCCGTTCGTCCTGCGAGCGATGGCGGATCGCGCTCATCAAGCACGGGCGATCCTTCGGAAGGGTGATTGCGACGTCGCCGCCCAATAGGCCGCCACAGGCACGACGAACCATTGCAGGAAAGGGGTCAGCCCGGCGTCGATGACCGGGATCACCGGCATGATGTCGCGATAGGCCCATGCCTCGCGCACCGAGATGTTCAGCCATTCGCTGAAGATCGTGTAGCCCACGCCCATGAGCACCGCGGCGAGGAGGACCGGACTCGAGGTCCGGCGCGGCCAGTCCGCATCTCCGAACCCGAAGAGCGCAAGGAGAAGCGCGCTGAAGGCGATCATGAGGTCGCCGCCCGTGCAGTGCACGACCGCGAACGCGATCTCGCCGGCGCTTCCGTCGGTCCAGATCGTGTAGAGCGGAATGTGCGCGATCTCCCACAGCAGATGGCCGGCGAGTGAGAACGCGAAGTAGCGTCGCAAGACGGCGAGCCAGTCGGGATGTGACGACGTAGCGCGGCGGGAAGGGAATGGGTCCGAAGTCATCGCTCCGTTCTTTCGTTCGATCCGCCCGGGCCTGAGCCCGGGCGGGTTCTCGGTTCAGCCCTCGTCGGCCTGCTCGCGATGCTCCTGCATGTGGGCTTCCATGGAGTTCATCATCTCCATGCAGGCCTTCATGTGGTTCATCATCATCGGCATCATGCCTTCCATGCCTTCCATGCCTTCCATTCCGGCCATGGAGCCCATGCCGGCCATGCCGCCGTCCATGTGACCGCCCTCCTTCGCCTCGCCCGTGGCGGGGGTGTCCTGCGCGTGGGCGGCGGGGGTCAGGGCGAGGGCGAGGACGGCAGCGCCGGCCAGCTTCGAGATCGTCGTCATGTCGTATCCTTTCGGGTGGGGTTCATTCGGTGGGAATGCCCGGCTTGGCTGCCGGATCGTTCTTGCTGGCGCAGGCGGAAGATCCCCCGCGCATGCACAGCCCCGCCGCGCACATCGCGGCGCAGGGGGCCAAGCTCAGGATCAGGGGGGCGGCGCCGATCGCGGTCAGCCACCCCCAGTTCAGGGCCATGCCGCCGCCGATCACGGCGAGGGCGACCAGAAGCCAGTTGCGTCGGCTCAGCTTCGGGAACCGGCGATCGGTAGCGACTTCGATTGCGCTGTGCCGTGCGATCTGCGTGCTGCGGGACAAAGGCTCCTGCACGCTCATCGCGCGTCCTCGGTGCGTGCGGAGACGTCGGCTTGGAAGGTGCGCTCCCGGTCGGACCAGCTCGTCTTGATGTAGGCCAGCACGGCCGTGATCTCGTCGTCGGAGAGCAGTCCCTCGAACGCGGGCATGTCGCTCTCGTAGCCCGGCACCACCCCGCCTACGCCGAGTTTGGTGATCCGAAAGAGATCCCGGTCGGCGTGGTGCCAAGTGTGGCCGGTGCCGTCGTGCGGGGGGGCGGGCATGCGCCCGTTCTCCATCCGCCGGCGCCAGTCGGGTTGGCCTTCGAGCTCCACGCCATGACACGCTGCACAACTTTCGGCGTAGACCGCGGCACCGAGCTCGATCATGCCCAGCGTGACGGGCCGCCCGAGCACGGCAAGGTCCGCGGCCTCCTCCGCGCCTTCTGACGCGCCGCCCGTGGCATCTCGTGTGGTGCCCTGCGCCATCGCCGCAAGTGCGGCGACGGCGAGCGATCCGGCAGCGACCGCGAGTTTCGGCCCCCGTCTCATCGCGTGGTCCTCAGGAACCGGACCAAGGCGAGCAGGCTCAGCACGACGAGCGCGAGCACGAGCACGAAGACCAACCCGGCCCCGACCATCATGGTGCCCATCATCGGGCTTCCCATCATCGACGTCATCGCATCCCAGCAATCACTCATCGGAGAACTCCGTGACGCCGGCGTCCGAGAAGCCGTAGATCTTCAGGGTGCCGCTCTTGCCGGCCATGCCGGGGGCGTTCATCGGCATACCCGGCAGGGTGATGCCCGCGATGTCGGGACGCTCTGAGGTCAGACGCGCGACGATGTCGGCCGGGACCAACCCGCTGACGTAGTAGCCGTCGACTTCGGCCAGATGGCATCCGAGGCCCCCCTCGGGCACACCGACCGCAATCGAACGCTTGTCGAAATCGACATCGTCGATCCGGGTCACGCGATAGCCGTTCTCTTCCATGTAGTCGGCATAGGCGTCGCAGCAGCCGCAGTTGGGATCGCGCCAGATCGTCATTTGCCGGTCCGCGGGCAGGGCGGCTTCGCTCGGGGCCTTCGCCGCGTCGCGGGGGTCCGCAGTCGTGAGGGTGGCAAAGCCGATGGCGGAAGCGGCGACCAGAACGACGGCGACGCCGGAGAAGATGGTGCGTTTCATGTCAGGTATCCTTTTTCAGGTCGAAGGGCGTCCACGTGTGTCCACCGTCCTGCGAGGCGCGAAGCCCGGCGGGTCCGGCCGTCAGCACGTGCTGCGGATCGGTGGGATCGACGGCGAGGGTGTCAGCAGGCTCGGGGCTCACGTGCTCCCAGTTCACTCCCGCATCCGCTGACCACCACAATCCGGATGGCAGCGCCGCGTAGAGGCGTCCGGGATCGTCGGGGGCGAGCGCGAGAATCCGCACGGGCTCACCTTCGGGAAGTGCGGCGGGCGGCGGCGGGGCATTTCCAGCGACGAGGGCGTCCATCGCATCGCCCGCCGCGACGTCCTGCCATCGGCAGAAGCAGTCGGGCACACGGGTCAGTCCGGCATCGGTTCCGGCGTAGAGCCAGATGCCTCCCATCCCGGTCTCGCTCGCAACGGAGACGAGGGAGAGCACGTCACGCTCCGCACCGTCGAGGTAGGGGCGGTCCATGACGAACGCCCAGGTCGCGCCTGCGTCTTCGCTGCGCCACACACCATCTCCGTCGAGTGCGGCATAGACGGTGTCCGGGGTCCTGGCGCCCACCGCGAGCGAGCGGATGGCCGCATGGGGCAAGCCCGCGCCGACGCGTGTCCAACTCGAGCCTCCATCCAGACTTCGGTGTAACGTGCCGTCCTCGTGCCCGGCGAAGAGCGTGCCGGGCCGACCGGGATGCGCCGCGAGAGCAGAGGGCGGCTCGACACCCCCAAGGGTGATCCAGGCGGCGCCCTCCCGGCGAAGCAACCCGCGCGGGGACGCGGCCAGGGCGGAGGAGCCGTCGAAGGCGAGAGCGGTGACGGGATCGATCGTGTCTGCCGCGACCGGCCGGGCAAGGGTGGGGATGGCAAGCGTGGCGCCCAGTGCGGCCAAGCCGACGGACAGGACGCGGCGACGCGAAGGCGCGCGTGCCGGAAGAGTAGCCATGAGGAGATTCCTGAGAGGAGAGGGTCCGTTCGACGCCGGCCCGTCGCGATGCGACGGACATGGCAGTGCCGGGCCGTCACCTACGCGGTGCGGCCGATCAGCTCAGGAAGGTGGTTCGTGGGGGGGCAGGATCGAATCCCGGACGCCGTGCCTGGAAGGTGGCATGGGCCGGTCGATCGATGAGGGTGGCAGCAAGCGACCGCGGAGAGGGCTCCGCGGAGCCAACTGCGATCAGCATGGGCGCTGTGCAATCGAATGTGCACACGACCTCTTCGGCCGCGCCTGCTTCGCACGCAGGGCACGGGGCGTCCGCCTGCAAGGCGACGGCGTCGGACGTCATCTCGATCGACATCCGGGCGCTCGCGGCATCATGCATCAAAACGCCGCCCAAAAGGACGAGCGAGAGACACAGAGAAGCGAGGCGGACCCAGAGGCGCATGCGGACGATGTAGGAACGGCCTGGCCGCCTGTCCACCAGTCGAGCGGAAAATTGGATAAGCTTCCCGAGACCGCGCATCCGAACGGGTGCGATCTGGAAGCTGCGCCCGAACCGTCCATCACCCATACTGGGACCAACCCATGCGCGGAGGGCAGTGCGCCGCGAAGCGCATGAATGACGGTTGGTGGCTGCCCCGGCATTCCTGGTGAGATGTGTCCGCCTTTGCCGCATCGGTAGCATAAGCGTGCGGCGGGCAACTCTTGGGCTTGGTGCATCATTCCTGACTTTCGCAACACTTCGCCCCGTGAGCGCGATCAGGGGCTTAGCTGTTGCATATGTCCGGTGCGGCGTGCCCGCGGCACAATACGTTGGTGAATGGCGCTCATACGACTCTGGTTATGAGCACGGTCAGTTAACAGCAAAGATCCGCGAGACAGTCACTTTGGGGGCAAGCAGCGGGGCAGGACACCCTCGCGCTGATGCGCGAGGATGCCTGCCGCTATTCGAGGAACATTGTCTTACTCTGGCTGCGAGCGCCGGGCCGGTCAGGCTTCCGCCGGGGCCGGGATGCTCATGCCCCACTTCCTGGCGGTCTGCACCACGTGGGCGACATCCGGGGGCCCGTCCATGGGCGCGGGCTGGGTCCGGTCGTCATGGATGGGCTTGCCGAGCTCGGTGAAGAAGCCCTCGTGCATCTGCCCGGGGGCATTCACGATCATCACGCGTGCGGGGGCCGAGCCGGTCGCCGTGAAGGCGTGAACCGCACCGTCAGGGATCCGGACGCTGTCGCCGGCCGTGGCGTGGATGGTCTCACCCGCCACCATGAACTCCACCTCGCCGTCGATGACGAAGAAGGTCTCGGTCTCGCCGGCATGGTGGTTGGGCGGTGCCCCCAGTCCCGGGGGCACGACACATTCGACCATGCAGTATTTGTCCGCAACTTCGCCCGGGAAGGCATGGAAGGTCATCAGGATGCCCAGCGTCTCATAGCGGCGGGGCCCCGCGGAGGTATCTTGTCCGGTCACAGGTCTCTCCTTGAACCAACGTGGAATGCAGCTCATGATACACAGGTCTCTTTATGAGACAATAGTCTCCTGAATGGAGGGGCCCGCTTGTCCTTCGAACGCCACGCGCAGAAGTCGCGCACCCGGAACGCTCTTCTGGCAGCCGCGCGACGGCTGCTCTCCGAGCAGGCTACGCTGACGATCCCGGCCGCCGCGGAGGCGGCGGGCATTTCGCGCGCGACCGCCTACCGGTATTTCTCCGACCCCTCGGTGCTGGCCGCGGAGGCCGGCCTCGATGTCAGCACGAAGCCCTACGAGGAGATCGTGCAGGGCTGCGCGGACGCCCGGGAGCGGGTCTTGGCGGTGGCCCTATTTTTCTTCGACCAGTCGATCGAGCATGAGGCCGAGTTTCGGGCGTTCCTCTCCCGGTGGCTCGATAGCTGGCGTGCGGACGGCTCTGGACCGACGCGCGGCGGGCGGCGCGTCGCGATGTTCCGCACGGCACTTGAGGACGAGCGGACCAGGATCGGCGACGCGGCGCTCGAGCGGCTCGTTCACGAGTTGTCCGCGGCGACCGGGACCGAGGCGATGATCGCCCTGCTCGACGTCGCCGGCGCGGATCGCGTGGCCGCTCGGGCTACGGTCGCACATATGGCCAGCGTGCTGGTCAGCAGCACGCTGCAGGAGCCGTAGTGTGAGGGCTCGCATGATACACGATCCACCCGGGCCGGCCTAAGGGCACATGATGGCAGGAAACCGAGGGCGGTGACGGGTCTGTCGAAGCCCGAGCTCGACGCCGTGCGCGGCGCGGTGGCTGTCGAGTTGCTGCCGGAGGCGCCCTCGTAGACGAGGTGGCCCCCAGCAGACGCTTCTACATCACCCGGTGGGGCACTGACCGTGCCGCACCGTGCGGCGCATGCATCGACCGCCGCGTCAGTCCGCGGCCTCGACGATGGTGACCTCGGGCGGCGCGGCGACGCCGGCGTCGCCCATGGCGGCGCGCAGGGTCTCGGAGCCGAGGAAGGCATCGGCCGCGTCCACCGAGGCGAAGCGGTGCACCACCACCACGCGGTTCGGATCGGCGGGGTCGCGGAACACCTCGGCGCCGGTGACGCCGCCGGCGACCTGCTCGTCGCGGAAGTCGTCGTAGACGCCGCGCCAGCGGGCGTAGTCCTCGACTGGGTGGCTGATGATCGCGAGCACCGGGGCCGCGGCGTCGGCGGCGGCGAGGCCGGGCAGGGCGAGGGCGGTGCCGAGGGCGAGGGTGGGCAGGATGCGAGTCATGGTCGTCTCCTTCGGGTCGTGGCGGGCCACGCTGGCCTGCCGGTGCCCCCAGCCTGCCGCGGGGCCGGCGCGTCCGGTATCGCGCGCGGCGCCGAGCGGTTCTGCGTCGCTGCACGACGCAGCTACAGAGGCTCCCAGAGGTCGCTGTGGGGGAAGTTGTCGCCCACGAAGCGCATGAAGGCCCGCACCCGCGCCTGCGCGTAGGCTTCGCGCGAGGCGACGATCCAAAGCGTGTGGACCAGCGCCTCGTGACGGAAGCATGGCACGAGGTCCGGATTGGTATCGCCCGACACGCACGGCAGCAGGCCGAGGTAGCTGCCCGAGCGCAGCGACCCGGCCATGCCTTCCACAGAGTTCACCCGGAACGCCACATCCTCCGCCGGAACCGTCTCGTCGAGCCAGCGCACGGCCGCGATCTTGTCGGTGAGGCCGCGGTCATAGAGGAGGAACGGATGG
Organism: Jannaschia sp. W003; assembly: GCF_025144335.1. Taxonomy (NCBI): domain Bacteria; kingdom Pseudomonadati; phylum Pseudomonadota; class Alphaproteobacteria; order Rhodobacterales; family Roseobacteraceae; genus Jannaschia; species Jannaschia sp. W003. Next base: position 1,797,221 of record NZ_CP083539.1, read on the forward strand.
CCCGCCGCCTCCTCGATCGAGCGCGGCGCGCCCCGGGCGCGATGGTAGGCGCGGTTGCAGTAGACGCCCCAGGGAATGCGCGCGAGCTTGCGCGCCACCAGCGTGTCGCCCTCCACCGCGTCGGTGGCGCGGAAGGCCACGTCGGCCTCGCCCGCCTCCAGGTCCACGCGCCCCTTGCTCACGTCCACCTCGAACTCCACGTCCGGAAACTTTTTGCGGAAGCGCGCGAGCACTGGAAAGCCCCACTGGTTCATGGCCTCGCCCGCCCCGGTGATGCGGATCAAACCCGCCACGTCGCGCGCCAGCCGCTCGGCGCGCACGGCGAGGGTCTCGGCGGTGGCCTGCATCTGCCCGGCGAGGTCGAGCAGCGCGCTGCCCTGCGGGGTGAGCTGGTAGCCGCGGGTGTCGCGCTCGAAGAGGGTGAGCCTTAAGGCCTGCTCCAGCGCCTGCACCCGGCGACCCACGGTGGTCTGGTTGAGGCCGAGCTTGCGCGACGCGGCGAGAGTCGATCCCTCGGCAGCCACCGCCAGGAACAGGCGAATGTCATTCCAGTCGAACACCTCGGCAGGTCCCCCCGACCCTTCTGCATTCCTGCATAACGGCTCGTCGCTGCGCTGGCTACGCCGGCGTGACGGGACGGGCGAGGCTGGAGGCAGGACCCGCGCGGTGCGGGCCGCCCGACCCGAAAGGACCCGCCATGACCCGCTTCGCCCTCGCCGCCGCCGCTGCCTTCATGCTGCTTCCGCCCGTCCCCGCCGCGGCTGACGCCCACGTCGACCCCGCCGTGCAGGCCGTGATCGACGCCTTCGACATCGCGATCCGGGGCGACGACACCGCTCTCGCCCCGGTCTTCGCCGAGGACGGCGTGATGATGCCCGCCTCGGGAGGCCGCTTCGAGGGGCATGCGGAGATCGCCGCTTGGCTGGCCGAGTTTCCGGACATGACCGCCTTCGACGTGGAGGTGGACGAGGTGATGACGCTCGGCGACGGCTTCGAGACCGTGATCGGCACCTACACCGTCACCTTGCCCGAGGAGATGGGCGGCGCCACGCTTCCCGGCGAATACGTCTCGATCGGCCGCCGCGAGGGCGACGCCATGCGCGTGGTCCGCCACGTCGCCTTCCCGCCGCGGATGACGATGGGTCAGTGAGCCCGCCTGCCGCCCCGCCCGCGCGGCGGGGCGCCCGCCCCCTCCGAGGAGACCCGCCATGAGCACCGAAACCGCCGAAGCCCACGCCGAGCCCGCATGGCCGCGCAAGACGCGCGAGATGCACAACCACCACATGGACAGCACGATCTGGAACGACCTCGCGTTCCGCGAGGGCGACATCGTGATCGCCACCTACGCCAAGTCGGGCACGACCTGGATGCAGCAGATCGTCTCCCAGCTCCTGTTCGACGGCCCCGAGGACCTGCCGGTGGCCGAGATGTCGCCCTGGCTCGACCTGCGGGTGCCGCCCAAGGCGGTGAAGCTGCCGGAGGTCGAGGCCCAGACCCATCGCCGCTTCCTGAAGACCCACCTGCCGGTCGACGCGCTCGTGTTCTCACCCGAGGCCCGCTACGTCTACGTCGGCCGCGACGGGCGCGACGTGATGTGGTCGATGCACAACCACCACCTTCACGCCAACGCCGCCTGGTATGACGCGCTCAACAACACGCCCGGCCGCGTCGGCCCGCCCATCGGGCCGCCCCCCGAGGATCCGGTCGAATACTTCCGCCACTGGCTTGAGGCGAACGGCGATCCGCTCTGGCCGTTCTGGGAGAACGTGCGCTCCTGGTGGGCGATCCGCGCCCTGCCCAACGTGCGGTTGGTGCACTTCGCCGACCTCAAGCGCGACCTCGAGGGCGAGATGCGCGGCATCGCCGGCTTCCTCGGGATCGAGCCCGACCCGGCGGCTTGGCCGCGAATGCTCGAGCACTGCTCGTTCGAATGGATGAAGCGCAACGCCGCCGCCTCGGTGCCGCTCGGCGGCGCGTTCTGGGAAGGCGGTGCGCAGCGGTTCATCCACCGCGGCACCAACGGCCGCTGGCAAGGTGTGCTGCCCGACGAGCTATCCCAGGGCTACGAAGCGCGCGCCGTGGCGGAACTGGGCGCGGAGGCCGCCGACTGGCTGCGCGCGGGGCACGGGGCGCGGTGACGGTCCCAGGGCGTCCTCCAGCATGGCGCCTGCCGGAAGCGTTCGCATCGTCCCATCGGGGAGCAAGGATCGACCGACCGTTCGTCATGCACCATCATGCGTCGGCAAGGCACGATCGTCGCCCAGCAGTCCCCGCCCCGGCTTCTTCAGCGTGCCGTCCGCACCGAGGTAGTGGTAGAGCGTGGAGGGGCGCATGCCGCCCAGCTCCTCGCAGATCGAGGGGATCGAGCGCTCGCGGTCGGCCATGAGGTGCATCGCGTAGCGCAGCTTGTCGGGCGTCATCACCCGCGGGCGCCCGCCCTTGCGTCCCCGCGCTCGGGCGGCGGCCAGCCCCTCGCGCACGCGCTGGCGGATCACGTTGCGCTCCATCTCCGAGATGGCGGCGGTGATCTGCAGGAACGCCCGCCCTGCCGGCGTGGTGGTGTCCACGGGGGAGTTGAGGGCGCGGAACCCGATCCCCCGCGCCGCCAGCCCGTCGATCAGCCGGACCAGCTCGACGGCGAGGCGGCCCAGGCGGTCGAGGTCGAGCACGATCAGCGTGTCGCCCTCGCGCAGGTAGTCGAGGCAGGCCGTCAGTCCCGGACGGTCAGCGGCGTCCTTCGCGCCCGACATGCGATCCTCGAAGACGCGCTCGCACCCGGCGCCATCCAAGGCGTCGGTCTGCCGGTCCATGACCTGTCGTCCTTAGGCGGTCGAGATCCGCGCGTAGCCGATGAGGGCCATGTCCTCGTCCCTCCCATTGTCACGACAAACCGTTCCAACGAACATGTTCGTGGACATAGATATTTACGGCTTTGTCGTAAACAGATCGATCGGGAAGGGCGGTCGGTCCGACGTCCTGCGTCTGCACTGCGATAAACACATGATTTTCGGGGCGGGCACCGAACAAGGAGCCCGAAGCGATAGCCTACGTCTCGCTCGTCGAAGTCAGACGTGCGGACAGCTACCGGTGATCCACGAGGTAACATCAGAACTGATCATGCCTGGTGATCGAATGCGCAGCCGCGAGGTTGGGCTTGGCCATAGCGCGATCCGCGTCACCCGTCGGGGATCAGCTCGTCGAACCGCGTGAGAAGATCGAGGTATTCTGGGTCGTGGTCCCACGATGGCAGGCCTTCGAGCAGCGTCTCGCGAGAGAGCCAAGGATGTGCCGCCCGCCACTTCCGTCCGGCCGCAATCGCGCCTTCCCGGTCGCCCTGCAGCCAGAGTGTTCCGAACAGCATGCGGTAGGCCCACACGGCCTTCGGCGCCATGCGCATCCCCTTGTGGATCTGGGCGACCGCACCGTCGTAATCCTTCATCGAGCGTAGGCAGGCCGAACGCCCAAAGGCTATGTTGAAGAGGAACGGATCGAGCGGGCTGAGCATCTCCGCGCGGTCGAAACATGCCAGCGCCTCGTCGTTCCGGCCGAGGTAGCAGAGGACCCAGCCAAGCCGAAGCCAGCCCCATGCGTTGTTCGGATCGATGTCGAGCGCCCGCCGGGCAAGGTCCTCCGACGAGGCAAAGTCGCGAAGCGCGAGCGCTGCCGTGGCACTCAGCGCCGTCAGGGCAGGCGCGTGGTCGTCGACCAGGGGCAGGGCCTCGTCGAAGTCCCGCCGAGCTGCCGCTCGCGCCGATGCGGCGTCGCGCATCCAGAGATAGCAGCAGCGATGCGCAAAGCACCACGCGCGCTGTGCTCGCGCCGGCCCAAAGCTCGGCGCTTTCGACAGTGCGGCATCGAGCAGCGCGATGGCTCGGTCGTTCTCGTCGCTGTCATGCACCCAGAAGTGCGGGAGGGCGATGAGGGTCAGCTCGTAGGCCGAACGCTCCCCCGGCGCGTGCCGCCGAGCCCTCGCGATCTCGGCGGTTCGGAGATTAGGTGCCAACCGCCCCGCGACCTGGACCGAGATGCGGTCCTGCAGATCGAAGAGATCGTCGAGCTCGTCATCGAACCGCTCGGACCACAGCGTGTGGCCGTCGGCGGCTCGCACGAGTTGCACCGCGATGCGGACGCGGCGGCCGGCGCGCCGAACGCTGCCCTCGATCAAGTAGTCGACGCCAAGAAGCTGAGCGAGCTCGGGCGCGGAACGCTCGCGCCATGGCGTCGCCCAAGCGGACTGACGCGCCACGACGTGGAAGGTCCGGATGCGGCTGAGTGCGCCGGTGATCTCCTCCACGATTCCATCAGCGAACATGTCACCCCGGTCGGCGCCGAGTTCCTCGAACGGCATGACGGCAAGCGCAGGCTGCTCGAGGGCGGCGCACGCGGCTGGTCCGCCACCCGCCGCTTCGCCGCGAGCCCCTTGTCCGCTTCGTTCGGCCCGCTCCATGCGTAGCCAGTCTTCGAACCCCTCGGAGGGCAGATCGAAACCCTGGAGGAACTCCGCGTCCGCGTCCGCCTCGACAACCACGAGCGCCGGGTCGAGCCAAATTTCCAGCCGGTCCGCCGCGATCACGCCCTCGGGCACCTGGCGCCGGAGCACCGAGAGCTCCTGCCGCAGCGAGGCGCGGGCCTGCGCCTCGGAGCGGTCCGACCAAAGAAGGTCGGCGATCAGGCCCCGCTCCGCACGCATCCCCGGCTGGCACGCCAGAAAGGCCAGCATCGCGCGGCCGCGCCGGCTGAGAGAGCATGGGGGCGCACCGTCGCTCCGGGTGATGCGGAACGGACCCGTCAGGTGCAGAACGAGGGCGGCCATGGGTCGAACTTACAGGATTCTGCAAATCCCTGCGCGTTTTTGACGGTGTTCTGACGCGGCAGCACACGGTCCATGGCTGGCGCCTTGCGCTGCGTTCACGGGCAGACGGCAAGCTTCCTCCATCGAAGTTGTTCCAACCGGAGGATCTGAAGATGGACACCGCTCTACACACTCCCCGCCGCCACTCGCTCCGCGCGTTCCTCGCCGCCTGGTGGGCGGCAGAGGACCAGGCCCGACGGAACGCGCGCGATGCCGCAACCCTCGCGGACATGCCCGCCGACCGCCTCGCGGACATGGGCCTGCCGTCTCGCACCGAAGCGAACCGGCGGAACAGCGGCAAGGCCGGCTCGATCCCGCAGGCAACTCTTTGGTAGAACTTCGAACAAAGGTTGCCCGTCCAACGGGGCTCTGGGCTGCTACAGACGCAATCCACTAACGCGACGCATCATGTCGGAGGCGACGCCATGGACGAGATCCCTGCGGTTTTGCGGGGGGCCGTAGCTTGCGGCCTACGACTGCTGCCACGAGGGGCATTCGGGCAAATCCCAGGATAGTCCATCCGTCTACCAGCTCGGAAGTGCAGCCAACTGATGGCCATTCGCTTACCCCGACAAACAGGTGTTTGTCGCAGATCACGATCCCAGGTTTGGATGACCCTGTTCGACTGTTGTGAGTGCTTTTCCGGACATTCTCCTCGTGCTCGGCGGACCGGCCGAGCTTGAGTTGATCCGTGCCCGCACCATGGAGGGGCGCGAGCAGGCCCGGGCACGTGGGAAGAGAATGGGGCGGAGACTGAAGCTCACGTCCCGCCAACAGAAGAAGGTGCTTGATCGGCGCGCCGCCGGTGAGGCTGTCCGCGCGATCACCCGAAGCTACAACGGCTTGCGTTCCGCAATCCCATGGCCTGTGTAGCGGGCCACTAAGGGTGGCCCGCAGCGGTTTAATCTACACGGCGTCACGGCCCAAGAGAGCACGGACTACGCCAGGCCAGTGCGGGAACCGGAACACCTCCGCCTGCATCTCCTGCACGAGAGCGCTCCTGTCCTTCCGCAGGCGGGCGAGCTGCTCCTTCCGCTCGGGCTTGGACGTGTTCTGCTTTAAGAACAGTTCGATGAGGCCATCAATGCCGTCCGAGGGGTCCCCGCCCGAGCGGGTCACGATCACCGAGAGTAGGGGTATGCGCTCGCCGGTGGCCTTTCCGAGATCGAGCAGTGACCAGCAGATGAGCCCAAGGGGGGAGCCGTAGGCCGTCCGAGGCCACACACGATGTGTCAGCTTTCGGTCTTCGAGCATGGTTGCTGCTTCTCCGTAGCTGATCGGTCCTGCCCCCGAGGTGGCCCGCTCCGCAAGCAGCCACAGGAGGTGAGGTGCGACATCCGCACTCCACCCACCGGCCTCTTTCCGACGGTTCTCGAAAATCTCCGTGAAAGAACGACCTCCGAGGAACGAGCCGTCGTCCTCGAGCCGCGGCGGAGCTACGAGATCACTGTCTTTGAGGGCCTCGAGAAGGCCGCGCACGGCCAAGGCCACGTCACGCTCGACAGCACCTCTCTCGCGGGCGGCTTCGAGGACGCGAGCATACTTTCGTGCCGACCAGTCGAGATGCCCTGCCATCTCGGATGGTGTGAGGCCGAGCAACTGACGGGCCTGCTCGACAGCCTCGGGGGGCACGTCGTCGAAGGCTTCCGGAGAGGATAGGCGCATCAGGTCGAGGATCTGGGAACCGTCTTTGGGCATCGATTGCACTCCGATAATGTTTGGTGTGCATCATATGGCATGCCAAATATTGCGTGTCAATATTGGCATGCCAAAATATGCAGGTCACTCGAGAAGTCCTCTCGGTTCGACGTCATCGGTAGGCGGAGGACCCCCGCCGGGTCCTCCGATAGAGGGGGTGAGTTCACGCTTCGATGACGATCCGGACCTTCTCAGGATCGACACCCAGATCCTCGGCCAGGCGCCCGCGGTGACGTGCGATCACCTCTCCAAAGCTACTTCCTGTCTTGGGCAAAGCCCCGGCTTCCTTGGGCATGCCCGGTGTCCCTTTGTGTCCGTGCTCCTCGTCCCACTGCTCGCGGGTCCGCTGGGCTTCCTCGAACGCGATCTCAGGCATTTCCTGCCAGTCGCCGATCTCCAGTTGAGGGAGCAGCTCGTCCCCATCCATGTATACGACCGGGTTCCGGAACCCGGGCCACCGGAACTCTCCTCCGGTCTCCGCATACTTGTCGAACTGGATCAACCAGCGACCATCGTCGTCCTGCCGCACTTGCCGGACGGTCGCGTAGAGAAAGGGGTGCCCATGCTTCTCTGGGTCGCCCGGCTTACGGCCATCATGGGCATTGTGGACGACAACGACGCGGCCTGCATGGCGGACGCGGGCTGCATCGACCCTCCACCAACCGGTGCCCCCGATGGCGAGGATGTCCTTCAGGGACTTGCAAGTGAAGATGATGACGACTTCCGACATAGAATGTTCCTTCCATATAAGTATCTACCACAGGCTTTCTATCGTATAGAAGGTATATAGTAAGTATTTTGAAACTGCAAGGGGATTGCTTAGGCCGACTGACGTGGAGGGCTGACTTCCCCCAGTCGGGGGCGGCCCCCGTGAATAGTTTGTTTCCCGCTCTGCCAAATATCTCCAGGGGAGTTATTGAATCTCCCTTGGGTGCTTCTACCTGAGCATCGTTGGGACGCTGGAGCCTCGGCGACAGTCCGGAACAACGCCATCGCAACCAGGACCGGCTCGCCGGTCCGCGGAGGAGCCTTCGGGCGCCTCTACCGCCTGCCCCCGAAGTGGCCCCAGGGTCGCCCGGGTGGGGGCGGCCCCCCGGATGGCCCGGGGGGCCGCATAAATGGATGAAGGGAACGTCTCTCCGAACCTCCGGCGGAGATGGCCCCCGGCGCACTTCCGCGTTCGGGGCCGACGGAGGAAGCCACATGGCTCGAGAGACCAACGAGACGTTCCCGCGCGGGACACGCGCCGATCCCATGAAGGCCCGCAAGGGTTGGGGCCGGCGCCTGCTGAGGGCGGTCTTCCGGATCGTCTGGGTGATCGACAAGGCCTTTCGGCTGATCGCCTGGCTGTCCGGAGGAGATGGCGGATGATCTCGGTCATCCGTCCGGCCTGCTCGGTGGCTAACCGCGCATCCTAAGTGCTACGTCAGAAGGAGGGAGGACATGCTGGGAGAGGCGCTGAGGCTCATACGGGTCTTCCACGACATGAAGCAGACGGAACTCGCCGCGAAGCTCGGCGTGTCGCAGTCGCACCTGTCGGGGATCGAGCGCGGCGAGAAGACCCCCAGCCAGGACCTCGTCGCGAAGTATGCCGACCTTTTCGACGTGCCGATCAGCTCCATCTGGTTCTTCGACGAGAGTCTGCGCGAAGGACCTTCGGCGGGGCGGATCGAGAAGGCCCGCGGCGTGATCGCCGACAAGGTTCTCGACTTCCTGCGCATCGTCGAGCGCCGCCGGGAAGCGCCCTGAGATGTCCCGCCGCGGCCAGAGCTACGATCTCGACCAGTGCGCACTCTACCGCTGCGGCTCGAAGAGGAAGCTGTTCAAGCTTCTTCAGACAAGCCCGGCCAAGTATGCTGAGCTGCGCGCCGCGCCGGACCTCTACCGACGGATGTCGAAGCCGAAAAAGAACGGCGGGACGCGCGAGATCCTTGCTCCCCGCCACGATCTGAAACGTATCCAAAAGCGCGTCAGCGAACTCTTGATGCGGGTGAAGGCGCCCGACTTCCTGATGTCCCCGGTGCGGGGACGATCGAACATCGACAACGCCGCGGCCCACCGAGGCGCAACCTCGCACCGGCTTCTCGACATCGAGGACTTCTACCCGAACTGCCTCGCCTCGAAGGTGGCGTGGTTCTTCGGCACGGTGATGGGGTGTCCGCCGGACGTGGTCGCAGTTCTCACTTGGCTCACGACGTGGCAGGGGGCACTTCCCCAAGGCAGTCCGGCAAGCCCGATCCTGGCCTACCTCGCCTACCGGGACATGTGGCATGAGGTGGACGCCCGCGCCCGCGAGGCGGGCAACAGGCTGACCGTCTACGTCGACGACGTGACCGTCTCCGGAGACGTGGTTCGGTCGGAGACGATCTGGTCGATCAAGCAGATCCTTTTCCGGCACGGCCATCGCACAAAAGATGCGAAGGAGGAGACGCGTTTTGGGACCCCTGTCATCGTAACGGGCGCGGTTCTGCGTGATGGCCAGATGCTCCTGCCGAACGTCCAGCACCAAAAGCGCCACCGCGTCCGCAAGGCGCTGGAACGGATGCCGGAGGGGCCGCAACGGGTGCACGCCCAGGCCGTGCTCGAGGGCTACGACGAGGGCGAGCGGCAGATCCTGTCTCGGAACCGCAGGCCGAATCCGCGGCAGAGAGACCCGTAGCCTTTAACGAACAGGTGCTATGGGTGTCTTACGCCTACAATGACGAACCGCCCTTCTGTAGCGGCTCACGTGAAATTCTTCCGGTGAAACTAAAATCATGACTTGATACAAAGATCAGACTTCGCTACTTGGTGGTCACCAAGCAGAAGGAGGCACACATCGTGGAGATCACCACACACGCAGATACCAGACTGAACCAGCGCGGCATCAAGAAGGCTTATCTCAACCTCGCGCTCGAGCATGGAGCGCCTGAGGGAGACAAGATCATCCTGAGTGCCAAGGATGCCTGTTCGCGGGCGAATGAGCTTCGCAGCGAGGCCAAGGAACTCGATGCTGTCGCGACGAAGGGGGGCATCACCGCTGTTATGTGCAACGGCACCCTCGTCACCGCCTACCGCACGGACAGCTTTTCAGTGTCTGCCGCAAAAAAAGTCAGGAGCTGATATGAGTATAAGATCTATCTTCAGCCTCTTCGACGCCCTCTGCGGCGAGTTCGACCCAACCCACGTCCTCACTCTTCTCCTCCAGGAAGCGGCGGCTCAGCAGAACCACCACGTTTCGGTTAACGAACGTCTCGAACGGGATTGGCGCGACGTCTGCGAGAAGCCGGCCCACGCCCACCTCCACGCGGCTGCTCAGGAGCTCCTTCAAACCCCCCCGGCGGAGCGACTGGTGGCCATCGCCAAGCTCGGCATCCAGCACTTTGGACGTGGCTCCGGCGCCGGCTTTCTTGAACTCGGTCCCGCCAAGCTTATCGCAGGTCTTCTGGAGACACCGGGATCTCTACGTGGAAGCTTCGATTACTCGGCTATGCCGATCTTGTGCGATGCCCTGAATGCCAAGGACACAGGGCGATCACTGTTCGCACAGTTCGTTAGTGCCAATGGAACCCTTTGCGACATCGTTCGACTGATCGCAGCGGTGATCGAAGTGGAGATCGACGTCGTCTGTGCGAATCCCTTCCTGAGAACGGACGATAGGCCGTTCGACGCGGAAGTCTGCATGTCTCCGTTTGGCTCAGACATCCGAGATCGCGAGGCTTTGCCGCAAAGCACTTTGCACCGTATTGGTGCGTCGGAAACCGGTCGCCTGCAGCACGAACCCGTCGCATTCGCTGACGCTCTCGTTCATGCCCCGGGCGCACAGGTGGTCTTAGGCGTTTCCCCCAGCGCGCTCTTTCGCACGGTCGGCGCTGAAGCCGCTGCACGCGAGGAGGTAATCAGCTCGGGCAGGCTGGCGGCCGTGTTCGGGGTGCCACCGGGCATGTTCTATGCCACCACGCGTGTTCTGTCCGCCCTGGTCGTTCTCACGCCCGAGGGTGAACATGACGGGGACGTGCGGTTCATCAACCTCAGCGACGAGCACTTCTCCAAGCTTGCTTCCCGCGGGCGGTATGAAGCACGCGAGGACGTCTCTTGGGTCGACGCCCGGAAGGCGTCCCTCGATAAACGCACCCTTTGGGCAAGGGACGTCCCGCGTGCAGAAGTCGCCAAGCAGAACCATGTCCTGACCCCCGAAAGATACTTGCAGGCCAGAGCAGCCAAAACTCTGTCCTCATTTCTTGAGGACGAAGATGTGCGTCTCCTGAAGGAAGTTGCGGAGATCATCCGTCCCCGCGCGCTCCCGAAGGATGAGAACAGCGAGCACATTATTCGGGAGGCAGGACCCGGCGACATCGCTGAGACAGGCTTCCTCTCCGAACCGTCGAAGGAGATTCGGCTCGCCCAGGGGGGGATGAGGGCTGCGCGCAACCAACGCCTGCGGCCTGGGGATCTCGTGTTCTCCGCGAAGGGAACCATCGGCCGCATCGGCATCATTCCTGAGGATGTGCCCGGTGAGGACGAGCCGTTTTGGACCGCGGGACAGTCCCTCGTCATCCTGCGCCCGCTGCCGCGCATCAGGCCGGAGGTGCTCTTCGAATACCTGACCAACGAAACAGTGCAGGAACACATTCGCTCCCTGGCGGGTGGTGCTGCGATGCTGTCGATCGCTGCGAAGGACTTGGCCGAGTTCCGCGTTCCGCTGCCCTCACAGGAAAGGCAGGTGCGCGTGGTGGACGCATTCCGAGAGCGGCAGGACCGCTATGCAGAGATCGAGCGCCTCCGCATGGAGATCGAGGCGGAGCGGGGCAGCACCTGGCCGCATCGCGAGCTCGCGGGGTGAGGCCCGTGCTGGACCGCCGAGCGGTTTTGCCAAGGCGTGGCGGTCGCCTACTTGGGCGACCGCCGCTGCCCCAGCATTGCGTCCGGCGACATTGACGCAAAGCATCTTCGTCATGATCGTCGCTATTGGCTCGTCCCCAGAGCATTCCATCCAACGCTCCGTGGGGCGTCGTAGGTTAAGGTCGTGTAATTTATGAGCAGCCCTAATTTCGGACACCTCGAGGAGATCGAGCCGGCACTGGCGCTCCTCGGGGCCCATGCCGAGCGGTATTTCGTCGACGACGCCAACACCGCGCTGATCAAGACGCGCCAGTATGCGGAGCAACTGACCCACGTCATTGCCGAACGATCCGGGGTGCCTCGCGATGCCGACGACAACTTCGCGGCGATGCTGAGCAAGGTCCGCGCCGATGACTTGGCTCCGCCGGAGGTGCTCGACTTCCTCCACCGCCTCCGGATCGCCGGAAACGATGCGGTGCACGGGCACTCCGGTGAGCGTCGCGCGGCCTTCGAATCCATCAAGATCTGCCATCGCCTCGGCGTCTGGCTACGGGCCACAGTCACGCGCACCGCGAACCTCACCATGCCTTTCGTTCCACCCAGTTCGGGGCAGCAAGAGGATAAGGAACTCCAGTCGCAGATCGCCGAGCTCGAGAAGAAGCTCGAGGTCCATGCCAGCGCAGCGGAGCGACATCGATTGGCTCTGGAGGACGTGCGGCAGCACGCTGTCGATGCCGAGGAGCGCGCGCGTCTCGCAGAGGAGGAACGCACCGTCTTCGAGGAGCTGGCACTCGATGCGGAGCGGCGGGCCAACCAGGCGCTCGACCAACCGGCCCGCATGGCATTCGTGCAAGCCGCGTTCGCTTCGGCCCGCGACATGGAGTTCGACGAGGCGGACACCCGCCTTCTGATCGACGAGCAACTGCGGCAGGCAGGCTGGGAGGCCGATACCAAGCTGCTGCGGCACTCCGCCGGCACGAGGCCCGAGCGCAATCGGAACCTCGCCATTGCCGAGTGGCCGACATCGTCGGGCCCTGCGGACTACGCACTCTTCGTGGGAAAGACGCTCGTCGGTGTCGTCGAGGCCAAACGAGAAAGAACCAACGTGCTGTCAGCCCTGGACGTGCAGGCGACCCGATACTCCCAGGACATCGAGGTCACTGGTGAGTTCGAGCTCGCCGGTGGACCTTGGGGCGACCACAAGGCCCCCTTTCTCTTCGCCTCCAATGGCCGGAGTTACTACCCGGCGATGAAGACCCAGAGCGGCATCTGGTTCCGGGACACGCGAGTGCCCACGAACGGAGCCAGAGCGCTGGAGGGGTGGATCACACCGGAGGGCCTGACGGAGAGGCTCCAGGTCGACCGTGAAGCCGCCGAGGCAGAGCTCTCCGGCAAGCCCTTCAACTTCGGCTTCGATCTGCGCCCCTATCAGGAAGCCGCGATCCGCGCCGTGGAGGACAGCTTGGCAAAGGACCGCAGGGAGATGCTGGTGGCCATGGCAACCGGCACGGGCAAGACCAAGCTCGCCATCGCCATGATCTACCGCCTCCTCGAGGCGAAGCGGTTCCTCCGTGTCTGCTTCGTGGTGGACCGCAGCGCCCTTGGCGAGCAGGCCGAGACGGCCTTCGAGACGACCCGCATGATCGGCGCGAGCACCTTCGCGGACATCTTCGGCCTTCGAAAGCTCGGCGATGCGGACATCGACCGGGATGCCAAGGTGCACGTTTGCACGGTGCAGAGCCTGGTAAAGCGCGTTCTCGAGCGCGATCCCGGCTCGCGCCCCCCCGTGGATCAGTATGACCTCATCCTCATCGACGAGTGCCACCGCGGCTACCTTCTCGATCGCGAGATGAGCGCCGCGGAAGCGACCTTCCGAGATGAGAACGACTACGTCTCCAAGTATCGCCGGGTCGTCGAGTATTTCGACGCCGTGAAGATCGGCCTGACGGCTACGCCAGCGTTGCACACGGCTCAGATCTTCGGTGAGCCGATCTACCGATACAGCTACCGCGAGGCCGTCGTGGACGGCTGGCTGATCGACCACGATCCCCCGCACCTCATCACCACGGCGCTCAGCGTCGCGGGCATCACGTTCGAGGCGGGAGAGACGGTAGAGGCGCTCGACACGCGCACCGGAGCGATCGACGTCGCGACGCTGGACGACCGCCTTGCCTTCTCCGTCGAGCACTTCAACCGGAAGGTCCTGTCTCCAGATTTCAACAGGGTGGTCGCGGAAGAGATCGCGCGTCACGTCGATATCCTGGACCCGAACGGTGGTAAGACGCTGATTTTCGCGGCCACGGATCCGCACGCTGACGAGATCGTCCAGCACCTTCGTGAGGCCTACCGACGCGACGGTCTGGAGATTGAGGACGGGATGATCCTCAAGATCACCGGCTCGATCGACAAGCCGTCTCGGCAGATCCTGAAGTTCAAGAACGAGGCGAACCCCCGCATCGCCGTGACGGTGGACCTTCTGACGACCGGCATCGACGTGCCCGCGATCACCAACCTGGTCTTCCTGCGCCGGGTGAACTCCCGCATCCTCTACGACCAGATGATCGGCCGCGCGACGCGCCGGTGCGACGAGATCGGCAAGGAGGCCTTCCAGATCTTCGACGCCGTCGATCTCTACCCCAATCTCCAGTCCATGACGGAGATGCGCCCCGTGGTGGTGAACCCGTCGGTGTCGTTCGAGGACCTCTTCGCCGGGTTCGAGGCCAGCGAGGACGAAGGCCACCGTGATGAGATCCTCGATCAGATCATCGTCAAGCTCTCGCGCAAGATCCGGAAGATGAACGAGGAGATCCGGGACCAATACACCGCGCAAGCCGGCGAGACGCCCGAGGAGACGCTTCGGCGCTTCCGGGAGCATCCTTCCTCGGAGGCTCGGGAGTGGACCAGGGAGCGGCCCGGGATGGGAGCATTCTTCGACTTCGAGGGCGCGCGCAACGCCCCTCCCATCCTTCCGATCGCACACCACGAGGACGAGGTGATCCGCGTGCGGAGGGGATACGGGGACGGCGACAGACCCGACGACTTCATCGACGCCTTCACGGCATTCGTCAGGGACAACAAGAACCACATCGCTGCGCTCAACCTCGTCCTCACACGGCCCCGGGACCTTACCCGGAACAGCCTGCGGGAGCTCAAGCTCGCACTCGACGGTGCCCACTTCACCGAGAACCGCCTGCGCACCGCCTGGCGCGACAAGACCAGCGAGGACGTGGCGGCCAGCATCATCGGGTTCATCCGTCAGGCTGCCCTCGGCGACCCCCTCGTGCCGTTCACGGAGCGGGTCGACGGGGCGATCCGGCGGGTCAGCGCACGGCACCGGCTCGACGACGCGCAGAGGCGGTGGATCAACCGCATCGGTGATGAGATGAAGTCGCGGATCGTCGTGGATCGGGACGCCTTCGACGAGCCGCCCTTCGCACAGCAGGGCGGGTTCCGCCGGCTCGACAGAATCTTCGGCGGAGAGCTCGAGGCGATCCTCGACGAAATCAGAAAAGAGACATGGGAGACCGCAGCATGAGCGCCACACAGAACATCGTCGCCAAGCTTTGGAAGCTGTGCGACGTGCTGCGGGACGACGGGGTCACCTACTCCGAATACGTCACCGAGCTGACCTACCTGCTTTTCCTGAAGATGATGGAGGAGACCGGGCAAGAGCATCGCCTTCCGCCCGAATACCGGTGGGCCGACTTGGCAAACCGCGAGGGCCTCGAGCAGCTCACTCACTACAAGCAGCTCCTGACTTCGCTCGGGAATCCGCTGGAGAAGGACCAGCACGGCGAGCCGAAGCCGCCGAAGGACCCTCTCGTCCTCGCCATCTTCACCGACGCCCAGACCCGTCTGCGCAAACCGGCGAACCTCAAGAGCCTGACCACCAGCATCGACGGTCTCGACTGGTTCGACGCGCGCGAGGAAGGCCTCGGCGACCTCTACGAAGGTCTCCTCCAGAAGAACGCCGAGGACAAGAAGTCCGGGGCGGGCCAATACTTCACGCCCCGCCCTCTGATCGACTGCATCGTCCGGCTCGCCAAGCCGCAACTGGGCGAGCGCATCCAGGACCCGGCGGCGGGCACCGGCGGCTTCGTCGTTGCGGCGCACCGCAAGATCTTCGAGGAGAACAACGAGTTCTTCGGCCTCGACGACGGCGTCGCCACTCGCCAGATCCGCGATTGCTACACCCTGGCCGAGCTCGTGCCCGACACGCATCGCCTCTGCCTAATGAACCTCATGCTCCACGGCATCGAGGGCGATGCGAAGTCGCTCGACACCATGACCGGCGAGGGCGCCTCGCTGCCGAAGGCCGACCTCGTTCTGTCGAACCCGCCCTTCGGCACGAAGAAGGGCGGCGGACGGCCGCAGCGCGAGGACTTCTCGACCACCGCCGGCACCTCCAACAAGCAGCTCGCCTTCGTGGAACACATCATCCGCGCGCTGAAGCGCGGGGGACGGGCAGCCGTGGTGGTGCCCGACAACGTGCTCTTCGAGGACGGCACCGGCAAAGCCTTGCGCCGGATGCTGATGGACTGGTGCGACCTGCACACCATCCTGCGCCTGCCGACCGGTATCTTTTACGCCCAGGGCGTGAAGACTAACATCATCTTCTTCACCCGCCGGGCGGATGGCGAGCAGAAGGGTGGGACGGAGGCGACGTGGGTCTACGACATGCGCGCGGGCGCGCCCTCCTACGGCAAGACGCGGCCCCTGCGGGCCGAGGACTTCGCCGCGTTCGAGGCGGCCTTCGGCGATGATCCCCGTGGGCAGGCCGAGCGGCAGGACGAGGGCGAGGAAGGCCGCTTTCGCCGCTTCACCCGCGAGGACATCGCGGCACGGGGCGACAGCCTCGACATCTCCTGGCTGCGCGACGGCGAGGAGGAGGCCGAGGACGGGCTGATCGACCCCGACGACATCACCGCGGCCATCCTCGGCCATCTGCGCGAGGCGACGCGCGAGATCGAGGCGCTGGTGGAGGAGCTGGAGGGCGGGGAAGAGGACGAGGCGCCGGTGGCGGTGGCGGCGGAATGAGTGAGCTACCTGAAGGCTGGGCTTCGACCCGTATCGGTGAACTAACATCGAAGATCGGCAGCGGTGCGACGCCACGCGGGGGGGCAAAGGCCTACAAGCTCTCCGGCACGCCGCTTCTAAGATCACTCAATATCCATTTTGATGGCGTCAGGGACGAGGGCATTGCCTACATCGACGATGAGCAGGCAGCCAAGCTCGATAACGTCGAAGTCGAAACTTCCGATGTTCTGCTGAACATTACGGGAGCGTCGATCGGTCGGGTTGCGATCGCTCCGGAGCGCTACAAGGGTGCCCGAGTCAACCAGCACGTTGCAATCATTCGCACCGTAGATGGTGTAGTGCCCAGCTTTCTGTCGCGATACTTGGCGTCGCCTGATGCTCAGAGCAGAATCTTTACAGAAAATTACGGCGTGACACGCCAGGCACTAACGAAGGGTATGATCGAAGATTTCCCGGTTAGTCTCCCCCCACTCCCCGAGCAGCGACGGATCGTGGCGAAGCTGGACCGGCTCTCGGCGCGCTCGGCCGCCGCGCGCGACCACCTCGCCCGCACCGCCAAGCTCGCCACCCGCGCCAAGCAGGCGGTTCTAAGGAATGCCTTCGCAGGATCGATCACAGAACGATGGCGAGCGGCGCGAATGGTGCCGCCGGTCGCAACCGATCGGGACGGCATCGATGGTCGGGTGCCCGATCTGGGTGACATTCCGAGCGCGTGGGGCTGGCGAGCTGTGAGTTCAATTTGTGAGGTTTCGGGTGGCCTGACCAAGAACCGTGCCCGAGCCGACATGCCCCGGAAGGCACCCTACCTACGCGTTGCCAATGTCTACGCGAACGAGCTGCGTCTCGACGAAGTGACCGAGATCGGCTGCACCAAGGCGGATATCGAGCGCACGCTGTTGCAGGCAGGCGATCTACTTGTCGTCGAAGGCAATGGAAGCCAGGACCAAATCGGCCGAGTGGCGGTCTGGACCGGCGAGGTGGATGGCTGTCTCCACCAGAACCACTTGATCCGCGTCCGGCCCAAGCCGTCCGTTTCCAGCGCATTTCTTCTCTATTGGATGCTGTCGCCTAATGGGCGGACCGCGATCGAAACGGTCGCTTCATCGAGTTCGGGGCTACACACTCTCAGCCTCTCTAAGGTCAAGGGGATGCCTGTCCCTCTATGCTCGAAGATGGAACAAGCCGAAATCGTTCGCCGCATCGAAGCCGCCTTCGCCCGCATCGACCGCGTGACCAAGGAGGCCAGTCGCGCCGCCCATCTCCTCGACCGGCTCGACGAACGCCTGCTGGCCAGGGCGTTCCGCGGAGAGCTCGTCCCCCAGGACCCCGATGACGAACCCGCCGAAGCCCTCCTCGCCCGCATCCGCGAAGCCCGCGCCGCCGCGCCGAAGCCGAAGCGCGGGCGAAGGAAGGCCTCCACATGACGGAACCGCGCACGTTCACTGTGGCCACGGACGCCGAAGTCGTCGCGTTGATCGAAGCTGCCCGGCGCCGGCTCGTCGTCGTCGCGCCGGCCCTGTCCCTGGAGGTGGCAGAAGCCTTACTCCAACGGTTCGGCGATCTCGGGCAACTGGACATTCGCGTCATCGTCGACGCGGACCCGGAGGTCTACCGCCTCGGCTTCGGCGAAACAAAAGCGCTGAAGGTAATTAGACGGGCGGCGAGCGAGAACCTCCTCGACCTTCGAGAGCAGCCGGGGGTGCGGATCGGCGTCGTCGTCTCCGACGAGGATACGATGATCTTCGCCCCGGTCTCCAAGAACATTGAGGCTGGATCCGAGACCGAGGAGAAGCCGAACGCCATCATCCTCCGCGGGAACGCCGCCAATGCGTTGGCCTGCGCAGCCGGGGCCGACCTGACCTCTGGAGCACCACAGGGTGAGATCGGCAACACCGCGCTCGATCCCTGCAAGGTCGTGGCCATGGAAGCCGATCTCGGCCGCAATCCCCCGGCGAAGTTCGACATCGCACGACGAATGCAGGTTTTTTCGTCGCGGGTCGTCTATGTAGAATTCGAGATCAGGAACTTCACCCTCGGCCGGAAGCAAGTGCCCCTGCCACCCGAATTCCAGATCGTCGGGAACACGGCACTTCGGAACCAGATCACCAGTCGGCTGCGTGCCCCTATTGAACAGCTCGGGGCCGTCGAGGTCACGATAGGCTCGGGCGAAGATGCGCGGCAGGAGTTGATCGATGACGCATGGCTACGAGCGAGGCGCAAGAAGATCGAGGACCGCTATACGTTCCAGATCGACAACTTCGGCCGGGTTATCCTCCGCGAAGATAGAGACGAGTTCGAAGCGGCTGTCGAAGATTTCTCCAATATCGTGGCAAGTTACCATAAGGCCGTTCGCAAAGCGCTGAAAAGGTATCGCGATGATTTTTGCGAAAGTTTCGTCGCGGAGTTTCTCCCGCGTTGGGAGGCTTCCCCACCCGACTACATAGATCGATGGCGGAGAGCCTCCGTAGATATCGACCTGCCCGAAGAACTCGTGAGAAGGGCGAATGAGGTTTTCGAAGAAATGGTAAGTTTTGCGCCTCCGGCTGTTCGCCTGATCGAAAAGAATGTGTCGCCAAAGAACGTCGAGGACCGGAGATTTCTCGAGCCGCTGCGTCAAATAATGGAAAAGCGGCGGGTTTCGAGAGAGATCATCGAGACGCTCTTCGCATCTGGCAGCGCGGCACCTGAACAGCCCGATCTACTCAAGGGGACTTGAGGACAATACCGGCCTGGCGTCCTGTCATCGGTCCGAAAGCTTCAACGAGTAGAAGTCGCGTGCCCTTACCCAAGCACCCTTAGGACGTGCTGGAGAAGATACTTGCTGAAACGGCGTTTGCCGCACTCAACGCGAGACCGGGCACTTCACCCGCACGGCCGAGCGGCTGAACATGACCCAGCCGGGGGTGAGCCAGCACCTGCGCAAGCTCGAGGGGCAGGTGGGGCAGGCGCTGACCAGCCGGCAGGGCAAGGGCTTCGCGCTCACGCCGGCGGGCGAGACGGTGTTCGCGCTCGGGCTGGCGCGGCGGGCCGAGGAGGCGCGCCTGCGCGAGGCGATCGAACGGGACGACCGGGACGCAGGCTCGGTGCGCATCGCCTGCTCGGGCAGCTTCGCATCGCTGCTCCTTCCGATGCTGCTGCCGTGGATGCGCGCCGCGCCCGCCTTGAGCATCCAGGTCGAGGCGGCGCCGCAGGCCGCGACCCTGGCCGGGCTGCTCGACGGGCGCTTCGACCTCGGCGTTCTGGGGGCGGACCCCGATCACCCGCGACTGGAGGCGCGGCGCATCGGGCGCGAGGAGCTGTGCCTCGTGCTGCCCGCGGGCGCGGACCCGCCGGCGTCGCTCGCCGATCTTGAGGCGCGCGGCTTCGTCGCCCATCCCGACGGCTACGCCTACGCCGACGACCTGCTGCGGCTGAACTTCCCCGATGCCTATGCGGGCGCCGACCGCCTGCGGGTGCGCGCGACGGTCAACCAGATCGGCCAGATCCCCGCGCCGGTGGCCGCGGGCATAGGCTACACGCTGCTCCCCCGCAGCGGGGTGGAGGCCTATCCGGGCCGGGCGAAGCTCTCCGTGGCCCGCCTGCCGCGGCGCCGCTGGCACGAGCTCTGGCTCGCCGCGCGCCGCGGGCGGACGCTGCCCGCGCGGGTGCGCCACGCGCAGGCAGTGATCAAGGAGGCAGCAGGGCAGCTTCGGTGAGGGGGTGCGCTCTGGAAGGAGGCTGGCGCATGGCGCAGACGCGATCGGCCCAGTCGATTGAGGTCGGCAGGAACCGATTTTCCGTCATTCGACGGCAACCCATTCGGTTGCGCCCAGCGGCCAGACTCACGTTCGAACCAGCAGCACCACAGGCTGTGATACATGAAAAAATTTCTGTCCCGAGTTGACCGCCCCCATATCCATCAGATAACCTGAAAACACAGCAGAATTAGTTACTTACAATGAATCCTACCACCCCAGCCAATCTCATTCTAAGTCGTCGTTATCGAACGAATAGATTGCGTGCCGCCATCCCGGCGTACCCTGCTGCGGGCCTTGGGTGCAGTACGCGCGGCGATGCGTCCGGCAGGCGAGGCCAGATCGGGGCCCAACGGGAGCCCGCGATGGGACTTCCGTACGTTCAACGTCGTGGAGCGATGTACTTATCGCGTCGCAGGAATCCGCGAGCGTATCGGGAACGAGCACCGAGATTCCTGCGAGTGTGTCTCCGAACGCGAGACGTCTTCAGATGTCGTTCGGTGGGGGCTCTCATCACATGGCGTTCGAGCGAGTCGCCCAAGTGCGGCATGCGAGGTTCTCGCAGCACGGGGGAATGGCGGCGATCCTTCTACCCGAAGGACGACCGCAGGCTCCGGCGCGAGGGGGACAGCATGGAGGAAGTCGGTCCGGTAACTGCGGAGGTGGAGAAGCTGGTGCGCTGGAACGGCGACTCGGATGTAGTAAGTAGCGTAGAGGCCTCAGCAACGAGGGCGTTCGGCTGACGTCCATTAGGAGAGCGGGAAATTCGCCTGCTGCAACAGCCTTACCTATCCGCGCAGGCGCGTGATGCGATGGGCCGGATCAGGGCGACAGGACCGATCATTCCCGAGTATTCGCGGTCGCTGAACCCGGAACGACCGGGACTTCCGGGGCAGGGAGACGGATACGCCGCCGCTTCGGGCGAGCCTTGGGTGGTGCAATCCATCGAGGCAGTCGGTGACCGACCCATTGCGAGCTCCGTCAGACCAACCGCGGATACTAGGTCGATGTGCCGGCACGATTCCGAAGGTCGATGGACGCAGCGCGAAGGTTCGGAATCGATCTCTTCGAGACCTCGCGAACGAGGGCAGGGGTTCTCCGACGAGGAGGTCGGCCTGGCAGGGCAGACGGCCAACCGAAATCTTGGTCACATCGCGAAGATGCTGAAGTACACGCGAGGGCGGGGACTGCGAACGGCCGAAGACTCGTGCCTCCCGGACATTCGCGCGAGCGGCAGGCGCGATCCTCGCGCAGTTCGCGAAGCATTCGAGCAGGAGGACTTCCGCAAGTTGGCCGCGCACCCGATCTGGATCGGGCGCAGGAGTTCTCGACGCAGGTACGAGCGTTGGCGCGTGGTGATCCGAGAGGGCCTCTACTGGGGACCCGTGATCACCGGCTAGTTGGGAAACAGGCGGGTGGAGATCATGGAGTCCACCGTTGCCGAGATCCACCTCGACGGTCCCATTCTCCCATTCTTCATTCGGCCGAACGGGAACCGTGGACGCGCGAACTCGCGGCCCGTGCGGTAGGGCCATCCCCCTCCCATTCGTATGCCGTCATGGAACCGCGTTCCCGCCCGTCTGCGGCGCGATCGGGGCCGCGCGGGCGGATGGGGCGGAGGCCTGCCCGCCCACCTTCGCGGCGCATTCCATGAAGCAGCGGATCGTGCATCCGCGGCAGATCTCGTCCGAGGCGCGGGCCACCGCGGGCCGGATCGCGTCGGACTTGTTCGCGTGGACGTGACCGGGCCCCAGGAGGTCGAGGCACCCCAGGCGGCGCAGGACCTCGAGGACGTGGGGGTTCGCGGCGATCAGGTGCAGGTCCTCGCCGTGCTCGCGGGCACGGCGCGTCTCGGCGAGGATGAAGTCGGCGCCCGCGAGGTCGATCTTGCCCACGCCCTTGAGGTTCAGGATCCACGTCTTGACGCCGTCGATCTCCTCCAGCCGCCGGAACTCGCGCTCCACGTGCTCGGTCGAGGCGAAGAACAGCGGCCCTTCGATGCGAACGAAGCGGATCTGCGGGCATTGCGGCAGGCCGAACGCGGCCGCGTTCATGAACACGCGGCGGCCGTTCACGACGGCGGGGGCGCCCACGGCCACCAGGGGGTGGGCGCTCTTGCTCAGGAAGACCGCGAGCGACGTGACGACGCCCGCGAGGATCGCGAAGTCGAGGCCCGACAGGACGCCGGCGAGGAAGGTCACGGCGAGGATGACGGTCTCGGAGCGGCTCGTCGTGACGATGTGTCGGATCTCCGACAGGTCGACGAGCCGCCAAGCGACGTAGAGGATGATCGCCGCCATGGCGGGCACCGGAACGAAGCGCACGAACGGCGCCAGGAGCACGAGCAGGACCGCCAGGAAGCCGGCCGCGAAGATCGCGGCCATGGGGGACGCAGCCCCGCTCTCGGCGTTCAGCCCCGACCGCGTGAAGGAGCCCGACCCAGCGTAGCACTGCACGAATCCGCCCGCGAGGTTCGCGAGCCCCTGACCGACCATCTCCTGGTTGGAATCGTAGCTCTCCCGCCGCCGGATCGCGTATGACTTGCCGATCGAGATCGCCTCGAGCAGTCCGACGAACGCCATCGCGACCGCCGCGGGCAGGAGGGTGCCGAGGGTCTCGGGGCCGAGGTCCGGCACCGCGAAGCGCGGCAGCACGGCCCCGAGGGGCTCGAACATGCCCATGCCGGCGGCTTCGGCCCCGAGCAGGTGCGCCGCGAGCGCGCCGACGGCGAGCGCGATGGATGACGTAGCCCGGCAGGCGCCGGTCGATGCGGGCGGCGGCGACGATCGCGGCGAGCGTCGCGGAGGAGACGATCACGGCATTCCCGTCCAGCCCGTCGATGCCAGACGCGATGCCCGCGAGGCGCTCGACCATGCCGCCCCCGCCGCTCGCGAGGCCGAGCGCGGGCCCCAGCTGCGACACCGCGATGAGCACGGCGGCGGCGGCCGTGAAGCCGACGATGACGGAGTGGGAGATGAAGGCGATCAGGCTGCCGAGCCCGGCCAGTCCGGCGCCCAGCTGCAGAAGGCCTACGAGCACGGTCAGCGTGAGCGCCAGCGCGACGTAGGCTTCGCTGCCGGGCGGGGCGAGACCGCTCAGCGAGGCGAAGACGACGGCCGAAATGGCCGTGGTGGGCCCCGAGACCATCACCCTCGACGAGCCCCAGAACGCGGCGATCGCGGTGACGACGATCGCGGTGAACAGGCCGAACTCCGGTGGCAGCCCCGCGATCACGGCGAAGGCCACGCCTTGCGGGAGGACGATCGTGGCGTTGGTCAGCCCGGCGAAGGCGTCCGCCCGGAGCGACCGTCCCGACCGGTCGTGCAGCCACGGCCGCGCCGGGGAGAGCCGGGCGAGGATCGCGCGCGCGCGCTTCAAGGCTCAGGTCCCCTCGCCAGCCCCGTCCCGGGCGCCGTCCGCCAGGACCTCGCGCAGCTCCGCCTCGTTCCGGTAGCCGATGAGGATGCCTGCCTTCGCCTCGCCCAGCCGCGTGTCGCGCGCGGCGATCCAAGCGTCCGAGCGGGTGGTGCGCTGCGCCGTCCGGCGCGCCCAGTCGAAGAAGATCCGCTCGAGGCGAGCGACCTCGTCCGCGTGGGCGGGATCGGCGCCGAGGTCCGCGAACTCCCGAGGGTCGGTCTCCAGATCGAAGAGCATGGGCCGGAACCCTTCCGCGAAGACGTACTTCCAGCGCCCGTCGAACAGCATGGTGAGCTTGGCGTCGGCCACGTCCACTCCCAGGCGGCGGCGGACGTCGCGCATGGAGTAGTCGTACTCCGAGACCGCGACCGCGCGCACGGCGTCCGCCGCGCCATGGAGGATCGGCTGGAGGGCATGGCCTTCGAGGATGTGGGGCGCGGGCTCGCCGCCGAAGAAGCGCAGGAAGGTGGGGGCCAGGTCGATCGCCTCGACCAGCGCGTCGGAGCGCAGGCCGCGCGTCGCGTCGGCCGCCTCGGTCGGATCGACGACGATCAGGGGGATGCGCGCGGAGGCGTCGTGGAACAGCTCCTTCTCGCCCATCCAGTGGTCGCCCAGATAGTCGCCGTGGTCGGAGGTGAAGACGATCATCGTCTCGTCCGCGAGGCCCCGGGCATCGAGATGGGCCATCAGCCGGCCGATCTGGTCGTCGATCTGCTTGATCAGCCCCATGTAGGCCGTGAGCACCCGCGTCCGCGTGCCGTCGTCGCAGAAGGCGCGGCTGACGCGCTCCTCCATGAAAGCGCCGTAGACGGGGTGGGGATCGGCGCGCTCCGCCTCGTCGCGCACCGGGAGCAAGTGGGTCTCGGGGCCGTACATGTCGTGGAAGGGGGCGGGCACGATGTAGGGCCAGTGGGGCTTGATGTAGCTCAGGTGCAGGCACCAGGGCCCGTCGCCGGCCTCGTCGATGAACTCCATCGCGCGGCCGGTGATCCAGGGCGTCTCGCTCTCCTCGTCGGCCGCGCGGGCGGGCTTGTCGGCGTGGTCCATGAACCAGCCGCTAAGTAGGTTGCCGTCGCCGTCCTCGGCGCTGTTGGCAACGCTGTCCCAGGGGTTCGGGTCGGGCCAGCCCCGTTCCTTCATGAAGGCGTCGTAGGCCGCGTTGCGCGGGTAGCGCGGGCCGTCGGGGTGCAGACCGTCCTCGCGCTCCCAAGGCTCGAATCCGCATTCCGAGACCAGCGCGCCGATCTCTCCATCCGGCGCCAGCCCAAGCCGCCTCATGCCCTCGACATCCGCGGTCATGTGGGTCTTGCCGCAGAGCGCGGTCCGCACGCCGAGGGGGCGCAGGTGGTCGCCCAGGGTCATCTCGCCCACCTTGAGGGGGATGTTGTTCCAGGTGGACCCGTGGGAGCTGACGTAGCGGCCCGTGTAGAAGGACATGCGTGAGGGGCCGCAGATCGGAGACTGGACGTAGGCCCGGTCGAACAGCACGCCGCGGGCCGCCAGCGCGTCGATGTGGGGCGTGGCCAGGTGCGGATGGCCCGTGCAGGACAGGTAGTCCCACCGCAGCTGGTCGCACATGATGAACAGGACGTTGCGGGCCATGTATCCTCGCACTTGGGGGCAGGGACCGGGGCGCCGCGGGCGCCCCGGCCAGTCGGGTCTCAGCCGCGGGCGACGTCGGGGATGGCGACGCCCATCTCCTCGAGCGCGCGCAGGGCGCCTGGGTGCAGCGGCATGTTGAGATCGGCCACCGCGCCCTCGGGCGTCACGGCCGCGAGCCACGGGGCGCTGTCCTGCATTTCCGCCACGCCGTCGAAGAACGCGCGGGTCATGTCGTAGATCATCTGCTCGTCGGCATCCTCGTTGGTGACGATGCCCACGGTGACGCGCAGCGTGGTCGTGTCCTCGTCGTTGACCTGGTTGTCGCCGTAGATGCCCGCGGGCAGCGTGCCGAGGCCGAAGCCGGGACGGCCGGCGAGCGCCTGGATGCCCTCGGACTCCAGTTGGTCGGCCGGAATGCCCAGGAAGCGGATCTCGTTCGTCACCGCGATCTGGGTGAGGACCGGGCTCGGGGCGTTGGTTGGGTTGCAGTAGATGTCGAGGTTGCCGTCCTGGAACGACGCGGCGGCGGCGTCCCAGCCCAGCTTCACGGCCTCGTAGTCCTCGTCGGCCTTGAGGCCCGTCACGGTCTCGAACAGGCGCGCCATGGTGGAATGGGCGGCGCTGCCCGGGGGGCCCAGGAACACCCGCTTGCCGGCCGCGTCCGCCATCGAGGTGATGCCGGAGCCGTCGTAGACCGCGATGTGATAGACGCCCATCGGGAAGTTCAGCACCGCGCGGAGCTTCGCGGCCAGCTCGGGCGCCTGGTCCATCTTCTCGAACATCGCGCGCTGGTTCGACATCAGCGCGTGGAGCGCGGGCGAGGACATGCAGAACGCGGTCCGGCCCATCGCCACCTCCAGCACGTGGCGGGTGGCCGCGCCGGTCGCGTTGATCTGGATCTCGTAGTCCGGCATCTCGCGGTTGATGATGTTGGCGAAGGTGGTCATCACCAGGTTCGGGCTGGTGCCCGGCCCCAGCGTGGACATGCGGAGCAGCTCCTTGGCGGCGGCGGCACGCGGCATGGCGACCAGGGCGGCGGCGGCGGCCGTGCCGACTAGCAGGCCACGGCGGCTGATGATCTCGGTGGTCATGATCGGTATCTCCCTTTGCGTGATCACGTTGTCTGTCCGGGGGCGGCGACGTCGAGCCGGTCGGCGTACATCACCGCGATGGCGGCGACGGCGGCGATCCAGGAAACGACCGGCCCGAAGAAGATGAGCGCGGCGGCCAGCGCCAAGCCGACGGGCACCATGAATCCCTTTCCGCGCCGGGGTAGCAGGCCCGCGCGATCAGCACGGTCGCCAGCAGCACAAAGAGGATCGACTGGAGCGAGTCGCCGAGGGCGAAGCCCGTGCCCAGCAGAAGCGCCGGCTGGTAGATGAAAGCGAAGGGGATCACGAAGCCCGGCAGGGCCAGGCGCGACGCCTCCAGCGCCGTCCCCATGGGGCTGGCCCCCGCGATCGGCGCGGCCGCGAAGGCCGCCAGCGCCACCGGCGGCGTGATCGCCGACAGCACGCCGAAGTAGAGCACGAACATATGGGTGTGGATGATCGGGACGCCCAGGCGCTGGAGCGTCGGGCCCATCACCAGGACGATGATGAGATAGGCCGGAACGGTCGGCATCCCCATGCCCAGCAGGAGGCAGGCGAGCGCCATGAGGATCAGCGAGAGGATCAGCTGGTCCTCGGCGAGGCTGGACAGGAGCGAGGCGAAGCGCAGGCCCACGCCCGTGAGGTTCAGCACGCCGATCACGATGCCCACGGCGCCGACAATGACCACGAGCTGCGCCGAGATCAGCCCGGCGGAGCGGACGAACCGGAGCCAGGCCGCTCCGTCGCGCAGGAGGTCGGGCCGGATCGCGAAGCCCAGCACGGCCGCCAGCGCCACACCCACGAAGCCCGCGTAGGCCGGCGACGCGCCGCCGACCATCATCGTGACGATGCCCGCCAGCGACAGCACGAAGATGCCCATCTGCACCAGCTCGCGCCAGTTGAACGAGATGCTGGGGCGCGGCGCGTCGTCGAGGTCCATGCCGCGCGCGGCGCTGGCGATCGCAACGAACAGCCCGCCGTAGTAGAGCAGGGCCGGCACGGCCGCCGCCGCGCAGATGGTCAGGTAGGGCTGGCCGGTGACGTCGGCCATGATGAAGGCCACGGCCCCCATGATCGGCGGCGTGATCTGCCCGCCGCTGGACGCCGCCGACTCGACGGCCGCCGCGAACCGCGCCGAGAAGCCGCGCTTCTTGATGAGCGGGATGGTGATGACGCCCGTGCCGACCACGTTGGCGACCGCGCTGCCCGAGATCGTCCCGAAGAGACCGCTGGCCACCGTGGCCGCGGCGGCGGGGCCCGAGCGCATGCGCCCCGTTGCGGCCATGGCAAGGCGCACGAGGACCCGGTCGATGGCGAGAAGCTCCAGGAGCGCGCCGAACACGATGAAGATCAGGATGGTCGAGACCACGGTCGCCATGGGCCGTCCGAAGACGCCGTCGAACGAGAACCACAGCACGGTCATCAGCTCCTCGGTGGAGATGCCCGCGTGCCGCAGGAAGCCCGGCGCCAGATGGCCGAAGGCGCCGTAGGCGAGCACCAGGCCCGCGACCACGGCCATCACCAGCCCGACCGAACGGCGGGTCAGCTCGATCACCGCCACGAGGCCCAGGAGCCCCATCCAGATGTCGGCCCGGGTCAGGAAGTAGAGGCCGGTCTCGATCTCCTCGGCCGCCCGGAAGTACTGGAAGACGCCCGCCGCGAGGGCGATCGCGGTCAGGACCAGGACGACGCGGTCGAGGGGGCCTTCCGCACGCGCGACGCCGGAGAGGACGATGAGCAGACCGCCGGCGAGCAGCATCCCGACCCGCAGGTAGGAGTCCGAGATGACGCCGAAGATCGAGACGTAGAAGACGACGCCGACGATCGCGAGCGAGAGCGCGGCAGCTGCGTATTCGAGAATGGACGTACGTTCCGACATCGGCATGACACCCTCCCAAGTGCGACCGGTCGCGCTGCGCGCCGGCCCGGAGGACGAGTCTGCATGTGCTCGAACGGAAACTATTGGACGATCGTCGCCGCGTCGATCTAGCGTTTCACTGGGTGAAAGGCCGCAGCAGATGAAGCGCAACCGATCGATCGAGCGAGGGCTGCAGGTGCTGGAGGTCGTCCACGCGTCCGGCACCAGCTCGCTGGCGAGCCTCGCGGCGCGGACGGGGCTTCCCAAGCCGACGCTCCTGCGCATCTGCGCGACGCTGGAGGACCGCCGGTGGCTCGTCCGCAGGAGCGGCGATGGATCCTACCAAATCGGCTCGGCGTTTCCGCGGGCCGGCGGCATGCCGGACCTCGTCGACCGCCTCGTCGCGGTCGGAAAGGCGGAGATCGTGCGCCTGTCCGAGGAGACGGGCCTCGCCGTCGACCTCGCGGCCGGGATCGGGGGCGGGCGGACCGAAATCGTCGACACGACGCGCGCGTTCAGGGCCCATGCGGTCCATCCCGACGCCGTCGGCTATCGCCCGTCCCCGGTGCTGTCTGCCCTGGGGGCGGCCTTCCTCGCGGGGCTCTCCGGCGAAGCGCGGGCCGAGGCGCTGGGGGAGCTGACCCAGCGACTGCCGCGCGAGGACAGGGCCGCGCTGCGTCGGCTGCCGCAGCTGCTGCGGGAGATCGCCGCCCGGGGATACGCCGCGCGTGCGGAAGGTCACTGGGGCCGGGCCGTGGACTACGGCGAGCTTCCGGCCGCCATCGCGGTTCCGGTGTCGGCCGGTGCCGAGTGCATCGGCGCGCTCAACCTCGTCTGGAACGCGCGGGACCGATCCGTCGAGAGCGTCGCGCGCGACCACCTGCCGCGCCTGCGCGCGGCGGCGGTGGTCATCGGGCGGGCCTACGCGGGGCCGGACTGATCCGGGGGGGGCGTCCCGCCCGGACGTTACGCGCCGGCGTCCCGGGCCGGCAGTAACGTCCCGGTGCACGGGCCGAAGCCGATGCGGTAGCCGTCCCCCTGCGCGTGGCCGTGCAGCCCGAGCGTGTCCCCGTCCTCGACGAAGGTGCGCGTCTCGCCCCCTTCGAGGGTGATCGCTTCCTTGCCACCCCAGGTCATCTCCAGCAGCGAGCCGAACATGCCCTTCTCGGGCCCCGAGATCGTTCCCGATCCCAGAAGGTCCCCGGTCCGCATGGCGCAGCCGGACGAGGCGTGATGGGCGAGCTGCTGGGGCGCGGAATAGTATAGGGTGTCGTAGTTCGTGCGGCAGATCTCCGTGGCGGGGCCGCCTTCCGGGGCGATGCTCACCGCGAGGTCGATGTCGTAGAGCATGGGGCCAGTGTCGCGGATGTAGGGCAGCAGCTCCCGCTCGCGCGGCGGGGTCGGGCGGCGGAACGGCTCGAGCGCGGCCTTGGTGACGACCCAGGCGCCGATCGTGGTGGCGAAGGCCTTCGCCTGGAACGGCCCCAGCGGCTGGTACTCCCAGGCCTGGATGTCGCGCGCCGACCAGTCGTTCAGCAGCACGTAGCCGAAGATCATGTCGTCCGCCTCGTCCACGGTGACGGGCCGCCCCATCTCCGACGGGGTGCCCACCACCGCGCCCATCTCCAGCTCGATGTCGAGGCGCCGGCAGGGGCCGAAGCTCGGGCGGTCGGCATCGGGCGCCTTCGTCTGGCCCCTGGGCCGGTGGAACGCGGTGCCGGAGACGACCACCGTCGAGGCGCGGCCGTTGTAGCCGATGGGAATGTGCAGCCAGTTGGGTGGCAGGGCGTTCGCGGGATCGCGGAACAGCGAGCCCACGTTGAACGCGTGCTGCCGGCCCGCGTAGAAGTCGGTGTATTCGGCCACCCGGAACGGCAGGTGCATCGTGGCCGCGTCCATGGCGTGCAGCGCCGCGCGCACGGCGCCGGTCTCGTTCCCCTCGCGCAGGAGGTCGGTCAGCGCGTCGCGCACCTCGCCCCAGACCGCCTTGCCCTTGGCCATGAAGGTGTTGAGCGCCGGCTCGTCGAAGCCGTGGTCGGGCAGGAGGCCCGCCGACTGCAGCGCCGCGAGGTCCAGCACGCGGTCCCCGATGGCGACCGCGCAGCGCGGCGCATCGCCGTTCGAGAAGACCCCGAAGGGCAGGTTGTTGAGCGGGAAGGCACCGTCGGGATCGTTGGCCGTCTCGACCCAGGATCGAACAAGGGCAGTCATGGGGTCATCCTTCAGCAGATGGCGTCGGGTTGGGCCTCGGGGCGGGCGGCCTCGAAGGCGGGCAGGCGCAGCGCCGCCGCCTCGATCCGCACGAGGCGCGGGAAGGCGGCGAGGTCGACGCCCCAGCGATGGGCGTTGTAGAGTTGCGCGACGAGGCACAGGTCAGCGAGGTCGGGTGCATCGCCGAAGCTGAACGCGCCGTCGTGGGCGGGGAGCAGGGCGTCGTAGACTCGGAAGCCCTCGGCCATCCAGTGCCGCATCCAGGCGAGGGCCGCGTCGGCGTCGAGCCCGTGCTCGGACCGGAGCCGCGAGACCACCCGGAGGTTGTTCACCGGATGCACGTCGAGCGCGATCACCTGCGCTGCGGCGCGCACCCGGGCGCGCATCAGCGGATTCTCGGGCAGGAGCGGCGGCGCGGGGTGCGTCTCCTCGAGCCAGTCGAGGATCGCCAGCGACTGCGTGAGAACCGTGCCGTCCCCCAGCACGAGAGCCGGCACGCCCGCGGAGGGGTTGATGTCCAGATAGTCGGGGCTGTGCTGCGCGCCCGCCACGAGGTCGACCGGCCGGGTGCGGTAGGCAATCCCCTTGAGTTCGAGCGCCGCGCGCACCCGGTAGGAGGTGGTCGAGCGCCAGTAGGCGTGGAGGGTCAGCACCGCGAACGCGCCTCCCGGCGGAGCGGCGCCCCGCCACGGGGGCAGGGCGCCGGGGGGCTCATTTCCGGCCCGGCGTGCCGTCGAACTTCTTCTCCAGCGACGCCCAGCAGTCGACGTAATCGTCCTGAAGCGGGGCCTCCTCGCCGGCGAACCGCGTGAGCTGCTGCGGGAACCGGGTCTCGAACATGAACGACATCGTCTCGCCCAGCTTCTCGGGCCCGAGTTCGGCGTTGGACGCCTTCTCGAACGCCTCGCGGTCGGGGCCGTGGGGCAGCATCATGTTGTGCAGCGAGATGCCCCCCGGCACGAAGCCGTGGGGCTTGGCGTCGTACTGGCCGTAGATGTTGCCCATCAGCTCGGACATGATGTTCTTGTGGTACCAGGGCGGGCGGAACGTGTCCTCCATCACCATCCAGCGCTCGCGGAACAGCACGAAGTCGATGTTCGCCGTGCCGGCCTGCCCCGAAGGCGCCGTCAGCACCGTGAAGATCGACGGGTCGGGATGGTCGAACAGGATCGCGCCCACGGGGCAGTAGGTGCGCAGGTCGTACTTGAGGGGCGCGTAGTTGCCGTGCCACGCCACGACGTCGAGCGGGCTCTGGCCGATCTCGGTGCGGTGGAACTGCCCGCACCACTTCACGGTCACGGTCGAGGGGATTTCGCGGTCCTCGAAGGCGGCGACGGGCGCCTTGAAGTCGCGGGGGTTGGCCATGCAGTTGGCGCCGATGGGACCGCGGCCGGGCAGCTCGAACTTCTGGCCGTAGTTCTCGCACACGAAGCCGCGGCACGGTCCTTCCAGCACCTCGACCCGGTAGACCAGGCCGCGGGGCAGGATCGCGATCTCCTTGGGCTCGAGGTCGATCACACCCAGCTCCGTGGCGAAGCGCAGGCGGCCCTCCTGGGGCACGACCAGCATCTCGCTGTCGGCGGAGAAGAAGTAGTCGTCGACCATCGACTCGGTCACGAGATAGACGTGGCTGGCCATGCCCACCTGCGTGTGCACGTCGCCGGCGGTGGTCATCGTGCGCATCCCCGTCAGCCAGGTCAGCGCCTCGCCGGAATGGGGGATCGGGTCCCAGCGGTACTGACCGAGGCTGGTGACGTCGGCGTGGATGTCGGGGGCCGAACGGAAGCGGGGCAGGTCGATCCTCGCATAGCGGCGCGAGTGCTTGACCGACGGGCGGATGCGGTAGCACCAGGTCCGCTCGGGCCGGACGTCGGTGAAGGCCGTGCCCGACAGCTGCTCGCCGTAAAGGCCGTAGTTCACCTTCTGCGGCGAGTTCATGCCCACGGGAAGCGCGCCGGGCAGGGCCTCGGTCTCGAAGTCGTTGCCGAAGCCGGGCATGTAACCCGGCGTCGTCGACGTGCCCGGAGCTTGAACGAGTCGTGTCTCGCCCTGAACGTTCATGTCGTACCTCCTGGTTCGCGGCGATGTCCTGCGCCAGCATACCCGATGACGGGGCGATGGTTAGGCCGCGCGAGAGCCGCCGGTCGAGACCGTGTTTCACTGGGTGAAATCACGCGCAGGCGCGAGGCGGGACCAACGCGCTGGAGAAGCCATTGGCGGAGTTCGTCAAGTTTCTGCGCATTGCCTGTTACGTCGCGGCCCGGGACGCGGAGCTCGCCGACGACCTTTTGCCCGTGTGCCTTGCTCGGGGACCATCCCGTATGTGGCCCGCGTGCGGGTCTATCCCGCCCGCGAGCGCTACGGTCTGCTCTGGGTCTGGATGCGTAAGGCCAGCCGCGCCGGCGGTGGCCAGAAGGCACGGCCTCGGCTGGGCAAACGCCCTCCCACAGCCTTACGAGGGTATATGAGGGCAAAGCCACGACCGGAGCGTACGCGATCCTGCTGCCGATCGAGCCCCGGCCCCGTGAGGTTCGGCCCAGGCAGAGCGCGGCGACCGGCCGACTAGCGGGCCGCGAAGCGAAGTGCGCCCCGCGGCCCGGCAGTCCCGTCAGCCCTGGACGGCGAACGTCCTCAGGGCGGGGTCGACCGCGTCGCACGCCTCGATGCCGAGGCTCCGCGACATGAACGGACCGGCGGAGGAGCTCTCCGCAGCGCCGGCGAGGCACAAGGCCTCGTCGCCGCCCGGATGGATCTCTCCGGTCGCCCCGTCGATCGCGAACTGCTGCGCCGGATCGTCGGAGCATTCCACGAGGCTCAGCACGGTCGCCGCCGCATCCGCGTCGGCGGAGAGGCAGAACCCGGCGCACTCCCCATGCTCGATCCGGCCGGTCTCTTCGTTCCAGCGGA
This sequence comes from Jannaschia sp. W003, assembly GCF_025144335.1. Lineage (NCBI taxonomy): Bacteria > Pseudomonadati > Pseudomonadota > Alphaproteobacteria > Rhodobacterales > Roseobacteraceae > Jannaschia > Jannaschia sp. W003. The sequence continues at coordinate 1,830,449 of NZ_CP083539.1, forward strand.
AGAGCACGTCGCGGACCGTCGGGTCGTCCGCGTCCGGCTTGCAGGAATGGAGATGCACGCGCTCGGTCTGCCCGCGGTCCTCGGTGTCGATGCAGTAGCCGAGGCCGTCCGCCTCGTCGAGATTGTCGGCGAGGTAGATGATGGGCCCCGTGTTCCGGAGCTGCGGCGCGTTGGCGAGCGCCGCGCCGGGGACGAGGGCCAGGACGGCGAGGAGGGGGAAACGGGTCATGAGATTGTCTTTCAGTCGAGGGTGCGGCGCAGCAGCACGAGGTTGTCGAGCACGAGGTTGGACGACCAGATGAACCGGGCGTCCGCGCCGTCGCGGTCGAAGAGGTCGGGGAAGTCTGTGAAGGCGGGCTTTCCGTCCACGCCCACCGTGTCGTCGCTGTAGACGCTAGCCCGGGGCCAGTCGCCGTCGTCGAAGCCGGGCTCGGTCCAGCCTTCGGGCAGCGGCCAGTGGGCGGCCATGAGGCCGGTGCCGTCGTCGCTGCGGGGGATCTCGCAGGCCGCGCTGTCCCGCACGGGGCCGGAGAGGTTGAGGCAGGCGGGATCGGTGAGGGGCGCGACGTAGTAGGTCTGCGCCCGCCAGTCGCCGTTGGTCAGCAGGACCGGGGCGCCGTCCGCGTTGGTGACCATCATCGCGAGGCCGCCGTCGCCGGGGCTGTAGGCGGCGCCGCGCCCGGCCTCGGACCCGAGGCCGAGGTTCTCCTCCCAGTCGACCATCATGAAGGCGAAGGTCACGGGTCGCCGGGCGGTGAAGCGCACGACCGAGGCGTTGAAGGGGGTGAACGGCACCGCGTCGACCCCGAGCAGCGTGCCGTTGGCGTGCAACTCGAAGTCGTCGTCGCCGAAGAGGTAGGCGACGAACGCCTCGTCGCCACCCGCGTCGATCACGGGGATGGCGGCGAGGTCCACAGCCCTTGCGTCCGCCGGCGTGACCCCCGCGCATTCGTTGTAGAGGTCGGGCGCCGCGGGGGCCGAGCCGAAGGCGGTCTCGGCCGGCACGGTCCATTCGGTCCCGTCTCGGGCCGTGATGCGGCCCACGTCGGTGGGGCGCCCTCCGTCGCAAGTGTAGAGGTCCTGGACGACGGTTTCGGCGGATCCGACCGTGATGCTCGGCTCCTGCGCCTGGACGGCCCCGGTGCAGAGACCAAGGCAGACGGCGATGCGGACGGCCTCACTCATCGCGCGGCCCCCTGCGGCCATGCGCGGCCAAGGCCAGGGTCGCGTCGCAGGTCGTCTCCGTCCCGCCGTTGGCGCACCCCGCCGCCGCGCTGAGGCAGGGCAGAACGGCGTTCGCCGCCGGGTCGCCTGCGTGGTAGTGGTAGCCCAGCCCCTCGACCGCCTGACCCCGGCAGGCGTCGAGATCGGACGGCTCGGAGCTACCTGCGTCGAAGCGCGCGTGCAGCATGTGCCCGTCCAGCGCGATGCCCACGATGGGCGCATGGGCCTCCACGGCTGCCTCCACCTCGGTCGAGCAGCCGGTCAGCGCGTGGTAGTGATACCCCATCCCGAGGTTCACGTGCCCCCCGCAATCGTCGAACGGCGCGAGCGTGTGGGCGTCGAGGATCGCGTCGCGCGGGGCCGGCCCGTCGATCCGCGCGCCGCTGAAGGCGACCCCGGCGCCGAAGCCGTCCGTGACCGGCGAGGGGTCGCCCGTCATCACGGGCACGACCGGGACGACGTAGGTCTTGGTCGCGGGGCTCTCCATGTAGTCGCCTTCGCACTGGACGCAGTAGTTGTTGTACTCCTCCGCCACGTCGGGCCGCGCCGCCGCCCGGCATCCCTCCAGCGTGTCGGTCACGCGGATCTCGCCGGTATCGGGGTCGAAGAGCTGCTAGACGGGATCGTCGTAGTACGCGTCGAAATTGGCGATGAACGGGCCGTCCACTTCGTAGACCCGGTCGTTCTCGAGCCAGATGCCGCCGGCGTCCGGGCCGTCCTGCGCGACGTTCGTGGGGCACCAGGGGCCGGTCGCGTGATCCTCGGGCGCGCCCATCACCGTGATCGCGAAGCAGGACGTCTCCGTGCCGTCGCTCAGGGTGCAGTCGACGATCGACGGCTCCCCGACGACGGCCCCGGCGGCGAAGTGGGAGACCAGCGTCTCGAGCCGGCTCTGCGGGTCGTTCTCCTGGGCGGACGCCGGGCCGGCGACGCCGGCGAGGCCGAGGACGGCGGCGGTGGTCCATCTCGTATGCATCGTGCAAACCTCTCAGCTAGGCCGGGCATCGACCGATCCGCGTCGCGTTCTACCTTGGATCAAAGCCAATCACCGACGGAGGGTTCCACGTAAATGCCCCCGGCCCGATTCCACTCGTTTCTCCACAGCGCCGATCTGCTCGATCGGCGTCTGGCGACAATGCTCTCGCAGATGGGAATCAAGCCGCGGCAGGCGCGTATCCTTGATGCCTTGGACCGCATGGGCGAGGTCTCGCAGAAGGCGCTGATCGAGAGCTTCGACGTCACCTCCGGCTCGATGAGCACGATGATCGACCGGATGGAGGCCGCGGGCCTCGTGCGGCGGCGCCGCAGCGCCCGGGACGGGCGCGTGGACCTGATTTCCGTGACGCCCCACGGGGCCCGGCTGCTGGAGGAGGTGCGTGTGGTCTGGCGCGAGATGGACGACCTGATCGAGGCGAAGCTCGGGCCGGAGAAGGCGGCCGTGCTGACGGAGCTCACGCGCGAGCTGAAGTTCGCCCTCGGCGCGAAGGTCCCGCCCAGCCCGGGCGGAGTCGCGGCGGCCCGCGAGGCGACGGCGGCCGAGCTGGCGCGCGCGGACGAGAAGGAGACGCGGGATGAAGGCTAGCGCCGCCCGCCCAATCATCGCGGCCATTGCGCCCGGCCACCTCGCGGGCGCAGAGCCGCCCCGCTGCGCAGCCTGAGCGGTCTGAGCATGGCCGCCCGCCTCGTCGCCTTCGCCTGCCAGAACTGGGGCCTGCTCTCGGTGCTGCTGCTGATGCTCGCGGTCGCGCTCTGGTTCGCGGCGCAAGTCGTGCTCGACTTTTTCTACTTCCACGACCCGGCCCATGTGGACGTCGACCTGAAGCCCTGGATGACCCCGCGCTTCATCGTGCTGACCTACGACCTGCCGCGCCCCTTCGTGTTCGACACCCTGGGCCTGGACGACAAGTCGGGGAGAGGACAGCGGCTCGGGCGTGTCGCGCGGGAGATGGGCGTGACCATGGAAGAGGTGACCGCGCAGGTGCGGGACGCGGCCGAGGCCTACCGGAGGGGCGACCGGTGATCGACACGCTGCTCGGCCTCGTGCCCGACTACGGGCTGTGGCTGCTCTTCGCGGTCGTCGCCCTGGCGGGGGTCGCGGTGCCGCTCCCGGCCTCGATGCTCGTGCTCACGGCGGGCAGCTTCGCCGCCGCGGGAGATCTCGGCTTCGCCGCGGTCGTCCTGACCACGCTCGCGGCCTTCGTCCTTGGCGACCAGATTGCCTTTCTCATAGCGCGCCGCTTCGGCCGCGCGGCCCTGGCGCGCGTGGCGGGCGGTCCGAGGCTCGGCCCGGTGATCGCGCGCAGCGAGGCGCTCCTCGACCGGCACGGCGCGGCAGCGGTCTTCCTCCGCCACACGGTCCTCAGTCCGACCTGCCCCTATGTGAGCTACCTCAGCGGGGCGGGCTGGCTGGCGTGGCGACGCTTCACGCCGGTGGCCGTGATCGGCGCGGCGCTCTGGGCCCTGTCCTACGCCGGGCTGGGCTACGCCTTCGCCTCCCAGCTTGAGCAGGTCGCCACGTTTCTGGGCAACGTGCTGGGCTTCGTGCTGGCCGCGGCCGCGGTGGGCGCCCTCGCCCTGGTCCTGCGCGCCCGGTGGCGGGCCCGGGACGCGAGCAATCCCGCCTGAATTTTCCGGATGATGGAGCGAACAAGGTGACCCACGAGAGCATTCGTTGACGTCCCGCATCGTGCGCGAAGTCCTCGACTCTCGACTGTCGGTTTGCCGACTGCGGCCCTGAGGTGGTCGCGCTGTTCCGCCGTTCTGTGCGGCGCGGCCTCGTGCCCGCGGACATGACCGACCCCCGAGACCCGGGAGCCCGTCCATAATCGGTCTCGCCTCGCGAGAGGTGCACTCCCGCCAAATCGGTATCCGCCCGGCGAGCGCGATGTTGTCGAAGCCGATTGCCGGGAGGTTGCACGGCACCGAGACTCAACGGCGCCGTGCCATCCTGAACGAGTGCAAGCTGCGAACCCACCCTGGGTCACGCGAATCTTAGGCTTACGAACCGCGACGCGAAGCACCGGGTACCGCCGGCCTCCTACGGGAGGACGTTGGGCGCGGTGTCCCTCCCAGCAGTGCCATGGGGGTGATCAATCTCTCGGACTTCATCCTTCGGAAGCTTCTCGCGGTCCCCGCGATGCCGGTCGGCAGCAAGGGAGCGAACCGGGTGATCCCGCCGGTCGCCGTGTCCCCGCCGTCCTCATACAGGCGCTTGCGATTCCCTGCGTGTCTAAGGGCTCCCAAGCGGCAGGCTACGCGGTGGAGTCGACATCAGGCATCTTCGTCCGCCCGCCTATTCCGGAGCCTTTGGCCGACCTCATCCGCGTGGACGCGAACCGGCAGCGCCCCCCCGACGGTCACCGCGCGGCATGGGTTTCGTCACACCCCTTAGTGGCGACATCCTCACGGTATCCGGCTCCATCCGGCGGATGCGTCCCCGGGATCGCCGTCGGGGCGGTGCCCTTCCGGCCGTGCATGCTTATCGTCGGCCTGGGGATCGCCTATGCCTCGGCGGTCCCCGCGACCTTCCGAACCGCCATCCACGAGTGAGCCGTCCCATGACCCGCACGTACCTTAAGCGCGCCTGCAAGACCCCCGCCACCGACGCCGGCGACGTGCGCGAGACCGTCGAGGCGATCCTCGCCGACATCGAGGCGGGCGGCGACGCGGCCGCGCTGCGCTACGCCGCGGAGTTCGACCGCTACGAGGGCGACGTGATCCTGAGCCGTGCGGAGATCGCGGCCGCGCGCGCGCAGGTCCCCGAGCAGCTCAGGCGCGACATCGCCTTTGCCCACGACAACGTGCGCCGCTTCGCCGAGGCCCAGCTCGGAACGCTGCGCGACGTGGAGGTGGAGATCCGGCCCGGTCTCGTCGCCGGGCAGCGGGCCATGCCCGTTACCACCGCCGGCTGCTACGCGCCCGGCGGGCGCTACAGCCACGTCGCCTCCGCCATCATGACCGTGACCACCGCCAAGGTGGCGGGCGTGCGGAACATCCTCGCCTGCTCGCCGCCGCGGCCCGGGATCGGCATTGCGCCGGCGATCGTCTACGCCGCCGACCTGTGCGGCGCGGACAGGATCGTCGCCATGGGCGGCGTGCAGGGCATCGCCGCGATGACGTTCGGCCTGTTCGGCCTGCCGAAGGCCGACATCCTCGTGGGGCCCGGCAACCAGTTCGTGGCCGAGGCCAAGCGCATCCTGTTCGGTCGCGTGGGCATCGACATGTTCGCGGGGCCCACCGACAGCCTGATCCTCGCCGATGCCACGGCCGACCCGGAGGTGGTGGCCGTCGACCTCGTGAGTCAGGCCGAGCATGGCTACAACAGTCCCGTCTGGCTGGTGACCGACGACCGCGCGCTCGCCGAGGCGGTGATGGCCCGCGTACCCGCGCTGATCGACGCGCTGCCGGACCTCAACCGCGACAACGCCCGCGCCGCATGGCGCGACTACGCCGAGGTGATTCTCTGCCCCGACCGCGAGGCGATGGCCGCGACCTCCGACGCCTACGCGCCCGAGCATCTCACCGTGCAGGCCGCCGACCTCGACTGGTGGCTGGAGAAACTCACCTGCTACGGCTCGCTGTTCCTCGGTGAGGAGACGACCGTGAGCTTCGGCGACAAGGCGTCGGGCACCAACCACGTCCTGCCAACCAGCCGGGCGGCGCGCTACACCGGCGGGCTCTCGGTGCACAAGTACATGAAGATCGTCACGTGGCAGCGCTCGACCCGGGAGGGTTGCCGCGACGTGGCCGAAGCCACTGCGCGCATCAGCCGTCTGGAGGGAATGGAGGGCCACGCCCGCGCCGCCGACATCCGGCTCGCCAAGTATTTCCCCGGCGAGGCCTTCGACCTGCGCGGCGCGGACTGACGGAAGCCACTCGATTTTGGTATGCTCGGCCTCCGTCACTGAAGGCTCGTCCGGCTGCGGCGCCCGGACGGGGCTCGCGCATGTCGCCGTCCGGGCCGGAGAACGCGCGGGCTCTAGTCCCGCATCGCGTGGCGCAGGGCTACGTTGGGGACGAAGCCGCGCAGGAACTCGGTGCGCGACATGGCCCCGTCGCCGTCGCGGTCGGCGTAGGCCGCTGCGGCCGCCATTCCCTCGCGCAGCTCGGGCAGGTCGAGCCGTCCGTCGCCGCCGCGGTCGAAGAGGTCGAACAGCAGGCCGAACACCGCGTGGTAGGCTTCGGCCCGGTCACGGTGGGCCGCCATGTCGTGGAACCCGAAGGGCCATTCCTCGAACTCGGTGCGGTCGACGGCGCCGGAGCCGTCGGCGTCGAGGCTGGGGAACATCTCCGTCACCGCCACGTCGATCTCGGCGGGAGCGAGGCGCCCGTCGCCGTCGGTGTCGAGGGCGAGGGCGCTCGCCTCGATGGCGGAGCGCGCGGCGTCGGGCGTGCCGTCGGTCTGGGCGAAGGCCGCGGCGGGGGACAGGAGCACGAGCGCGCAGGCGAGGGGTCTGATCATCGGAACGGTCCTCGTTCGGGGCAGGGGAGAGCGACCGGCGTCTTGGTGCCGGGGTGGAGGGTAGCGAAAATGCGGCGGCGGATCACGCGGGAACGGTCGCCGCGGCGGGCCGCGCCGCGCCGCCGAACAGCACGCGGTAGAACACGGGCGCCGCGATCATGGTCAGCACCGAGGCGAAGGCGAGCCCGCCCATGATGGTGGCGGCCATGGACTGGAAGAACGCGTCCGACAGCAGCGGCAGCATCCCCAGGATCGTGGTCGCCGCCGCCAGGAACACGGGCCGGAGGCGCGAGGTCGAGGCGGCGACGATGGCGTCGTCCAGAGGCAGGTCGGGACGGGCCTCGCGGGTGAGGTCGATCTCCTCGACCAGCACGATGCCGTTCTTGATCAGCATGCCCGACAGCGACAGGAGGCCCAGCAGCGCGGTGAAGGTGAAGGGCAGGCCGGTGCCCAGCAGCGCGAGGCTGACGCCGTTCACAGCCATGGGCACGAGCAGCCAGATCACCAGCGGCTGGCGCAGGGCGTTGAACAGCAGCACCGAGATCAGCACCATCACGACGAGGCTGACCGGGAGCTGCCGGCCCAGCGAGGCCTGCGCCTCGGACGCGCTCTCCAGCTCGCCGCCCCATTCCATCGCGTAGCCGTCGGGCAGCGCCATCGCGTCGATGGCGTCCTGTACCTCGGCCTGCACCTCGGCCGCGGTGGCGCCGCGCGGGATGTCGGCCCCGACGGTGATGACCGCGGCCCGGTCCCGGCGCTGCAGCAGCGTGTCCTGCGGCTCGAGGCGGAACCCGTCGATCACCTGGTCGAGCGGCACGAGCGTCCCGCCGGTCTCGGAGTAGACAGCGTGGTCGGTCAGCGCGAGGCCGGCGTCCTGCTGCGCGCGTATCACGATGGGAATCTGGCGGTCGCCCTCGCGGAACGTGCCGGCGTCGATGCCTTCGGTCGCGTAGCGCAGCACCTCGGTGATCTGGCTGCGCGAGATGCCCGCGTCCTGGGCGCGGTCCCCGGCATAGACCGGGCGCAGCACAAGCTCGCGCTCGCGCCAGTCGTGGCGCAAGGCCAGGACGCTCTGCGAGGCGGCCTCCATGCGCGCCATGGCCTCGTCCGCAAGGTCGCGCAGAACGTCCGGGTCGCGCCCCGAGAAGCGCACCTCGATCGGCGCGCCGCCGCCGGGGCCGAAGGCCAGCCGCTTCACGCGCACCTCGGCCTCGGGCACGGCCATGTCGGCGAAGGCCGCCAGCGCGTCCATCTCGGCCTCGATCACCTCCAGCGAGGTCACGCGGACGATCAGATGCCCGTAGCTCGGGTTCGGGTCCTCGGCCTGGTAGGTCAGCATGAAGCGCGAGGCGCCTTGCCCCGCGAAGGCCGTCACCGCCTCGACCGCCTCGCGCCCGGCGAGCCAGTCCTCGAGCACCGCGAGGTCGCCCGAGGTCTGCCCGATCGACGCGCCCTGCGGCAGCTTGAGGTGGACGAAGTAGAGCGGCGTGTTGCTGTCGGGGAAGAACTGCTGCCGCACCTGCCCGAAGAGCGCGTAGCACACGGCGGTCCCGCCGATCAGCGCCACGATCACGAGCCATCGCAGCTTCAGCGAGGCGCGCAGCACGGCGGCGTAGCCGCGGAACAGCGCGCCGTCGTAGCTGTCGCCCGCGCCCTCGGCGCCCTGCCGGAAGAAGTAGTGCCCAAGGAGCGGCGTCGCCGTGATGGCAAGTACCCATGACAGCAGTAGCGAGATCGCGATCACGGCGAAGAGCGAGAACAGGAACTCGCCGGTTGCGTCGGGGCTAAGGCCGATCCCCGCGAAGGCCATGATCCCGATCACCGTGGCCCCGAGCAGCGGGACCTGCGTCCGGCTGGCCACCTCGGTGGCCGCCTCGCGCGAGGTCTTGCCGCCGCGCATGGCGATCTGCATGCCCTCCGCGACCACGATGGCGTTGTCGACCAGCATCCCCATGGCGATGATCAGCGCGCCGAGCGAAATGCGCTCCATCTCGATCGATGCCAGCGCCATGAAGAAGAGCGTGCCGACCACCGTGAGCAGCAGCGTCGCGCCGACGACCACCGCGGCCCGCCAGCCCATGAAGATCGCCAGCACCGCGATCACGATCCCCACCGACATGGCGAGGTTCACGAGGAACGCGTTCGACGCCTCCTCGACCACCGCGTGCTGGCGGTAGATCGACTGCACGGAGACGCCCAGCGGCAGGTCGGCGCGCAGCACGTCGAGCCGCGCGTCGACGCGCTGGCCTACCGCGACGATGTTCTCGGTGGCGATGCCGGCCACGCCCAGGGTGAACGCCGGAACACCGTCATGGCGCACGACGAGGTCCGGGTCGGCGTCGGGGCCGCGGAAGATGCGCGCGAAGTCCGAGAGGTTGACGATCTGTCCGGCCACGCCGACCGACAGGGCGGCGATCTCGCTGACGCTGTCCGATCCCTCGGGCCGCTGTACCAGGGTGCGCCCGCCACCATCCCGCAGCGCGCCGCCGTCGACGATCTCGTTGGCGCTGGCGACCGCACCGACCATGGCCGCCGGGGGAATCCCCAGCGTCGTGGTCAGGGCCGGATCGGGCTCCACGTAGATCACCTCGTCCGGCACGCCGGCCAGCGCCACGTCGGCGACGCCCTCCACCGCCAAGAGCTCGCGCCGCAGGAAGGTGGAGAGGTCGTTCACCTCGGCGTCCTCGAAGCCCGGCGCGGTGACCGCGTAGTAGAGGCCGTAGACGTCGCCGAAGCCGTCGTTCACGAAGGGCGGTGCGGCGCCCGCGGGCAGCGGCGCCTCGGCCACGCGGTTGCGCAGCTCGGTCCAGATGCGCGGCAGCTCGGAGCCGTCGTAGGTGTCCTTCACGTTGACGGTGATCCAGGACAGGCCGGGCTGGTTCATGGACTGGATGTCCTTCACCTCGCCGATCTTCTGGATCTGCGACTCCAGCGGCTCGGACACCTCGAGAGCCACCTCGGCGGCCGACGCGCCGGGGTACTGCGTGACCACCACGGCGGTCTTGATGGTGAAGGCCGGGTCCTCGAGGCGGCCCAGGGTGGCGAAGCCCCAGATGCCGCCCAGGAGGCAGATCAGCATGACGATCCAGGTGTAGACCGGGCGGTCGATCGAGAAGCGCGCGATGTCCATGATGCAGCCTATTCTCCGAACCCGGTGAAGCGGCGCACCGCCGCGCCGTCATCCAGTCGGCCCGCGCCCACCGCGACGACCTCCTGTCCCGGCTCCAGCCCGTCCGTCACCTCGACGGTGCCGCGGTCGGTGGCGGCGATCGTCACGGGGACGGCGCGGACCGTGCCCGTCTCGGCGCCCGCGGGCTCGAAGACCATCGCGCGGGTGCTGCGGTCGTTCGCGATCACGATGGCCGAAGCGGGCAGCTCGATGCGCGCGCCGCCCGTGCGCAGCTCCGCGCTCACCTCGGCGGAGGCGCCCGGCAGGACCACGAGGCCCTCCGGCGGCGCCATGCCGAGGGTCAGGCGATAGGTCTGGCCGACCGCGGCGGTCTCGGCGTTGAACTCGCGGATCTCCAGCGGAAAGCTCCGGTCGCTGGCGGGGAAGCGGGCGGTGAGGCCGATGTCCGCCGCCTGTCCGGCGCGCTGGAACAGGGTCTCGGGCACGTCGATCTCGATCCTGAGGTCGGACATGTCGTGCAGGCGCACCACCGGGGTGCCCGCCGCCACGGTCGAGAAGTTCGGCACCAGCCGCGCCGCGACGAGGCCGTCGAAGGGCGCGTGCAGCTCGGCGTTGCCCAGCGAGCGCTCGGCGTCGCGGCGGGCGATCTCCGCCAGGGTGGCCTCCGTGGCCGCGTCCTCGAGGTTGGTCTCCGCCACCGCGGAGCCGACGAGCTTGCGGTAGCGCTCCTCGGTGCGCCGCGCCTGCTCGGCGCGCGCCTCGGCCTCATCCAATGCGAGCCGGAACGGCGCGAGGTCCATGCGCGCAACCAAGGCGCCCTCGGGCACCGGCGCGCCTTCCTCGACCGGCAGCTCCACGATCTGCCCGCCGACCTGGAAGGCGAGGTCGACGGTCTCGCGCGCCACGACCTTGCCGAAGAACACCCGCCGGATCGCGCCGTCACCGGCAGTGACGGGGGCGAGCTTCACGACGGGGGCGTCGGCGACGGCGGGGCCGCCGAACAGGGCGAGCGCAAGCAGGGCGCCGCCGAAGGCGGCGGCGATCCGGGGTGATGCCCCGCGGGGCGACGGTATGGGGTGGTTCACTCGGTGTTCCTCGGTTCCACGGCGGGGTCGCCGGCGGCGGCGACGCATAGCTGTCGCAGGGTGGCCAGTTGCGTGAGCAGGTGCTCGCGGTCGCACGCGTGGCGGGCCGCGGCCTTGGATGCGCGCTGCATGCAGTCGGCGAGGTCGGGGACCGCGATCCCCGCCGCCCGGATGGACGGCGCGTGGGGCTGCAGAAGCTCGGCGATCACGGCGCGGAACCGCTCGCCCGCGGCGTCGATCTCTTCGCGGGCGCTCGCATGGGCGCCGTCCACGAAGTCCTCGGCGTTCGGCATCGCCGCGACCATGTCGAAGCCCGAGACGACCGCGCGGTCGAACACGAGGTCGAGCCGATCGGCGAGCGTGGCGCAGTCCGCAAGGCCCGCGGCGATCTCCTCCAGCGCGGTCTCGGAATAGCTGCGGATCAGGGCGCGCAGGATGTCGTCCTTGTTGCGGAAGGTGTTGTAGAAGGTCTGGCGCGACACGCCGGCCTCCTCGCACAGGTCGCCCATGCTCGTGCGCTTCACCCCGTAGCGCGAGAACACCCGCAGGGCGGCGTCGAGCAGCTTGCGTTCGGTGTCGTTCACTTCGGGACCTCACTGCGGTTCGCCTCGACCGGATTTTGACGATCAGACGAAGAATGTAAACCTGTTTGACGTGCGTCGGTCGCGGCGTCACGCTGGCCGGTGCGTCCCCGTCACCCTCCGCGCGAGCGCGTTGATGCGGGCCGAGCCGATCCGCTCCCCGGACATCGCGCCGACCTGTCCGAGGAACACGGCCACCGCAGCGCGGCCGATCTCCTCCGCGGAGGTCGCCAGACCGAAGGGGCGCATCGCGGGGGCAAGCAGGGCCGCCCAGCCATACAGCGGCACCCGGTGGCGCAGCCCGCGCCGCACCGCGATGGCGCCGGGCCGGAACGCGACGGCGCAAGCGAAGCCCATCCCGAGGATCGCGTTCTCGGCCCGCCCCTTCGTCCGCGCCGCGATGTCGCGCGCGCGCTCCGTCCCGTCGGCGCCCGCTGCGGAGACGAACACGAAGCGGCAGTCGGGGCTGCGCGCGTGCAGGGCCCTCGCGGCGGCGACGGCGTGGTCGTGGGTGATGCGGGCGTAGGCCTCAGCGCTGGCTCCGCGCTGGGGCACGCCCACGGCCCAGAGGCAGCCGTCGACATCCTCGAACTCGGACATCAGCGGCGCGAGGTCGCCGAGATCCGGGTGGACCACCTCGTGCAGCTTCGGGTGCCGCCGGCCGGAGGGGCGGCGCACGACGCAGACGACCTCGCCGATGCCGGGGTGGTCCAAGCACTCCAGCAGGACCCCGGCCCCGACCGTGCCGGTCGCGCCGAACAGCAGGACGCGGAGGGTCACCCTCCGCGCCCCGCGGCGCCGCTCAGGGAATCCGCCAGTTGCGCCCGATACGTCTCCAGGCGGGCATTGGCATTCGTGTCGACCAGCATCGCCACCACGACGGCGGCGATGGCGGTGACAAGGCTCGCGCGCCAGTTGGGGCCGCTCAGCAGCGGGATCAGCAGGGCGCAGACGGCGACGACGACGGGGAACACCCGGAACACGGCGACGCGGTAGCTGTTCAGCGCCCTGTGGGCCAACGCGATCTCGGCAGCGATGGCGCTCGCGGCGTCGGCGGCGTGGGCCGCCGGGAAGCCGGCGAGGCGGGCCCTCCCGGACAGCACCAGCCCCACCCCGAGCACGAGGAGCAGCGCGCCCGCCACGATCATCGGGACTACGTAGGCGCGCGCCATCTCCGTGCGGCCCACCTGCCAGAACCCGAAGGCGGCGAGCAGGAACGCCGCGCCCGCGAGCGCGAAGACGGCCGACGACAGCATCTCCGCCCGTGCCCAGTCGGCGGCGGTCCGCACGACGTCGAGGCGCGCCTCATCCATGACGCCGCTCTCCCGGAGCCGCTTCGGCGGCCAGCAACCACCGGAATCCGGTCTCGCGTTCCGAGACCTCCCACAGCCGGCGCATCTCGGCCGGGTCGTGGGCATGCGGCTCCAGCGTGCCGCGGCCCACGGGACCGGTCCACTCCATGCGTCCGGTGGGGCCGTAGAGGGCGCGCGGCTCCAGCCCGTCCTCGGTGGCGCACATGACTTCCGGGTAGGCGCCCCGCTCGGCGGACTGCACGAGAGGGGACATCGCCATGAGGCGGAACAGGATGCGGGTGCCCAGGCCGCCGCTGGTCTCGATCAGCGAGGTGCGCGACGAGCCGGGGTGGCAGACGAGCACCTCAACGCGCTTGCCGGCGGCGCGCACGCGCTCCTGCAATTCGTAGGCGAACATCATCTGCGCCAGCTTGCTCTGGCTGTAGGCGGGGTTGGCCGCGTAGTCCCGGTCCCAGTTCAGGTCCTCGAACCGGATGCGGCGCAGGCCCATCTTGTAGCCGAGGCTGGCGACCATGACGATCCGGCCCCCGGAGGCGTCGATCCGGTCGAACAGCATCCCGCAGAGGCGGAAGTGGCCGAAGTGGTTGGTGCCGAGCTGGCTCTCGAAGCCGTCCTCGGTGAGGCGCCGCTCGGGCACCTGGGCGATGGCCGCGTTGCAGATCAGCGCGTCGATGCGGGGCGTGGACCGCAGAACCTCCTCCGCCGCCGTGCGCACGGAGGCCTGCGACGCAAGGTCCATGCGAATAGGGCGCACTGGGGCGCCCGCGCCGAACTCCGCGCGGAGCTTCGCGACGGCCGCCGCCGACTTCTCGGCGCTGCGGTTCAGCATCACCACCTCGGCGCCCTTGCGAACGAGGATGCGCGCGGCCTCGAAGCCCGCGCCGGCGTTGGCGCCGGTCACGAGGAACGTCTTGCCGGAAAGGTCGCCGAGACGCTCGGGCGTCCAGCCGGCGGGGCCGAAGGAGGTGGTCATCGCGGGTATCCCGTGGTTGGGGCGGCGGCCCTTCGGGGGCGGCCGCGCTTGCTATCGTAAACCGTGGGGTTTACCTATGCGGAGCCGGATTGGGTGTAAACCCCCCTGTTTACATTTCTGCGGAGAGGCGCGATGAAGCTGACGGACCGGAAGCGCAAGGACATTCTCGACGCGGCCATCGTCGAGTTCCGCGAGCAGGGCTTCCCGGCCGCCCGCGTGAACCGCATCGCCGATCTGGCCGAGGTCTCGAAGCGCACGCTCTACAAGCACTTCGAGAGCAAGGAGGTGCTGTTCGCCGCCATCACCGACATCCTGCTCGACGAGATCGCCGCCGCGCCGAAGGTGGAGCTGCGCCGCGATGCACCCGTGCGCGCGCAGCTGGTCGAGGCCGTGCGGGGCTACGTGGCGCACCTCACGCGCGAGGGGAACATGGCGCTGAACCGCCTCGTGATGTCGGAGCTCCTGCGCGACCAGGGCCTCGCCCGCGCCTTCTCGGAGCGGGCGGCGGCGCAGGACGGCCCCGTCACCGGCCTCGTGGCCGACGCGATGGAGGCGGGCCTCCTGCGGCGCGCCGATCCGGCCTTCGCCGCGGGGCAGCTTCTGGCGATGGCCAAGCACTTCCTCGTCTGGCCCGACTTCTTGCTGGGCATGTCGTCGGGTCCGGAGGCCGGCGCGCTGGTCGAAGAATGCGTGGACACGTTCCTCGCCCGCTACGGCCCGGAAAGCTGAGGGCCGGGCGCGGGGCCCGGCCCCGAGCGTCAGGCCTCGACAACGACCTTGCCGAGCGCCCGGCCGCTTCCGAGCCGCGCATGGGCCTCGCCCACCTGCGCCATGGTGAAGCGCTCGGCGTCCAGCAAAGGGGCGACCGCGCCCGCGTCGACTAGCCGTGCGAGGTCCGCGAGGATCCGCCCGTGCGTCTCGCGGCCGACGTCGTGCAGCATCGGCAGGAGCATGAACACGACGTGCAGAGACAGGCCCCGGAAGTGCGCGGGCGTGAGGTCCAGCTCCAAGAGCGCGACGGTCGTGACCACGTGGGCGTTCAGCGCCGCGGCCTCGAAGGAGCCGGTGAGGTTCGCGCCGCCCACGGTGTCGAACACCACGTCGAAGCCGCGCCCGCCGGTGTGGGCCGCCGCGATGTCCTCGGGCGTCTCCGCGCGGAAGTCGGCGAAGGCGGCGCCGTAGCCCTCGACCGCGGCGCGCTGGTCGTCGCCGGTGCCGGTCGCGACCACGTCCGCCCCGCGGTGGCGCGCCAGCTGCACGGCGACGTGGCCCACGCCTCCGGCGCCGCCCTGCACGAGCACTTTGTTCCCCGCGGCGACGCCCGCGCGGTCCAGCCCCTCCCACGCGGTGATGCCCACGAGGGGCAGGGCGGCCGCCTCGCGCATCGACAGCGTTCGGGGCTTATGCGCCACGAGCCGCGCGTCGGCGGGGATGAACTCGGCCAGCGCGCCTTGGAGGTCAGCCAGGCCGCCCGCGCAGCCGTAGACCTCGTCGCCCACTGCGAAGCCCTCCACGCGGTCCCCGACCGCCTCGATGGTGCCCGCGAAGTCCATGCCCAGCACGGCCGGCAGGGCGGGCGAGAGGGGAAGGTCCGTGCCCATCGCGCGGATCATCGTGTCGATGGTGTTCACGCTCGTGGCCGCGACGCGGACGAGGACCTGGCCCGGGCCCGCGGCGGGGCGGGGCATCTCGGCTTCCGCGAAGGGCGCGTCGGGGCCGTAGTCGGTGAGGGTCATGGCTTTCATCGGTGTCTCCTGCCGTTGCGTTGCGCTGGGGAGGAGATACCGGGGCGGAGCCGGGAGGATAATCCGCTGGGATCGGAGTTCAGTTTTCGAAAATCTCGCGCAATCGGTGCCCCGATGCCGGGCGCGGTTCCACCCCCGATGCCACGGGGGCGCCGGGGGCGGAGATAGCCTCGGGGAGAAGCGATCAGTCGGCTACGTCACCCGTCAGCTCGCGGATCGCGTCCATCACCGCGGCGACGTGGCCGTCTTCACTCGCCGCCGGGTGGGGCGGCGCGAAGCGCCCCGCATCGTTGTCGAAGTAGCGGCCCGAGGCCTCCGCGAACTCGTCCCCCAGCGCGGCGCGCACGAGGATGTTCGCGCCCACCGCGAGGTCGTTGCCCGCGACGCCGAAGCCCTCCTTCACCATCTTCGAGGCCAGCAGCGAGCCGGGGTTCACCGCCACGAACACAGGACCGTCGGGATGGGCACGGGCCTGCGCCTGCGTCTGGATCGTGATCGCCAGCTTGCTCTGGGCGTAGGCGGCCATGTCGCCGAGCGCGCCGCAGCCCCGCATCGCCTCGACGTCCACCGGCGCCTGCGCGGCGGAGGACAGGTTCACGACCCGGCCGTCGTTCGGGATGGTCGGCAGCAGCTCCCGCGTCAGCAGCCAGGGCGCGAGGGTGTTGACCACGAAGCGGACGTCGAGACCCTCGGGCGTGCGCGGATGGGGCGTCTTGAGCACGCCCGCGTTGTTCACGAGCACGTCGAGCCGGTCGTGCCGCGCGCGGATCTCGGCGGCGAGGGACACCACCGCGCCCAAGTCCGACAGGTCGGCGCGGAACGTCTCGGGATCGCCGCCCACCTCGCGGGCGGCGGCCTCCAGCTTCTCGGCGCTGCGGCCGTGCAGCAGGACCGCGTGGCCCCGCTCGGCCAGCATCTTCGCGGTCAGGAGGCCGATGCCGTCCGTCGCGCCGGTGATCAGGATCGTCTTGGCCATGGGAGCTCCTCAGTCGTGGAAGTCGGGCAGGACGTCGCCGGCCAGACGGTGCATCGTCTCCTCGACGTCCGCGCCGTTGAACCGCAGATTCAACGCGACGTGGTTGATGCCGAGGTCGCGGACCTCCGCAAGGTAGCGCCGCAGATAGGCGGTGCCCGACCGGAAGCCGAGGTGGATCGGCGCGGGGGGCGCATCGGCCTCCGCCACGAGGTCCACGTAGAGCGACTGCATGACCGGCTTGTCGGGCAGCCCGGCCTCTGCGACGCGGCGGCGGTAGTCGTCCACCACGCGGCCCTGAGCGGCGGCGTCGCGCGGATAGGTCATCCAGCCGTCGCCGTTCCGCGCGACCGAGTCGGGGGGCTGCCGGCTGCCGCCGGTGATCAGGAGGGGCAGGCGGCCCGCGGCGGGTTTGGGCAGCATGTCGATCCCGCCCCGCAGCGTGCCGTGCGCGGTGCTGGCCCGGGGGAAGTCCTCGGCCATCGCGCGAATGTACTCCACCGCGTCGCGGAACCGATCGCCCCGGTCCTCGAAGCCCATACCGAGCGCCGGATACTCCTCGGGCCGGTCGCCCGAGGCGACGCCGAGCAGCAGCCGCCCGCCCGACAAGACGTCCACTGATGCGGCGGCCTTGGCCACGTGGGCGGGGTGGCGCAGCGGCAGCACGACGCTGGCCGTCCCGAGCGCGATGCGCCGCGTCGCGGCCGCCAGCGCGCCGAGATAGACGAACGGGTCGAACACCTGCCCCGCGTCGCCGAACGAGGGCACGTCGAACGGCACGTCGCGCAGCCACAGCGCGGAGAAGCCCAGCTCGTCGGCCAGCCGCGCCCGTTCGAGGTGGCGCGCCAACGTGGGAACGGCGCGGTGGGGGTAGGCTTCCAGCGGCGCGACGAGGCCGACGCTCAGGCGCCCGGGCCGGAACACGGCGCCGAAGGCGCGGTTGAGAGGCGCGAAGGTGCGGGCGTCGTCGCGGTCGAGCATGGTCGGCGTCCTCGTCGTGCGTGGTGCATCCGGGGAACGGCGCGTGCGGCGCGGTGGCGCCGCTCCCCGGCGTCCGGCGGGGGAGGGGCGCCGGACTGTCCGCAACCTATCCCTTGCACGCGGGCGATGAACCCGCCCACATCCGAGTTCACTTTTCGGCTCCGGGATATGATCGCCGTGGACACCGACAACCTCCGCCTCTTCGTGATGGCCGCCGAGCGGCGCAACATCTCGGGCGCCGGGCGCGCGCTGGGCCTCGCCCCCGCGGTGGCGAGCGCGCGGCTCGCGAAGCTCGAGGGCGAGCTGGGGGTGGAGCTCCTGCACCGCACCACGCGCAAGGTGTCGCTCTCGCTGGAGGGCTCGGACTTCCTGCCTTATGCCCGCGAGATCCTCGCCCAAGCGGACGCGGCGCGCGTTGCCCTCGGCGGCGGCGGCGCGGGCCCGAGCGGCACGCTGCGCTTCGCGGCCCCCAGCAGCTTCGCGCAGCTCCACGTCATGCCGCTGCTGCACGCGTTCCGGCGCCGCCATCCGGACCTCACGCTGGACCTGCGCCTGTCCGACACGCGCTTCGACGCCATCGAGGGCAGCTTCGACCTCGCCCTTCGCAGCGGGCCGCTGGCGGACACGAGCCTGCGGGGCCGCAAGCTGGCCGACGACGTCCGCGTCCTGTGCGCCGCGCCCGCCTATCTGGCAGAGCACGGCACCCCCGAGACCCCCGCGGATCTGGAGCGTCACGAGCTGATCGCCTGGGGCAGCGTTGAGCGGCGCGAACTGGTCGATGCCGCCGGCGAGACGGCCCCGATGGACCCCTCCCGCATGCTCTGCCGCGTGGTCGTCGACGACGGCGCCGCGCAGCGCGAGGCGACGATCGCCGGCGTCGGCATCTCGGCGAACTCGCTGTGGAGCGTGGCCCACGAACTGGCCGCAAGGCGGCTCGTCCGGGTGCTGCCCGCATGGCGGATGAACGACCGCTCGGTTCTCTGGCTGGTCTATCCGCGCAGCAACGTCCTGACCCCGAAGACGCGGGTGTTCATGGACTTCCTGATCGAGAACCTGGGCGACCACCCCGGGTGGGGCGGGTGAACGGCGGCTCCCGCAGGCGATGCCCTGTCCGCCGTGTCGTCTGGCCGACGAGGCTCTTCGCCCCTCTTGGCTCGCTCGGCAGACACTTCGCGGAGGCTGCCGAACGAATTCCATGGGACCGATTCCGGGCGACCTTGGGATGGCGTCGTCCGGGCCACCGGGGCGCCGCGGCCCAGGCCCCCGCGCGGTCTCACCAGAGCGCGGCCTTCGGCACCGCGCCCGGCTCGCCACTGGTGCGCCGGTTCGCCTCGGTGCGCGGCGGCAGCCCCATGTCCGCGAGGCGCTCGGCGGGCATCTCCGTGAGGGCGGCGGCGTCGCGCGCGTTCCGCTGGGCCTCGGCGTCCGCTGCCAACAGACCGGCGACGAGACGGCGGAGCGAGGGGCGGCGGGGTGCGATCAGGGTCTTGTCCATGGTTCAAATCCTCCGTTTGGATCGACTGCGATGGAGGGAGCATGCCGTGCGCCCGCAAACGCAGCGCAACGCGGTGCGGGGGATCGAGCGGCGCGGCGTCAGGCCCGCGCAAAAAACCGCGCCGCCGTCCGCAATTTCTCGTAGCCTCGTTCCATGACGTCGCTCGTTCTGCATCTGACGGGATCGTTCCGCATCACCCGCCGCGATGGCGCCGCCCCGGGCTCTCCGAGCCGGCGGGGCCGCGCGATGCTGGCCTACCTGGCCTGCCAGCCGGGTCTGCGCGCGGAACGGGGCCTGATCGCCGACCTCCTCTGGTCGGACCGCTCGGAGGCGCAGGCGCGCGCCTCGCTGCGTCAGGAGCTTTCGCTGCTCCGGCGCCAGTTTCCGGGCGGCGCGATCGCCGCGGACCGGCTGGAGGTCTGGCTCGATCCCGCGCTCGTGGCCGTCGACGCGGACGGGGGCGGGGAGTTCCTGCAGGGCTTCGACCTGCCGTCCGAGGGGTTCGAGGACTGGCTGCGCATGGAGCGGGCCGAACGGGCCGGAAAGGGTCCTTCGAGCGACGCGCCCGGCGACGGGGCGCCCCCGCCCGAGCAGCCCGCGCTCGCGGTCATGCCGTTCGAGGAGCTGAGCGCCGAACGGGGCGACATGTTCGCCGACGCGATCGTCGAGGAGATCACCGGCGCGCTCAGCCGCGTGAAGACGTTCCACGTCGTCGCGCGGCAGTCGGCCTGCGCCGCGCCGCGGCGGGAGCTTCCGGTGCCCGAGCTCGCCCGGCTCCTCGGCGTCGACTACCTGATCGAGGGCAGCGTCCGGCGCGCGGGCCGCCGCGTCCGCATCGCGGTGCAGCTCGTGCGCGGCGCGGACGGCCACACGCTGTGGTCCGAGCGGTTCGACGACGAGCTCGACGACCTGTTCGACCTGCAGGACCGCATTGCGATCCAGGTCGCCGGCCGGCTCGCGCCGAACCTGCGGACGGCCGAGATCGCGCGGGCCCGGCGTCACGCGCCGGGGGAGCGATCGGCCTACGAGCTGACCCTGACCGCGCTGCCGCACTTCTGGATGCACGACAGCGACGAGAACGACCGCGCCATCGCCCTGCTCGACGCGGCGCTGTCGAAGGCGCCCGGCTACGGGCCGGCGCTGGCCCAGCGGGCGTGGTGCCAGTCGCACCGCTGCAGCTACCTCTGGGCCCGCGACCCCGTGCCGGTGCGGGCGGCCGCCCGGCGGGACTTCGAGGCCGCGCTTCCGGCGGTCGACGACCATGCGCCCGCCCTGACGGCGCTCAGCGCGACGGCGGCGCTGGCGCTGCGCGACTTCCCGTTGTCGGAGGACCTCGCCCGGCGCGCGCTCGACATCGACCCGAACAATGCCTGGGGCTGGCTCCGCCTCGGCTGGGTCACCTGCTTCCTGGGCCGGACCGACGAGGCGCTGGCGTGCTTCGACCGGGCGGAGATGCTCAGCCCGCTCGATCCGTTCCTCTTCAACATCGCCTTCGGACGGTCCTGCTGCCTGCGCGCGCAGAAGGACTACGATGGCGCGATCGCCCTCATCCACAAGGGGCTGCGGGCCGCGCCCAAGGCGGTCTGGTCCTACCGCCTCCTGTTCGGGACGCTGTGGCTGAAGGGCGACCGGGAGGGCGCGATCGCGGCCGGGCGCAAGTGGCGGGCGGCGCATCCCTGGCTCTCGCCGCAGATGCTCCTCGAGAGCCTGCCGTCCTGGGACTACGACCCGGAGTACCTCGACCTGCTGGCGCGGTTCGACGAGCTGATCCCCGACGACTGACGGCTGCCGGAATTCGGGGCGGGAACCGTAACACCGCGCCTGCCCTCCGGGCCGCACCGGCGGAGCCGCCGACGCGGCTCCGCATCCCGCGGGCGCACTGCCTGCGCGAACCTCGGACGGCCTTCGGAATGCGAATCCGGCCTCAAGCGCCGCCGAAGGGTGATTGTCCGCCTCGCGGCGCAGGACCTTCGCCCATTCCCTGCTTGCACGCCCGCCCCCGCATGCGAGGCTCCGGCGCATGACATCGCTCGCATCCCCTCCCGGCGGCCTGCCGCCCCAGTCGCAGCTCCTCTCGGGGCGTGCGCGCTTCACCGAGAGCTACGCCGTGATCCCGCGCGGCGTGCAGTCCGACATCGTGACCTCGTTCCTGCCTGGTTGGGAGGGGATGCGGATGTGGGTGCTCGCGCGTCCCCTCTCGGGCTTCGCGGAGACCTTCTTCCAGGCCGCGGTCGAGCTGGAGGCGGGCGGCGGATCGGACCGGCCCGAGCAAGACCCCGGCGCCGAGGGCGTGGTCTTCGTGACGCGGGGGGCGCTGTCCCTCTCGGTCGAGGGCACGGCTCATGCGCTGCCGGAGGGGGGCTACGCCTTCCTTCCGGCGGGCTGCCGCTGGACCGTCCGCTCCGAGAGGGGCGCCACGTTCCAGTGGGTGCGCAGGCGCTTCGAGGCCGTGGAGGGGCTGGACGCGCCGGAGGCCTTCGTGGCGCACGAGGGCGACGAGGCGCCGATCGCGATGCCCGGCACCGACGGCGGCTGGACCACCCGCCGCTTCGTGGACCCCGGCGACCTGCGCCACGACATGCACGTCAACATCGTCTCCCTGGCCCCCGGCGCGGTGATCCCGTTCCTCGAGACCCACGTGATGGAGCACGGGCTCTACGTGCTGGAGGGTAAGGCGGTCTATGCGCTGAACCGCGACTGGGTCGAGGTCGAGGCGGGCGACTTCATGTGGCTGCGCGCCTTCTGCCCCCAGGCCTGCTACGCGGGCGGGCCGGGGCCGTTCCGCTACCTGCTCTACAAGGACGTGAACCGGATGCCGGGCTTCCTGCCGGCTTGAGTGCCCGGGCATGGGCGCGGCCTCCGGTCGGGGGCCGCGCGCGTCGCCTACACGTTGGCGGCGGACGCTGCTTCCTTGCCCTGCAGCCCGGTGCCGTTCCCGGACAGGCCGCCCGAGACCTGGTCGGACCCCTCGGCGGCCAGGTGCTCGGGCAGGACGAGGTTCAGCACGATGGCGATGAAGGCGGCCGGCAGGATGCCCGAGGCGGCCAGCACGCGCAGGGTGTCGGGCAGGAACTGCAGCGCGTTAGGCGCACCCGGCGCGACGTTCAGCACCTCGAGCTGCAGCCCGAGGCCGATCGACAGGGCGATCGCGAAGATCACCATGTTGCGCCGGTTCCAGATCACGTCCGCGAGCATCGAGACGCCCGCCGCGACCACCATGCCGAACATCACGATCACGCCGCCGCCCAGCACCTCGATGGGCACGGTCCGGATCACGCTGCCCACCTTCGGCACCAGCCCGCACAGGATCAGGAACAGCGCGCCGATGGTGACCACGTGGCGGCTCATCACGCCGGTCATGGCGATCAGGCCGACGTTCTGGCTGAACGAGGTGTTCGGAAAGCCCCCGAACACGCCCGCGACCGCGGTCCCGAGACCGTCGGCGTAGGTCGCGCCCTGGATCTCGCGGTCGGTCGCCTCGCGGCCCGCGCCGCCCTTGGTGATGCCCGACACGTCGCCGACGGTCTCGACCGCGGACACGAAGGCCATGAGGCAGAAGCCGATCACGGCGGCGACCGAGAACTCGAAGCCGTAGCGGAACGGCGACGGCAGCGCGAAGACGGCGGCGCTCTCCCACGACCCCGTGACGGCGTCGAGCGACAGCACCCCGACCACGAGGCTGTAGACGTAACCCGCCACGATGCCGATCAGCACCGCCGAGACCGACAGCATGCCGCGCGCGAAGAACTTCAGGCCGAGGGTCACCAGGATCACCACGCCCGCCACCGACCAGTTCAGGGCCGAGCCGTATTCCGGGCTGTTCGAGGCCTTGGCGGGCACGCCGCCCGCGGCGTACTCGATGCCCACCTTCACCAGCGCCAGGCCGATCATGGTCACCACGAGGCCGGTCACGAGGGGCGGCAGCGCGAAGCGGATGCGCTTCACGAAGGTGCCGATGAAGGCGTGGAACAGGCCGCCGACGATGACGCCGCCGAACAAAGCGGCCAACCCGTCGACCCCCTTGCCGGCGACCAGCGGGATCATGATCGGGATGAACGCGAAGGACGTGCCCTGCACGATCGGCAGCGCCGCGCCCACGGGGCCGATGGTGACGGTCTGCAGAAGCGTGGCGACGCCGGCGAACAGCATCGACATCTGGATGAGGTAGAGGAGCTCCGGAAAGTCCGGGCTGTTCGAGCCGAAGCCGAAGCCCGCGGCACCCGCCACGATGATGGCTGGCGTGACGTTCGAGACGAACATCGCCAGCACGTGCTGGATCCCCAGCGGCACTGCCTTGTGCAGTGCGGGCGTGTAGTTCGGGTCCCGGAGCTGCTCCGGTGTGCCGATCGAATGGTCTGCCATGGCGTGTCTTCCCCTCCGTGGTGGCTTCGCGGCCCCGCCCGGCCGCATCGGTCTACGCCCCCCGCGTCACGCGCCAGGGCTCGTCGAGATGGTGCTCCTCCAGGTTCGCGCCCGCGCCGATCCGGTCGATCACCGCGAAGAGTCCCGGCGCGTGGAGCGGCGTCAGCACGCCGTGCCAGGTGCCGCGATGAAGGTTCACCGCCTGACCCGGGCAAGCAAGGAAGGCGAGCGGCGCGCCGGGGCGTCCGCCCGCGTCGGGGGCCACGGTGACCAGCCATTCGGCACGGTGCATCGGAACGAAGCACTGGCTGCCCTCGGGGTGCCGCTCCAGCAGGTCCAGCGCGTAGGGCAGGGCGCGCGGCTCGGCGTCGAACAGGCTGACGCCGGCGCGCCCGTCCCCGAAGTCGAGCCGCGCACGGTCGTGGTAGCGGCCGCACAGCCCGGCGTTGATCAGCTTGTCGGGCGCACCCGCGATCTCCAGCACGTCGCCGAACGGGGCGAAGGCCTCGGCCGTAAGGGGACGCGCGACGATTTCGCGGCTCACGGCAGCAGGTCCGCGAGGCGCAGCTCGGCGATGCGCTCGACCTGGCGGCAGGCCTCGGCGAACTCCGTGGCGCGGTCGTTGGCGAGGCGCCGCTCCATCATCTCCATGATGCCCGCCTTGTCGTGGTCCCGCACCGCGACGATGAACGGGAAGCCGTGCCGCTCCACATAGGCCGCGTTCCGCTCCTCGAACCACCCGCGCTCCGAATCGGTCAGGAGGTCCAGCCCCGCGCCCGCCTGCTCGGCGGTGCTTTCGGCCGTTAGGCGCCCGGCGGCGGCGAGCTTGCCGGCGAGGTCGGGGTGCGCGCGCAGCACGCCGAGCCGCTCAGCCTCGGAGGCGCTTCGGAACATGCGCGCGAGCGCGTTGTGCAGTCCGACCGCGTCGTCGTGGTGCGGCCCCAGCTCCAGCGCGTGCGCCCGCTCCGCGATCCACGGCGAGTGCTCGAAGATCGAGCCGTAAGCGGACACGAACGCGTCCCGGTCCAAGGCGCTCGGACGCTGGCGGGGGCGGTGGGGATGCTCGGCAGCCCAGTGCGCGGCGATCTCGGCGCGGGTGGCGATCCAGACGTCGCCCTTCTCCTGCACGTGATCGAGGAAGCGCCGCAGCGCCTCGGCGCGGCCGGGCCGGCCCGCGAGGCGGCAGTGGAGCCCCACCGACATCATCCGCCCGCCCTCGCGGTGGAGGCAGTCGAAGCTGTCGCGCAGGTATCGCTCCCACGAGGCGCCGTCGGGGTGGCCGGCCTGGATCGCGAAGCGCATGTCGTTGGCGTCGAGCGTGTAGGGCAGGATGAGCTGCGCGCGGCCTGCCTCCTCAACCCAGTAGGGCAGATCGTCGGCGTAGCTGTCTGACACGTAGGCGAAGGCACCGGTCTCGGCGGCCAGCCGGATCGTGTTCTCGGACGAGCGGCCGCAGTACCATCCCACGGGCGCCTCGCCGACCACTTCCGCGTGGAGGCGCAGCGCCTCGGCGATCGCGGCGCGCTCCTCCGCCTCGGGCATGTCGCGGTGCTCGACCCACTTCAGCCCATGCGACGCGATTTCCCAGTCCGCCTCCCGCATCGCGCGCACCTGCGCCGGCCCCCGGGCCAGCGCGGTGGCCACGCCGTACACGGTCACGGGCAGGTCGCGCAGCATCCGGTGAAGGCGCCAGAACCCGGCCCGGGCGCCGTACTCGTAGATCGATTCCATGTTGGCGTGGCGCATGCCCGGCCAAGGCTGCGCGCCGGTGATCTCGGACAGGAACGCCTCGGAGGCCGCGTCGCCGTGGAGGATGTTGTTCTCGCCGCCCTCCTCGTAGTTCAGCACGAGGCTCAGGGCGACGCGCGCGCCGCCCGGCCAGCGGGCCTCGGGCGGGACGGGGCCGTGGCCCGAAAGGTCGCGGGGGTAGCGTGGCGGCATGACGATTCCCTCATACCCTCTCTAGGCTGAAAACCGCGGCGCGATTATCAAGGAATCGCAGATTCAGCCTCGCGCCCGGCCGGACTGCCCCGCAAGGTGGGATACGGTAGACCGGAGCGAACCCGCGGAGGACCATCATGACCGCCAGCCTCACCACCCATGTCCTCGACACCGCGGGCGGGACGCCGGCCGGGGGAATGACGATCGACCTCTTCCGGATCGAGGGCGACGAGCGCGTCCATCTCGCCTCCGCCGTCACCAACGACGACGGGCGGACCGACGCGCCGATCCTGCCGGACGCGGATCACGGGACCTACGAGATCGTGTTCCGCTGCGCGGCGTGGCTCGACGCACGCGCGCCGGAGCGCCGCCGGTTCCTCGGCGACGTGCCGGTCCGCTTCGGCATCGACGAGGACGCGCACTACCACGTGCCGCTCCTGCTCAGCCCTTTCGGCTACTCGACCTACCGCGGCTCCTGAACCGCCGGGCCGTGCGCCTCGGCGGCCGCGACCGCATCGCGGAGCACGGGAACGGCCCAGTCCATGAAAAGCTTGCGCTTCGGATCCTGAAGCCGCCGGTGGGTCGTCAGGCAGACGAGCTGCACCGGCGCGGGCCGCGCCGCTTCGCACACCTCCACGAGCGCGCCGGAGGCCAAGTGCGCGGCCACTTCGAACAGTGGCTTCAGCGCGATGCCGCGGCCTGCCAGCGCCCAGTTGGTGAGCACCGCGCCGTCGTCGCTGTCGAGGCGTCCCGTCACGGCGAACCGCCTCGTGCCTTCGGGTGTGTCGAGCGGCCAGCGGAACTCCGCCGCGCCCGGGAAGCGCAGGATCAGGCACTCGTGCCCCGCCAGGAGGTCCGCGCCGGTCTTCGGCATGCCCCGCGCGGCGACGTAGCCGGGCGAGGCGACGAGAACGCGGCGGCAGTCGCAGATCTTGCGCAGCTTGAGCGTCGAGTCCTCGGGCGTCCCGAGGAAGACCGCGAGGTCCAGCCCCTCGCCGGTCAGGTCGACGTTGCGGTCCGTGAGCCGCAGGCGGAGCCGGACCTCCGGATGGGCGTCCGCGAACTCGGGGATGCGCGGCGCCAGGATCCGGCGCCCCAGGGCCAGCGGCGCGGCGACGCCGAGCAGGCCGCGCACGCTCCCGGTGATGGCGGCGACCCGGCCCTCCGCCGCCTCCAGCGCCTCGATCACCTCGCGTGCGCCGGCATAGAAGGCCTCGCCGTGCTCCGTGGGCCGCAGTGAGCGCGTGGTGCGCTGGAACAGCCGGACCGCGAGGTGTTGCTCCAGCGCGGCGATGCGCGAAGAGGCCACCGCCGGGGACACCCGCTGGTCGCGCGCCGCCGCGGACATGGAGCCAAGCTCGTAGACCCGGACGAAGAGGCGGATATTCTCGAGCAAGGCCATTATGCGCGTCCCGGCGAAGGTGCTGCGGCGTCTTCGGCGATACCGGAACAATGGATGGTTGGCTATCACGGGGCCGATCACGGAGGACGCCGATGTACGATCTCGCCATCTTCACGGACTTCGCGGGCGCCGCGGTCCGCTGGCTGCACCTCGTCACGGCGATGGCGTGGATCGGGGCGTCGTTCTACTTCATCGCGCTCGACCTCGGACTGCGAAAGCGCCCCGGCATGCCCGAGGGCGCGTCGGGCGAGGAGTGGGAGGTGCACGGCGGCGGATTCTACCACACCACGAAGTACCTCGTGGCGCCCGATCGCCTCCCCGAGCACCTGACCTGGCACAAGTGGCAGAGCTACATGACCTGGGTCAGCGGCGCGGGCCTCCTCGTGATCACCTACTGGCTGGGCGCCGAGCTGTTCCTCGTGGACCCCGCCAAGCTGGACATCGCCACGTGGCAGGCGATCGGGCTGTCCGCCCTGTTCATCGCCGCCGGCTGGCTGGGCTACGACGCGCTGTGCCGCTCGCCCCTCCGTCACCGGCCGGAGCTGGTGATGGCGGTGCTGTTCGCTGGCATCGTCCTGTCCTCCTGGCTCCTGCACCAGTGCTTCACGGGCCGCGCCGCGCAGCTGCACCTCGGCGCCATGACGGCCACGATCATGACCGGCAATGTGTTCTTCGTGATCATGCCCAACCAGCGCATCGTGGTGGCCGACCTGAAGGCGGGGCGCACGCCCGACGCCAAGTACGGCGCCATCGCCAAGCTGCGCTCGACGCACAACAACTACCTCACCCTGCCGGTGATCTTCCTGATGCTGTCGAACCACTACCCGGCGACCTACGCCGTGCCGCTCGCGTGGCTGATCGGCCCGCTGGTGTTCCTGATCGGCATCGTGGTGCGGCACTACTTCAACACCCTCCACGCGACGGGGCGCGGACCGGTCTGGACCTGGGGCGCGGCGGCCGTGATCTTCGTGCTTGTGATGTGGATCGGCGCCGCGCCCATGTTCCGCGTCAGCGCGCTGGAAGAGGCCGAGGCGCGCGCGCCGAGCCGCTCGGAGCTGGCCCTGATCGCCTCGCCGCACTTCAAGGCGGCCGCCAACGCGGTGCGGGGCCGCTGCTCCATGTGCCATGCGCGCGAGCCGTTCTGGGACGGCATCGCGTGGCCCCCGAAGGGCGTGGTGCTGGAGACCGACGCCGACATCGCCCGCCACGCCCGCGAGATCTACCTGCAGGCCGGCGCGAGCCACGCCATGCCACCCGCGAACCTCACCGGCATGGAGGAGGCCGAACGGCGCGCCTTGGTGCGGTGGTTCCGCGGCGGGGGCGCGCTGCAGGTCGCCGGAAGCGCGAGCCGCTAGACTCGTCCGGGGGGAGGGGCACCCCGGGGGCTGCAATGGGCTCGACGGGGCCGAACTTGCATGGCGTTCGGCGCTTGGGGTACTCGATACGCCTCTCCGGACCGGACGCTTCGCGTCAGTCCGCGCAGGCCGCGAACTGCGCGGCGACCGCGCGGATCAGGGCGGGGTAGAAGTCCGGGCCGGGGGGTATGTCGGCTCCGAGCGGGTCGATCACATGGACGGCTCCGCCGGTGCCTTCCAGCACGGTCGCGGCGACACGCCGGTCGAACTGGGGCTCGGCGAAGACGCAGGCGACCCCGCGGTCCCGCACGAGCGCGCGGATCGCCTCGATGCGCGCCGGCGCGGGGTCCGACGCGTCGCCCTCCGCGATGGCCCCGGCCGCCGCGAGGTCGAACCGATCCTCGAAGTAGTGGAACGCGTCGTGGAACACGACGAAGTCCGGCGCGTCCCTGGGCAGGATCGCGCGGGCGTCCTCGACGGCCGCGTCGATCTCCAGGCGTCCCCTGGCGGCGTTGCTCCGGTAGGCGTCCGCGTTCGACGGGTCGAGCGCGGCGAGGGTCTCGGCGATCGCGTCCAGCCACACCTTGCCGTTCTCGGGGTCGAGCCAAAGATGCGGATCGCGGGTGCCGTGGTCGTCTTCGCCCTCGTGGTCGTGCGCGCCGAACGCCGCGCCCTCGCGGAACGCAAATACGGTGGCGCCCGGCACGTCCATCAGCTCGACCACCTCCGCGTCCCCCGCGAGCGTCCCGATCGCGCCCGCGAGCCACGGCTCCAGCGCCGGGCCGATCCAGAACACCGCGTCGGCGCCCTCCAGCGCCCGCGCCTCCGAGGGGCGCAGGGCGTGGTGGTGGGGCGAGGCACCGGCCCCGACCACCAGCGCCGGCGTGCCGAGACCCTCCATCACCCGCGCGGCGAGGCCGTGAACCGGCGCGATGTCGGTCGTCACTTGCGGCACCTCCGCGGCGGCGGCCCCGGCGGCGAGGAGGAGGGCGAGGAGGGGGCGGGCGAGGGCGATGGACACGGGCCGCTCCGGACGGTAGGGGACGGACTGCCGGTACGGCGTATGATATAACATTTCAAGTGGGGCCACGATGACGGACCGGGCCTTCCGCGAGCACGACCACGGGACCTGCGTGGCCGACGGCGTCGCCGCCGCGGCGGACGCCTGCGCCGCGCGCAAGCTCCAGTTCACGAAGGCGCGGCGCCGCGTGCTCGAGATCCTGCTGCGCGAGCACAAGGCGATGGGCGCCTACGAGATCCTCGACGTGCTGCGCGCGGAGGGCATCGGCTCGCAGCCGCCCACCGCCTACCGGGCGCTGGAGTTCCTCACGCGCCATGGCTTCGCCCACCGGATCGAGCGCCTGAACCGCTTCATCGCCTGCTCGCACCTCTCCGACGCCCATGCCCCGGTGTTCCTGATCTGCCGGACTTGCGAGCGCGTCGTGGAGGCGCGCTCCGACCCCGCCGGGGGCGAGATCGGCCGTGTGGCACGGCAGGCGGGCTTCACCGTGGAGCGGGCCGTGCGCGAGGCCGAGGGCCTGTGCCCCGCCTGCGCGTGCTCGGCATGAGCGCCGCGTCCCGCGTCCTCGTGCGCGCCGAAGGGCTGGCGGTCCGTCACGGCGGCACGACCGTGCTGCACGACGTGGACCTGCGGGTGGAGGCTGGCGAGATCGTCACGATCGTCGGCCCCAACGGCTCGGGCAAGTCCACGCTGGTGGCCGCTCTGCTGGGCGGGGTGCGCCTCGCGGCTGGGCGGATCGAGCGGGCGCCCCACTTGCGCATCGGCTACGTGCCCCAGCGCCTCGTGCTCGATCCCACGTTGCCGATCACCGTGGAGCGCTTCCTCGCGCTGCCGGGCCGGCCCGACCGCGCCTGCACCGCCGAGGCGCTGGAGCGCGCCGGCGTGCCGGGCATCGGGGGGCGACAGATGGCGACGCTGTCGGGCGGGCAGTTCCAGCGCGCGCTGCTGGCCCGCGCGATCCAGGGCGCGCCCGACCTCCTGATCCTAGACGAGGCCACCGCGGGGCTGGACCAGCCCGGCGCGGCGGCCTTCTACCGACGCATCGAGGAGGTCCGCTCCGCTACGGGCTGCGGCGTGCTGATGATCAGCCACGACCTCCACGTGGTCATGAGCGCCTCGGACCGCGTCATCTGCCTCAACGGCCACGTATGCTGCGAGGGCACGCCCGAGGTCGTGGCCGCGGCGCCCGACTACCGGCGGCTCTTCGGCGAGGGGACGCAGGGGGCGCTCGCGCTCTACCGCCACCACCACGACCACAGCCACGGCGAAGGCCACCACCACCATCCGGAGCCGGGCGCATGAGCCTCGACGACTTCATGACCCGCGCCGCGCTGGCCGGCGTCGGCACCGGCCTCGCCGCGGCGCCTCTCGGCTGCTTCGTGGTCTGGCGGCGCATGGCCTACTTCGGGGATGCCACAGCCCACGCCGCGATCCTCGGCGTGGCGCTGTCGCTGGCGCTCTCGCTGCCGGTCTTTGCGGGCGCGCTGGCGGTGGCGCTGGGCATGGCCGCGACGGTCTCGGCGCTCGCGGGGCGGGGGTACTCGGCGGACGTGCTGCTGGGGGTCATGGCGCACTCGGCGCTGGCGTTCGGGCTGGTGGGCGTGTCGTTCCTCGACGGCGTGCGGATCGACCTCATGGCCTACCTCTTCGGCGACATCCTCGCGGTCTCGCGCACCGACCTCGCGGTGATCTGGGGCGGGGCGGTGCTGGTGCTGGGATTGATCGCCTGGCGATGGTCGGCCCTCCTGACGGCCACGCTCGACCCCGACCTCGCGCGCGCCGCCGGCATCGACCCGCGGCGCGAGCAGCTCGCGCTCACCCTCGCGCTCGCGGTGGTGGTGGCGGTGGCGATCAAGGTGGTCGGCGCGCTGCTGATCACCGCGCTCCTCATCATCCCCGCCGCCACCGTCCGCCCCTTCAGCGGCACGCCCGAGCGCATGGCCGCGCTCGCCGCGCTCGCCGCCGTGGCCGCGGCCTGGGGCGGGCTGCGGGCGTCCTACGCGCTGGACACCCCCACGGGTCCGACGGTGGTCTGCGTGGCCGCGCTGATGTTCGCCGCCTCGAACGCCGCGGCAGGCCTCCGCCGCCTCGTGCGCTGACGGCCCGCACCCTCGCCCGGCCGCCACGGCGCGTCCCCTGCACCCTTGCACCGCGGGCGCAGGGGCCTACACGGGTGGGGTCGCGGGCGAAGGGACCGGGCCGGACGGGCAGGGGAGGCACGATGCGCGAGTATTCCGGACCGGCGAACACCGCCGTCATCCCCAAGAAAGCCGACCGCGCCGGGGCCAGTCCCTGCGCCCCCGACGAGGCCGCCGGCGACTGAGCCGCCACACGACGCACCTGCCCCAACCCCGGAGACCTCCGTGAGCATATCAGAAAGAATCGTCGATGACCTCGTGGCGAACGAGATCGCCTTCGTCACCACGGTACCGTGCAAACAGCTCGGCGGCGTGATCGCCGAGTGCGAGGCCCGTCCCGAGATCCACCACGTCCCCTCCAACAAGGAGGACGAGGGCATGGGGCTGTGCGCCGGCGCGTGGATGGGCGGCAAGCGCCCCTGCATCATCATGCAGAACACCGCGCTCGGCGTAACCGTGAACACGCTGGTGACGCTCACGCAGTTCTACCGCATGCCCCTGCCGATGCTGATCTCCTACCGGGGCGAGCTGAAGGAGCCGGTGGCCTGCCAGGCCGAGATGGCGGTGCACACCAAGGCGCTGCTCGCGCAGCTCCACATCCCGACCTACCACTTCCACCGGCAGAGCGACGCCGAGGAGCTGGACGCGATCCTCAAGTACACCTTCATGTGCAACAAGCCGGTCGCGATCCTGACCGACGCGACCTTCTGGGGAGGCTACTGATATGATCCGCTCCGAGATCCTGCGCGAGATCGCGCCCATCCTCCGCGACCACCTGGTGGTGTGCAACATCGGGCTCCCGAGCCAGGAGCTGCACATGATCGACGACCAGCCCACCAACTTCTACATGCTGGGCACCATGGGGCTGGCCTCCTCGATCGGCCTCGGGCTGGCCTTGGCGCAGCCCAAGACCGTGATCGCCATCGACGGCGACGGCTCGGTGCTGACCAACCTCGGCACGCTGCCCACCATCGCCAACAACGTGGCCGACAACTTCGTGCTGATGATCGTCGACAACGGCTCCTACGGCTCCACCGGCGACCAGCCGACCTACGCGGGCAAGAAGACCTCGCTTGCAAAGGTGGCCGAGGCCTGCGGCTGCGAGAACGTCGTGGAGTGCCGGGCCGAGGACACCGGCGCGGAGCTGCAGCGCGCGATCGACGGGGGGCGCATGACCGTGCTCGTGGTGAAGTGCGAGAGCGGCAACGTGAAGGTGCCCGTGATCACCAAGGACCCGGTGGTGATCCGCCAGCGCTTCATGGAGGCCGTGCAGGCCTGAGCCTCGGGGGCGGGCGGCCTTGCCGCCCGTCCGCGGCCATACTCCCGCCCCGGGGACGTGCGATGTGCCCCCCGCAGCCGGAGGAAGCGCGATGTTCGACGAGATCGAGGAGACCTGCCGCGCGGCGCTCGGGCACGCCCCCGAGGCGCTGGAGTTCCCCGGCGGGATCGGCCGCAAGACCATGATCGCCGTGGTGCGGGGGCGGCGCTACGTGATCTCGCGCCGCCGCTCCGAAGCCCGGGCGCGGCTCGAGGCCGGGGTGCTTCGGGCGCTCGCGCCCACCGGCGCGGTGCCGGGCCTCCTCCACCGCGGCGGCCGCTGGATCGTGCAGGAGCACGTGCCGGGCCCCCGCCTCAGCGGCGCCATCGACGCCGCCGACGGGCCGGGTGCCGAGACGCTGATGGACCGCGGCGCGACGGGCCTCGTGGCGATGCAGCAGGAGGGCGCGCGCGCCGGCCTCGCCTCGCGCGTGCCGCCGCTCGGCACCCGCGACGTCTGGCTCGACGAGCTGCTGTCGATGCCCGCGCGGCTAGCGGACACCCTCGGCATGGAGCCCCCGCGCTTCGACGCCGGGGCGGCGCGCCCCGCACTGCGCGCCGGCCCGCCGGTCTTCGTGAAGTGGGACGCGCGCACCGGCAACGCGATCCTCGGAGACGACGGGCGCATCCGCTGGATCGACTGGGAGCACTGCGGCGCCCGCAACGCGGTCGACGACCTCGTGTGGATGTTCGGCGACGAGTGGACGCCGGACTGCCCCGAGGTCGAGCGCGCCGCCGTGACGCGCCTCGCGGACGCCCACGGGCTGGAGCGCACGGCCACGGCGGGGGCATTCGCGGCGATGGGCGCGCTCCACGCCTGCGTGCGCCTGGCGCTGATCCTCGCGCGCAAGGGAGAGGGGGGCTGGTGGTCGCACGGTGGCGCGCTGGCCGCCGACCGCGTCGGCGTCACGCGCCGCGTGGCCGCCCGCCTCGCGCGACGCGGGGCCCGCTGGAGCGAGGCCGCGCCCGGAATGTCGCCGCTGTCGGGCTTCTTCGGTGCGGTGCCGGAGCACCTGCCGCGCTAGTGGTCGTCGGGGTCCGGGACCTCACCGTGATCCGACGCTTCGTCGAGCTGCGCGAGCACGCGCATGAACACCTTCATGTCCTCGGGCGAGATGTCGCGGGTCAGCAACTCCTGGCGGCGGCGGATCACCGGCACCAGTCGCTCGATCGTCGCGCTGCCCTCGGGCGTGATGCGCAGCACCTGGCGGCGGCTGTCGCGCGGGTCGGGACGGAGCTCCACGAGACCGCGGGCGGCGAGTCCCTTGATCTTTCGGCTGAGCTGGCCCTTGTCCATCTGCACCTGCCGCGCGAGCGTCGCCATCGTGGTCGGCCCGCCCGCGTCGAGCAGGCGCATCAGGCGCCACTCGGCCACCGTCATGTCGGAATGGGCCCGCAGGAGGTTGGTGGTGTGCGCCGTCAGCTTGCTTTGGGTGCGCGAAAGGCGGAACGTCACGAACGACGTGAGTTTGGCGATCGTCTCCGGCAGGTGGTGTGCGGCTTCTGACATGGGCGCGAAGGTCGCACCCCTCAGATGAGGGGTCAACGGCCTGTTGGTCGCGTGAGGCTTCCGGGCAACGCCTTCGTGTGGGAGCGGGCGGACCGCGCCCCTGTCGCCGGGCCGCCGGACGGCCTAGGTGGCGGGGATGCACGGCGACGTTCCCCTCACCCGAGACCTCCTCTTGATCGGCGGCGGCCACGCCCACGCGCTGGTGCTGCGACGCTGGGGCATGGCGCCCCAGCCGGGCGTGCGCGTCACCGTGGTGAACCCCGGACCGACGGCACCCTACACGGGCATGTTGCCCGGCCATGTGGCGGGACACTACGCGCGGGGCGATCTGGACATCGACCTCGTGCGGCTGGCGCGCGTCGCGGGGGCGCGGCTGATCGACGGAGCGGTGGACCGGATCGAAGCGGGGCGCGCGCATGTCGCGGGGCGGGGCTGGATCGCGTTCGACGTCGCCTCACTCGACGTCGGCATCACCGGCGAGATGACCGACCTCGAGGGGTTCGCGGAGCATGCCGTGGGCGCCAAGCCCCTCGGACGCTTTGCCGAGGCCTGGCGCGCGCATCGCGATGCGGCGCGGTCCGGCGCGCGGGCAGGCGACGCCGCGGTGATCGGCGGCGGCGTGGCCGGGGTGGAGCTGGCGATGGCCATGACGCACGCGCTTCCGGGCGCGCGGATCACGGTGCTCGAAGCCGAGGCGGCGCTGACCGGCGTGGCGGATCGCGCGCGACGGTGCCTGCTGGCCGCGATGAAGGATCTCGGGGTGACCTTGCGCACGAACGCCCGCGTCGAGCGGGTGGAGGCCGAACGCGTGGTGCTTGCGGACGGCGCGGTGCCCTCGCGCTTCACCGTCGGGGCGGGCGGCGCGCGGCCCCACGGGTGGCTCGCCGCGAGCGGGCTGCCCTCGCACGAGGGTTTCGTGCGCGTCGGCCCGACGCTCCAGGTCGAGGGCCACCCGAACCTCTTCGCGGTCGGCGACTGCGCGCATCTCGACCATGCGCCCCGTCCCAAGGCCGGTGTCTTCGCCGTGCGCGCCGCCCCGGTGCTGGAGCGCAACCTTCGCGCAGTGCTGGCGGGCGAGACGCTGCCGGCACGGTTCCGGCCCCAGCGGCGCTACCTGAAGCTCGTCTCGCTCGGGGGGCGGCGCGCGCTCGCCGAGCGGGGCGGGTGGTCGCCCCCGCTGCCCGAGCGCCTGACGTGGTGGTGGAAGGACCGCATCGACCGCCGGTTCATGGAGAAGCTCACGGACCTGCCCGCGATGCCAGCGCCCCCCGTTCCGCGCGGCGCGGCGGCGGGCGTTTCCGAGGCACTGGGCGGCAAGCCGCTCTGCGGCGGCTGTGGCTCGAAGGTTGGGCCGGGCGCGCTGGGCAGGGCGCTTGCGGACCTACCCCCGCCCACCCGCTCCGACGTGCTGTCGCGCCCCGGCGACGACGCCGCGGTGCTGGTGCACGGGGAGCGCTCGCAGGTGCTGACCACGGACCACCTGCGCGCCTTCACGCTCGACCACGCCCTGATGGCCCGCATCGCCGCGGTCCACGCGCTGGGCGACGTCTGGGCGATGGGCGCCGAGCCGCAGGCGGCGCTCGCGCAGCTCGTGCTGCCGCGCATAACCGACGCGCTGGCCGAGCGGACCCTGCGCGAGATGCTCGCGGCGGCCTCCGAGGTGATCCGCGGCGCCGGGGCCGAGCTGGTGGGTGGGCACACAACGATGGGGGCCGAGATGACGGTGGGCTTCTCGATCACCGGCCTCGCGGGGCGGGCCATCGGCCACGACGGCGCGCGGGCAGGGGATGCGCTGGTGCTGACCAAGCCGCTCGGGACGGGGGTGATCCTCGCGGGTGAGATGGCGGGCCGGGCGCCGGGCGCGGCGGTGACGGCCTGTCTCGCGGCGATGGCCCGACCGCAGGGCGAGGCGGCGGCGATCCTCGGCGGGGCGCACGCGATGACCGACGTGACGGGGTTCGGTCTGGCCGGGCACCTCCTGCGGATCTGCGAGGCGAGCGGCGTGGGCGCGGAGATCGCGGTGGATGCGCTGCCGCTCTATGGAGGCGCGGCTGCGCTGGCGGAGGCGGGCGTCGCGTCCACCATCCACGGCGCCAACGTCGCCGCGGCTCCGGTGATGGGACGGGGCGGCTGGATGCTGCACGATCCGCAGACGGCGGGGGGGCTGCTGGCGGCTGTGCCCGAGGACGAGGCGGACGCGCTTGTGGAGCGGCTGCGCGCAGCGGGGTTCGTGGCGGCGGCGCGGATCGGGCAGGTGGTCGAGGGACCGGCGGTGTTGCGGGGGATGTGAGGCGCGCCACGCCCCGGCCTTGCGCCGGGGCCTCTGGTTGCCGGAAGCGCTTCGCACCAAAAATGCTTCGCACCAAAAATGCAGTGCTGGCGGAGGGCAGGGGCCCCGGATCAAGTCCGGGGCGTAGCCTCGCGGGCAGCCGCCGCCACGACCTGCGGCACCGCTGCCCGCAGCGACGCCGCATCCAGATCGTCCAACCGCAGCGTCGCCACCGGTGCCCGCTCGCCCCGCAGCGCGTGCTTGTAGCGGCGGTCGTAGTGGTGCTCGATCAGCCCCTCGGCGAGCGCCGCGAAGCGCCCCTCGCGGGCCAGCGCGTGCCAAGCCTCGATCCGCTCGGCGGGCTGGTAGGGGCGCAGCGCGTCGATCCGCTCGCGCAGCAGCGCGGCGTCCTCCACGAGGTCAGGATAGGCCCGCGTCAGATGCGCCGCGCGCGCCGCCACGGGAGCCTCGATCACCACCACGGGCGCCGCGCGCATGGCCTTCCACAGCGACGGCGGCAGGAGGATGCGCCCGATAGCGTTCGACTCGGCCTCCAGGAACACCGGGCGCGCGGGATCGAGCGCCACCAGCTCCGCGGCGAGCCGGCTCTCGAAGCCCTTCTGCGCGGGCTGCTCCCCCAGCCCGCCGAAGTTCGAGCCCCGGTGGTTCGCCAGCCCCTCCAGGTCCACCACCTGCTCGCCCGCCTCAGCCAGCGCATCGAGGAGGTGGGTCTTCGCCGTGCCCGTGCCGCCATCGATCAGCACGATGCGGTGGGGCACCTGCTCTTCGTAGAGCGCGCGCGAGACCAGCGCGCGGTACGCCTTGTAGCCCCCCGCCACGGTGTCCGCGCGCCAGCCGACCTGCTGGAGGATGGATGCGAACGAGCCCGACCGCTGCCCGCCCCGCCAGCAGTACACCAAGGGCCGCCACCCGCCGCCCCGGCTCGCGAGCGGCCCCTCCAAGTGCGCGGCGGCATTGCGCGCCACCAGCGCGGCCCCGACCTTGCGCGCGAGGAAGCGGTCCTCGCGCACGTAGATGGTACCCACCTTCGCCCGTTCCGCGTCCGAGAGCACCGGCAGGCTGATGGCGCCGGGCACGTGGTCCTCGGCGAACTCCGCGGGCGAGCGCACGTCGATGACCTCGTCGAAGGGCAGGGCCGCGAGCGCGGCGAGCGATGCGAGTTCCACGGGCATGGGCCACCTCCGGAGCGAGGCTCTAGCCTCCGAGGCTGCGGTTGGCCATGATGCGGGACGTTGACGCGCGCGTTATGCCGCACCGCGGCGTGGTCGCGGAGACCGGCCCGGCGACGTATATGGATGGCAGGCAGACAGAGGTCATACCGTCATGTTCGAGTCCTTCGACGCGGTGCTCCTGGCACGCATCCAGTTCGCCTTCACCGTCTCGTTCCACTTCCTGTTCCCGGCCTTCACGATCGGGCTCGCATCCTACCTCGCGGTGCTCAACGCGCTGTGGCTTTGGACCAAGAAGCAGCACTACCTCGACCTGTTCCGCTACTGGGTGAAGATCTTCGCGCTGGCCTTCGCCATGGGCGTCGTGTCGGGCATCGTGATGAGCTACCAGTTCGGCACCAACTGGTCGGTGTTCTCGGACAAGGCCGGCCCCGTGATCGGCGCGCCCATGGCCTACGAGGTGCTTTCGGCCTTCTTCCTGGAGGCGGGCTTCCTCGGCATCATGCTGTTCGGGCGCGACCGGGTCGGCCCCGCGCTGCACATGGCGGCCTGCGCCGCGGTGGCGGCGGGCACGTTCTTCTCGGCCTTCTGGATCCTGTCGGTGAACTCGTGGATGCACACCCCCGCGGGCTTCGAGATCGACCCCGACACGGGCCAGTTCGTCGCCACCAACTTCTGGGAGGTGGTGTTCAACCCCTCGTTCCCCTACCGCCTCGCGCACACCGTGACGGCGGCCTACCTGACCACGGCGTTCATCGTGGGCGGCGTGGGCGCGTTCCACCTCCTGCGCCGGCGCCGCCGGGGCGAGGGTGTCAGCCCCGCCACGCGCACCATGTTCTCGATGGCGATGTGGATGGCCGCGATCGTGGCCCCGATCCAGATCGGCCTCGGCGACGCGCACGGCCTCAACACCCTCGAGCACCAGCCCGCCAAGGTCATGGCCATGGAGGGCCACTACGAGAGCCACGAGCACGGCGCGCCGCTCTACCTGTTCGGCATCCCGAACGATGCGGAGCAGCGGCTCGACTACGCGGTGGGCATCCCGAAGCTGTCGTCGCTGATCCTCAAGCACGACCTCGACGCGCCGCTCGCCGGCCTCGACACGATCCCCGACGACGAGCAGCCGCCCGTGGCCATCGTGTTCTGGTCCTTCCGCGTCATGGTCGCCATCGGCTTCGCGATGCTGGGTCTGGGGCTGTGGTCGCTCTGGGCGCGCTGGCGCGGCACGCTCTACGACAGCCCGTGGCTGCACCGGGCGGCCGTGCTTATGACGCCCTCGGGGCTCGTGGCCGTGCTCGCGGGCTGGATCACCACCGAGGTGGGCCGCCAGCCCTACACGGTCTACGGCTTCCTGCGGACCGCCGACAGCGTGGCGCCGCTGGACGCGCCCGCCGTGGCCACTTCGCTGATCGCCTTCGTTGTGGTGTACTTCGCGGTGTTCGGCGCGGGCACTTGGTACATTCTGCGGCTGATGAGCCACCACCCGCACGTGGGCGAGGACCGGCTGAAGGACTCGATCGACGGGCCGATCCGCACCGCGGGCACCACGCCCGCGGCCGAGGTGGCCGCGCAGCAGGGGCGCCGCATGCCCGTTCCGGGGGAGTGAGCCGATGCCGCTGGTGGATGGGATGTCGTTCGACCTGACCGTGATCTGGGCCTTCGTGATCGCCTTCGCGGTGCTGGTCTACGTGGTGCTCGACGGGTTCGACCTCGGCTTGGGGATGCTGTTCCCCGCGGAGGCCGCCAAGCGCGACCGAGACGTGATGATGAACTCGGTCGCCCCCGTCTGGGACGGCAACGAGACCTGGCTGGTACTCGGCGGCGGCGGCCTCTTCGCCGCCTTCCCGCTGGCCTACGCGCTGATCTTGCCGGCGCTGTATGCGCCGCTGATCGCCATGCTGCTGGCCCTCATCTTCCGGGGCGTCGCCTTCGAGTTCCGCTGGCGCACCAAGCGGTGGGAGCGGGTGTGGGACTGGGCCTTCACGGGCGGCTCGGCGGTGGCGGCCCTCGCGCAGGGCATCGCGCTGGGCGCGCTCCTGCAAGGGATCGCCATCGACGAAGCGGCGCGCGAGTACGCGGGCGGCTGGTGGGACTGGCTCACCCCGTTCTCGCTCGCCGTCGGGGTGGCGGTGATGTGCGGCTACATGCTGCTCGGCGCGACGTGGCTGGTGATGAAGACCGAAGGCCCGCTGCAGGAGCGGATGCGCCGCCGGGCGTGGCCGTTGGGGCTGGCCACTTTGGGCTTCATCGGCCTCGTGTCGCTGTGGACGCCGTTCCTGCAGGAGGGCTACTACAACCGCTGGTTCGCGGGCTGGGGGCTGGCGGCGGCGGTCGCGGTCGGCATCTCGGTGCTGGCGGTCGCGGTGCTGATGTTCCGCTCGCTGACGATCCACCGGCACGAGTACCGGCCCTTCGTGCTCTCGCTGCTGCTGTTCGTGCTTTGCTTCGGCGGCCTCGGCGTGTCGATGTTCCCCTACATCGTGCCCACCGAGGTGACGATCTGGGAGGCGGCGGCCCCGCGCAACGCGCAGGTGTTCATGCTGGTGGGCGCGGGCTTCCTGATCCCGATCATCCTAGCCTACACGGCCTACGCCTACTGGGTGTTCCGCGGCAAGATCGACCCCGACGCGGGCTATCACTGATGGGGCGGCGGCTGCTCTGGTTCTTCGGCCTCTGGCTCGCTTCGGTGCTGGCGCTGGGCGCCGTCGCCTGGGTGCTGCGGCTCTGGATCGCCTGACGCCTGCGGCGTCGCGGTGACGCGCGTGAGCGGCTCGCTCTGGCCGTAGAGGATCGCGGTGTCGCCGACGCGCAGCCGCGTGTCCGGCCCCGGCGCGCCCTCGAAGCCGCCCCCTTGGCGCTCGACGCTGAGCACGAGGATGCCGTGCCCCGCGAGACCCAGTTCGCGCAGCGTGCCGCGCAGGAGCGGCGAGGCGGGGCCGACCTCGGCCTCCACCACGCGCCAGTCCTCGCGCAGGTGCAGGAGACCCGCGTAGTCGCGCAGGTCGAGCGTGGCGCTCTCGCGCAGGAACCGCTCGATGGCGGGGCGCATCCAGCGGTCGAGCTTCTGCGAGCGGGCCAGCGCGATAAGGAGCGCGAGGCCCGCGGCCAGCACCGCCAGCTTCTCCCACGTCGGATAGCTCTCGCCCACGAAGCTGAGCATCAGCGTCGAGATCACCGTGACGATGCCCGCCGAGCCGAGGCGGATCAGCCAGGCGATCACGCGCCGCCGCGCAGGCCCGTTCACCACGTTCTCGCTCTCGCCGGTGGTGAAGCCCGAGCCCGAGAAGGCCGATAGCGCCTGGAACCGCGCCACGTCGTCGCTGACCCCGGTCATGGCGAGCGCGATGGCCCCGATGCGGACCACGAGGAACGACAGGGTGAGGATCGAGAGGACGGATATGATGGCGATCATGGAAGGGGAGGTAGCGGGGCGGGGCGGGAGGGCAAAGCGCGGCGCGCGGCGGACCTGCTCCGGGGCGTCAGGCCGCCGTGCGCGCTGCCGCTGCGGAGCGCGTCGCGGGTTGTCAGCCGAGGCCCCGGCGCAGGGCCGGAGCGGGGAGGTGGAGATGGACACGCCCCGGCCTCGAGCCGGGGCCTCTGGCCGCCGCTGGGGCTACCGCTGCGGAGCGCAGCAGAAGACCGGGACCAAGAACCCTAGCGCCCCCTTCTAAGCCGCCGCCGCCTCCGCCACCCCGATCATGCTGTCGCGCGTCACCAGCTCAGCCAGCCGCGCCTCGTCCCAGCCTTCCGTCCCCGCGGGCCGGCGCGGCACCACCACGTAGCGCATGTCGGCGGTCGAATCGTGGACCCGCACCTCCACGCCCTCGGGCAGCACGGTGCCGAACTCGGCGAGCACGGCGCGCGGCTCGCGGACGGTGCGCGAGCGGTAGGCGCGGCTCTTGTACCAGTCGGGCGGCAGGCCGAGCAGGTTGCGCGGGTAGCACGAGCACAGGGTGCACACGACGACGTTGTGCAGACGGTCCGTGTTCTCCAGCGCGATCAGCCGCAGCGGCCCGACGTCGAGCCCCATCTCCGCGCAGGCTGCCGAGCCGTCGCGCAGCGCGCGTTCGCGGAACGCCGGGTCGGTCCAGACGCGGGCGACGAAGCGCGCTCCGCCCGCGGGCGAGCGGGCGTCCATCGCCTCGACCTGCGCGCGGATCGCGGCGTGGGTGGTGACCCCGCGCTCCACCATCAGCTCGCGGATCGCGATCTCCATCGTCTGCCAGTAGGTCAGCGGCCCGTCCTGATCGGCCCGGTAGGGATGGCCCGAGGGGCTGAGTCCCTCGTGGTCGTGATGATCGTGGGGCATCAGAGCGGCTCCAGCCAGTGCTCGTAGATCTCGGCCTCGATCGTGTCGCCCGGGGCATCGCTCCGGCCCCAGACCTCCACGGCGCGGAACCGCACCCGGTAGAGCGCCCGCCGCGCGCCCGGCCGCCCGTAGGCCAGCGCCTCGGGGTCGGCGAAGGGCCCCAGCACGCGCTCCACCTCGCCGGCATGGCCGCGCAGGTAGTGGGGCGTGCGCACGTGGCCCGGCGGCGCCATCCGGCGCACCCGGACGCGCGCGCCGCGCGCGAACTCAGCCACCCGCTGTCGCCTCGCCGTAGGTCTCGCCGCGCGCCCGGACCTCGGCCATGCGGGCGCCTAGCTCGGACGGGGTGTAGAGGCCCTGCTCCAGGAGGTTCTGGTTTAAGGAGGCGACCCAGCGCTCGTAGTAGCTCATGCGCTCGAAGGCGTCCTCGCCCATGTCCTCGAGCACCCGGCGCAGGCCGTCCACGGTGAACACCCCCTCTAGCCCGGCCAGGATCACCAGCGCGTCTACCCGCTTCTCCCACAGCGCGAAGTCGTGGTCCTCTCGCGGCACGGGGCCGGCTAGATCGCCGCCCATGTCGTGCCAGCGGCGACCCGGATCGGCGGCGTCGCTCACGTCGCGGCCAGCGCGTCGATCTGCGCGCCGAGCTGCGGCATCGGGTAGCCCGCCCGCTCGAGGGCCGCGAGGATGTCGCCCGTGGGCTGGCGCCCCGCCTCGGCCAGCGCCCAGAGGATCGCCGAGCGGGTGCCCGACCGGCAGTAGAGCATGACCCGCCCCTCGGCCCCGTCGATCGCGGCGCGCTGCTCGTCCACGGCGTCCACGGTGATGCCGGGCGTGGTCACGGGGTTGTAGACGAAGTGGAGCCCCGCCTCCGCCGCCGCCCGCTCCATGGTGCCGGCCTGGTGCGTGGGCGGCACCTCCGCGTCGGGGCGGTTGCACACCACGGTGGTGAAGCCCTCGGCGGCCAGCGCCGCCATGTCCGCGGGCTCGATCATCGGGGCGGTGGAGACGGCGGGGGAGAGGGGGCGCAGGTCCATGCGCCATGGATGCGGCGCCACGCGGGCGGCGTCAACGGGGCGCGCGCGGCGGTAGGCCGCGCCGCTTGCCCTCGCCGCGCGCGGGCGGTCTAACGTGGCGGCAGGCACGAGGGAGGCGCCAATGGGCTATCGCGAGGAATACGAGCGCGCGGCGCGCGACCCCGAGGGGTTCTGGATGAACGCGGCCCGCGCGATTGACTGGGACCGGCCGCCCTCGAAGGCGCTGCACGACACCGGCGGCCCGCTGCCCCAGTGGTTCGCCGACGCCCACGTGAACGCCTGCCACAACGCCCTCGACCGTCACATTGAGGCGGGACACGGCGAGCGCACCGCGATCATCCACGACAGCCCCGTCACCGGCACCGTCGAGCACATCTCGTACGCGCAGATGCGCGACCGCACCGCCCGGCTCGCCGGCGCGCTGGCCGCGCGAGGCGTGGGGTTGGGCGACCGGGTGGTGATCTACATGCCCATGATCCCCGAGACCGTGGTGGCGATGCTGGCCTGCGCCCGGCTCGGCGCGATCCATTCGGTGGTGTTCGGCGGCTTCGCCTCCGCCGAACTCGCCGCCCGCATCGACGACGCCAAGCCCAAGGCCGTGATCGCCGCCTCCTGCGGCATCGAGCCCGCGCGCGTGGTGGACTACGTGACGCTGCTCGACGGCGCGCTCGACATGGCGGCCCACGAGCCGGAGGTGTCGATCGTGTTCCGCCGGCCGCAGGGCGGCGCGCCCTCGGACCGCCACCTCGACTGGGAGGCGGCACAGGAGGGGGTCGAGCCGCACGCTTGCGTCCCCGTGCCCGGCGACCACCCGGCCTACGTGCTCTACACCTCGGGCACCACGGGCGCGCCGAAGGGCGTGGTGCGTTCAACGGCCGGGCACCTCGTGGCGCTCGACTGGTCGATGGCGAACATCTACGACGCCCGCCCCGGCGAGGTGTTCTGGGCGGCCTCGGACGTGGGCTGGGTCGTGGGTCATTCCTACATCGTCTACGCACCGCTGATCCACGGCTGCACCACGGTCGTCTTCGAGGGCAAGCCCGTGGGCACGCCCGACGCCTCCACCTTCTGGCGGGTGATCGCGGACCACGGCGTCACCGCCTTCTTCACCGCGCCCACCGCCTTCCGGGCCGTGAAGCGCGAGGATCCGGAGGGCGCGTTGGCGAAGGACTTCGACCTCTCGAAGCTGCGCACGGTCTTCCTCGCCGGAGAGCGGGCCGACCCCGACACCGTCGCCTGGGTCGAGCGCGCGAGCGGCAAGCCCGTGATCGACCACTGGTGGCAGACCGAGACCGGCTGGGCCATCGCCGCCAACCCCGTCGGACTGGAGCGCCTGACGGTGAAGTCGGGCTCGCCGTCCGTGCCGATGCCCGGCTACAGGGTCGAGGTGCTGGACGAGGGCGGGCATCCCGTGCCGCCCGGCACGCTGGGCGCTATCGCCATCCGCCTGCCGCTGCCCCCGGGAACGCTGCCGACGCTTTGGAACGCCGACGCGCGGTTCCGGAAGTCCTACCTCGAGACCTTTTTCGGCTACTACGAGACGGGCGACGCGGGCATGCTCGACGAGGACGGCTACCTCTGGATCATGGCCCGCACCGACGACGTCATCAACGTGGCCGGGCACCGCCTGAGC
This sequence comes from Jannaschia sp. W003, assembly GCF_025144335.1. Lineage (NCBI taxonomy): Bacteria > Pseudomonadati > Pseudomonadota > Alphaproteobacteria > Rhodobacterales > Roseobacteraceae > Jannaschia > Jannaschia sp. W003. The sequence continues at coordinate 1,874,894 of NZ_CP083539.1, forward strand.
ACGGGCGCCATGGAGGAGGTCCTGGCCGACCATCCGGATGTGGCCGAGTGCGCGGTGATCGGCGCGGCCGACCCGCTAAAGGGGCAGGCCCCGGTGGGATTCCTGTGCCTCAACAAGGGCGTAGACCGCGCGGAGGCCGACGTGGCGCGCGAATGCGTGGCGCTCGTGCGCGAGCGGATCGGCCCTGTGGCCGCGTTCCGCGACGCCGCCGTGGTGCCGCGCCTGCCCAAGACGCGTTCGGGCAAGATTCTGCGCGGGATCATGGGCCGCATCGCCGACGGCCGCGACTTCAAGGCCCCCGCCACGATCGACGACCCCGCGATCCTCGACGAGATCCGCGAGGCGCTCGGCCGGCTCGGTTACCCCCGCGACGGGGCCTAGCGCCGCCGGTGTCGGGCGAGCCGGAGCATTCCGAGCGCGTGGACCCGGTCGCCCTGCTGGCCCACGACCTGCGCGCCGCGACCGCCGACGTGGTCGGCGGGCTGCGCCTGCTGGAAGGCGAGGCGCTGACGCCCGACGCCCACGCCCAGGTCGAGCGGGTGCGCGCCTCCACCGAACTCCTCGCGCGGCTCGTCGAGGAGCTTCTGGGCGAGCGGGGCGGGGCGGGCGGAGCGGCGCGCGGAGACGCGGTCGCGGACCTCGCCCGCATCCTCGAGGACGAGCTGCGCCGCTGGCGCGGGGCGGGCGCGCCGCAGGGCGTGGCCGTGACCCTTACGCGGGAGGCGCTCCTTCCCGCGCTCCTCGCGGTGGAGCCGCTCGCCTTGCGCCGCATCATCGCGAACGCCATGGGCAACGCCCTGCGCCACGCCCGCGCCGCGGTGGAGCTGCGCGCCGCGCCGGGCGAGGGCGGCACCGTCGTGATCGAGGTGCTGGACGACGGGCCAGGCTTTCCCGCAGACGTGCTTGACGATCCGTTCCGTGCCGCGCGTCCCGGCGCGGGTTCGGTCGGCACGGGGCTGGGGCTGCACATCGCGGCCGATCATGCCGAGTGGATCGGCGGGCGGCTGGAGATCCGGAACCGCAGCGGGGGCGGGGGCGCCGTGGCGCTCACGCTGCCCGCCGCGCTCGCGCTCGCGCCGGTGTCCGAAGCCGCGCCCGCCGACCTGACCGGCTGGCGCATCCTCGTGGCCGACGACAGCGCGACGGTACAGTCCCTCGTCGCGGGGATGCTGGGACAGCTCGGCGCCACATCGGAGCGGGCCGGCGACGGCGTGGCCGCGCTGAACTGGCTGGCCCGCGAGCGCTTCGACCTGGCCCTCATCGACGTGGAGATGCCGGTGCTCGGCGGCCGCGAGGTGATCCGCGCCGAGCGTCTGCGCCAGGCCCGCGGGGTGGCGCCGCCGACGCCGCTCGTGGCGCTCACGGGGCACGCCTCGCCCGCCATGCGCGAGGCGCTCCTAGAGGACGGCGCCGAGGGGATGCTGCCCAAGCCCCTGCCGGAGATCGACGTGTTCGGCCGCATGCTCGCCGGGATCGTGGAGGCCGCGGGCGGGCGCCTCGACTGGCAACCGGACGCCGCGCCGCCCCTGTCGGCGGCGACCCTGGCCTCGCTGATGATGGCGGCCGGTCCCGATCACGTGGGCGAGGTGCTCGCGCGGCTTCGCGGCGATCTCGCGGACACCGAGGCGGCGCTGGACGCGGCCCTGCGGGCGTCGGACCGTCAGGGGGTGCGCTTCCAGACTCACGTGCTGCTGTCGCTCGCCGGCGCGATCGGCGCGCTCCCCACCCAGTCCGTGGCCCGCCGCCTCAACGCGCTGGCCCATGACGGGCCGGACGAGGCGGTGCGGATCACGGGGCGCATCTGCCTCTCCCGCCTCGGCGAGCTGCGCACCGAACTGGAGGGCGCGGTTCAGAACCCGTAGAGGCGCGCGGGGTTCTCGCAGAGCACCATGCGGCGGGTCGCGTCGTCCGGGCAGGCAAGATCGAACGCATCCAGCAGCGCGCCCGCCCCGCATCGCTCGGCCCCGCCCAGCATGATCTGCGGCCAGTCCGACCCCCACAGGCACCGCTCGGGGTTGGCACGGAGCAGGGCGCCTACGTGCTCGTCCAGCGCCTCGAACGGCGCCGCGGCCAGCCGGAACGGCGCTGACAGCTTCACCCAGGCGTGCCCCTCGGCAAGAAGGCGGCAGAGGGCGCGGAACCCCGGCGCGTCTACGCCCGCGGCCACGTCCGGCCAAGCCATGTGGTCGAGCACCACCGGAACCGGCAGCGCCGCGATCCGGGGCGCCAGCTCCGCGATGTGTCGCTCCGCCATGGCCAGCATCTGCACGTGCATGCCCCGCTCGGCGAGCAGCGGCGCCATCGCCTCCACCCCGTCCCAGCCCAGCACGCCGCCGTGCACGTAGTTCAGCCGCACTCCCACGGCCCCCGCCGCGGCCAGCGGATCGAGCGTCTCCGCGCCCGCGCCGTCCGGCACCAGAACGACCGCGCGCGCAGCGTCGCGGCCCAGCGCCTCGACCGCGCGCAGGGTGACGGCGTTGTCGGTGCCGTAGAGGATCGACTGCACCACCACCGTCCGTTCGATCCCAAGCGCTCCGGCCTGGGCACGGTAGGCCGCGAGGTAGTCCACGAAGCCCAACCCCTCGGCCGGCCCCTCGACCCGCCCCTCGTAGGGCGGGAACTCGGCGTCGCTCCCCAGCATGTGGATGTGCGTGTCGCAGGCCCCCGGCGGCAGGGGCCGGGCCGGGGTGCCGGCGGGGATCGGGGGGGCGGAGCGAGGGATCATGGCGCCACCCTCTCACGGGGGCGCGGGCGGCTCTAGCCGTACTGCTCCAGCAGCTCCAGCAGGTGCGCGTGGGTGTCCGCTTCCTGCACCGGCTTGTCGTGGCGCCAGCGCAGCATCCGCGGAAAGCGCAGGGCCACGCCGGACTTGTGGCGGGGCGAGGCCTGGATGCCCTCGAAGCCGATCTCGAACACCTGCTCCGCCGGGACGTGGCGCACGGGGCCGTAGCGGGCCAGCGTGTTGCGCCGCACCCAGGCGGTGATGCGCCGGAACTCCGCGTCCGTCAGCCCCGAGTAGGCCTTGGCGAAGGGCACCAGCTCGTTGCCTTTCCAGACCGCGAAGGTGAAGTCGGTGTAAAGGTTCGCACGCCGCCCCGAGCCGGCCTGGGCGTAGACCATCACCGCGTCGATGGTCAGCGGGTCGAGCTTCCACTTCCACCAGTCGCCGCGCTTGCGGCCCACGTGGTAGGGCGAGGCGAGGCGCTTGAGCATCAACCCCTCGGCTTGCGCGTCGCGGGCCGCGGCCCGCACCGCGCCCAGCTCCTCCCAGTCCGAGAACGGCACCGTGCCCGACAGGCGCACCGGGGCTTCCGGTGGCAGGGGGCCGACCAGCGCCTCCAGCCGCGCGCGCCGCTCCGCGAGGGGCTGCGCCCGCAGATCCTCGCCGCCCTCCTCCAGGAGGTCGTACGCGTAGAGGATCGCCGGCGCCTCGCTCAGCAGCGCCTTCGGCACGGTCTTGCGCCCGATCCGCTTCTGCAGGGCGTTGAACCGCATCGGCTGGTCCGCCTCCGCGTCCCAGGCCAGCACCTCGCCGTCGATCACCGTGCCGTCGGCGAGGAAGTCTCGGGCGCGGGCGAACTCCGGGAAGCGGTCGGTCATCAGCTCCTCGCCGCGCGACCACACGAAGTGCTGGCCCCCGCGCAGGATCAGCTGGCCCCGGATGCCGTCCCACTTGCGCTCCGCCTGCCACTCATCCGCGGGGCCCAGCGCGGCCGGGTCGCCCTCGATCCCGTGGGCGAGGCAGAACGGGTAGGGGCGGCTGAGGTCGGCCTCCGGGTCGGGCTGCAGGATCAGCGCGTCGAAGTTGGTACGCTCGGGCGACCAGTCGCCCATGAGCCGGTGCGCTAGCTCCGCGTCGTCGATGCCCGTGGCCTGACCCAGCGCGCGCGTCATCAGCTTCTGGCTGACGCCGACGCGCATGCCCCCGGTGATCAGCTTGTTGAACACGAAGCGCTCGGCCCCGCCCAGCCGCCGCCAGGCATCGAGCACCGCCTCGCGCTTCTTGGCGTCGGACGCGGTCTGGAGCGCGCGGATCGTCTCGATCCACTCGGTCAGTTTCCGGTCGCTCTCCTCGCTCGGCTCGGGCAGCACGAGGTGGATGGTCTCGGCCAGATCGCCGACCTTGTCGTAGCTCTCCTCGAACAGCCACATCGGCAGGCCCGCGACTTCGGCCCCCCACTCCGCCAGGCGGTTCGCGGTGACGGTGCGCTTGGGCCGGCGCCCGGACAGGAGCGCGATGGTCCAGAGCCGGTCGTCATCGGGCGCCTCGCGGAAGTAGCCCTCCAGCGCTGCGGTCTTGCGCAGCGTCTTGGTGGTCTGATCCAGCTCCGTGAACAGGCGGGCGAAGCGCTTCACGAGGCGCCCCGAACGAAGGCGGCGATCTCAGCGAGCGCGCGGTCGGCGGCGGGCGCGCTGCCCGCGGCCATGTGGTAGGCGTGGGGCAGGGCGCGCGCCTTGTCGACGGTCACCTCGGCGCCGAAACCGCGCATCCGCTCCGCGAGCTGGTCGGCGTCCTCCTCCAGGAGCTCGCCGCGCGAGCAGTGGATCAGCACCGGCGGGCAGCCCGGATACGCGGCGTGGACCGGGGAGAGGCGGGGGTCGCGCGGGTCGTGCCCATCGGCGTAGGCCTGCGCGATGCGCAGCATGAGGGGGCGGGTCAGGAACAGGTCGTCGGCGGCCTCGGGCTCGGTGCGGGTCTCGTCGAAGTCCGCAGCGGGGGCGATGAGGGCGGCGCAGCAGGGCGCCGTGCCGTCCGCCAGCAGCCGCGCCAGCACGCTCGCGGCGAGCGAGGCGCCCGCGCTGTCGCCGCCGATCGCGAAGGGGCCCCGCACGGCCATGGCGCGAGCGGCGGCGAGGCAGTCGTCGTAGGCCGCCGGGAAGTGGTGCTCGGGCGCGAGGCGGTAGGCGGGCGCCGTCACCTCCAAACCCGCGAGGGCCAAAGTGTCTAGCAGATGCGCGTGGCTCTCGGGCGAGCCGAGCACGAAGCCGCCCCCGTGCAGCCAGAGCAGCCGCGGACCGCCCTCCGGTCCGACCGAGCGACGCGCCCGCACGCCTGCCAACTCCACCGTCTCGACCGAGACGCCGGGCAGGGGCTGGCGCAGCGCGGCCAGCGCGCCCATCGCCGCGCGGTGTAGTGACCAGGGCAGGGGCGCGGCCATCAGCGGCTTGGCCACGTAGCGCGACGACAGGGCGAGGGCGCGGTCGCGCCAGTGGGTCGCGTCGCTCATGCGGCGTCCTCGGCGGCATCGAGCTCGCTCTCGAACTCCTCGCCCTCGTACTCGGTCGAGACCACGTGCGCGTCGTATCCCTGCTCGCGCAGCCAGCGGTGGAAGACGCTCGTGTAGCCGTGGGTGGCGAAGACGCGGGTGGCCCCGGTCTCGCGGATCGCCGCATTGAGCCCCGGCCAGTCGGCGTGGTCCGAGATCACGAAGCCCCGGTCCGCCGCCCGCCTGCGCCGGACCCCGCGCAGCGCCATCCAGCCCGACGCGATGCCGGTGGAGGCGTTGCCGAACTTGCGGATCCAGCCGCCTGCCAGCGCCGAAGGCGGCGCGATCACCAGCGCGCCCGGGTGGGCCTTGAGGTCCAGCTCCTTCGTGACCCGCACCGTGTCGGGCAGGGCCACGCCCTGCGCCCGCAGCACGGCGTTAGTGTTCTCGACCGCGCCGTGGGTCAGGATCGAGCCGATCGAGGGGTCGGCCATGGTCATCACCCGCTGCGCCTTGCCGAGCGCGTAGGAGCCGATCACCGAGAAGCGCCCCTCGGCGGCGTTGGCGGCCCACCATTGGTTCAGTTGCCGCTCCAGCTCGGCCTCGGGCTCCCAGGTGAAGACGGGCAGGCCGAAGGTGCATTCGGTGATGAAGGCGTGGCAGCGCACCGGCTCCCACGGCTCCGACAGCTTGTCGGCGCCGGTCTTGTAGTCGCCCGACACGCACCAGACCTCGCCCCGGTGCTCGACGCGGATCTGGGCCGAGCCGGGGACGTGGCCGGCGGGGTGGAAGGAGACGCGCACGCCGCCGATCTCGCGCACCTCGCCGTAGGCGATGCCCTCGGCCTCGATCGGCCCGAGGCGGTGGCGCATCACGGGCAAGGCCGCGTGGGTGGCGAGGTAGCGCCCGTGGCCGGGGCGCGAGTGGTCGGCGTGCCCGTGGGTGATGAGCGCGCGGTCGACGGGCTTCCACGGGTCGATGTGGAACTGGCCGGCGGGGCAGTAGATGCCGTCGTCGTGGAACTCGAGGACCATGGGGACTCCGTCGTGCGTTCCCGTGGATGTAGGGCGGGGGGCGCGCCGGCCCACCGCGGGGCGGGCACGTCTCGGGACCGCCTCGCCGCGGCACGGCATCGCGGACCGGCGGGGGGCTCGCGGTCCGGCACCCGGGCGTAGGCTGCCGGAGGGAGACGGTGGACACGGCCCATTGGCGCGAGCCGAAGGACCGCACGTGCCCTGCCGCGGGCGAGCCGGCTCCGCATCGCCCCGACGCTAAGGCGCCTCCGTGGGCCGGAGCACGATCTCGCCCTTCTCCTCCAGTCCCCGGATCGCGGCGGCGATGCGGCCCTGCGCCTCCTCCACCGCGTCCGCCTCGACCTCGCCGCGATCCTCGATCTCGGATCGGATCTGGTCGGCGAGGCGGGCCGAGATTGCGCCGAGCAGGAAGGCAGCGATCGCGCCCTCGGGGTCGGGGGCGATGGCGGCCACGAGGTCGTCGTTGTCGACCTCGCGCAGCACCTTGGCGACGTCGCCCGACTCCAGCCGGTCGGGCACGTTCTCCCACGAGAAGACGGCGCCGCGCACCTGCGCCGCGAACTCCGGCGCGCGCCCGTCGAGCCGCTCGAGCAGGGCGTTGCGCGCGCCGCTGCGCGCGGCATTGAGGATCGCGCCCACCCGCGCCACCGGGGGCAGCGCGAACCCCTTGCTCGGCACGGCGCCCGCCACGTGGCCGAGCGACAGCGCGATGCGCGCCACCGCCTCGGGCGAGACGTCCTCGGTGCCGGCGAAGGCCGCCGTGACCGCGTCGGCCCGCTCCTCCTCCATCTCCGATAGGAGGGCGGCGGCGCGCTCGGGCGGCAGCTTGCTCAGGAGGATCGCGCAGACCTCGGGCGTCTCGCCGTCCAGCACCGGCATCAGCCCCTCGGTGGGCATCGTGGCCAGCGCCTCCCACGTGGCGGCGCCGAGGTCGGGGGGCGCGCCGCCCGGCGCCTCGGACGCCATTTCGGCCAGCAGGTCGGGTGCGATGCGCCCGTCCAGCAGCGACAGCGCCTCGCCCATGGAGCGGGGGAGGCGCAGGCCGGCGGCGTCCAGCTCGCCCGCGAACTCCGCCACCACGGCGCGCATGGTGGCGGGCGGGACGCGGCCGAGCGAGGCGAGGGCGTGGACCAGCCGCCGCAGCGCCGGGCGCGGCAGGTCCGCGACGCCGGGATCGGCGCCCTCGGACAGCAGCAGGTGCACCACCACGGCCGCCTTCTGGGTGCGCGAGAGCGTGGGCAGGGCGGGCGGTGGAGGCATGGGCGGGGCCGTGGGGACAAGGGGCGTCGCCGCCCTTTGCCAGCCTCGCGTTAGGAAACCGTTACCGCCGCGGGGTCAGTAGGTCGAACGGCCCGTCGCCAGCGCCTCGTCCAGCGCCGCCTCGGGGTAGCTCCCGCGCCCGCCCGACGCCCGGATCAACCTCAGCTGCTCGTCCGCGCCGGCGCGGTCGCCGCGCTCCAGGAGGCCGAGGCCGAGGTAGCTGCGGGCCTGCCAGTGATCCGGGTCCAGCTCCAGCGCGGCGCGGTAGAGCGCCACGCCCGCATCCCAGTCGCCCGCCTTCCGGGTCGCGAAGCCGCGCACCGTCAGGGCCTCCGCGGTGGCGGGGTCCTTCAGGGCGGCCAGAACCTCCAGCGCCTCGCCTGCGCGGCCGAACTCGGCCAGCTCGCGCGCCGCCTCGATGCGGGCGTCGTCGCCCAATCGCGAGTCCTGCAGCTTCACGCAGCCCTCGTGCTCGGCGTCGTACACGGTGCCCTCGGGGCACTCCACGGTGGTCTCGGTGGGCTTCGTCGTCTCGGAGCCGACGGCGAAGGCCGCGGCGGGCAGGACGGCGAGGAGGATGGCTGCGGAGCGGAGCATGACGGGAACCTCGAGGCTGGTGATCCCGCTACAAGGGAGCACGAAGGGCCGGCGCGTCCAGCCCCCCGCGATCACGTTCCGGGGACGAAGGGCTCAGAGGCCCGCCGTCTCCTCGGCGCCGATCATCAGGTTCAGGTTCTGCACCGCGGTGCCCGAAGCGCCCTTGCCGAGGTTGTCGAGGACGGCGGCGATGGTCAGGCGCCCGCGCCCGTCGCCCTGCACGCTGATCTCCATGCGGTTGGTGCCGTTCAGCCGCTGGGGATCGATGCGGTCCGAGGGCAGCACCACGGACACGAAGGGATCGCCGCGGTAGAAGTCGCGCAGGCAGGCCTCAATGCGGGCGTGGCCGGCGATCTCGCCCGGCAGCAGGTCGGCGTGGAGGTGCAGCTGCACCACCATGCCTTGCGCGTAGTTCGCCACGGCGGGCTGGAACAGCGGCTTCCGGCGCAGGCCGGAGTGGGCCATGACCTCGGGCAGGTGCTTGTGATCCTGGCGCAGCGCGTAAAGCGAGAAGTCCGGCGCCTCGCCGCTTTCGTGCGCGGCGATCGCGGCCTTGCCGCCGCCGGTGTAGCCCGACACGCCGGTCAGCACGCAGCCATGGTCGGCGGGAACGATGCCCGCGTCCACGAGGGGGCGCAGGATGGCGATGGCGCCCGTCGCGTAGCAGCCGACGTTGGCGACGCGGCGCGCCCCGGCGATCTGCTCGCGCGCGCCCGGAAGCTCGGGCATGCCATAGACCCAGCCCGGCGCGGTGCGGTGGGCGGTGGAGGCGTCGATCAGGCGGCACCCGGCGGAGGCGGCGGCCTCGCGCGCGGCATCGTCGGGCAGGCACAGGATCGCCACGTCCGCCTCGCCGTAGGCGCCGCGGCGCGCGCCGGCGTCCTTGCGGCGGTCCTCCTCGAGGCTGATCAGGGAGACGTCGCCGCGCCCCTCGAGCCGCTCGCGGATGCGCAGGCCCGTGGTGCCCGCCTCGCCGTCGATGAAGACCTTGGCCATGTGTCGCTCCTCCTCCGGGCGCGGGATAGCGTCCGGGCGGCGGAGAAGGAAGCCCGAGGTTCGGGTCAGCCGGTGGCGTCGGGCACGCAGGTGCCGGCGGCCTCGTCGTAGGTCGAGCCGGGGGCGCAGGTGATGTTGGCCTGCCGGTCGTGGCTGCAACCCGCGGCGGCGAGGCCGGGAGCCAGCGCCACGGCGGCGGCGGCGATCAGAAGTCTGAGCATGGTCGATCCTCCTCTGTGTGCCCGAGGAGGATAGCGCGGCAGCACGGGGCCGCCCAATCACGTTTCCCGCCGCGCCGCCGTCAGGCGCCGTCCCGCCCGCCGAACACCCGCGCGAAGATCGTGTCCACGTGCTTGGTGTGGTAGCCGAGGTCGAACTTCTCGGCGATCTCCTCCTCCGACAGGGCCGCGCGCACGTCCGCATCCGCCAGCAGCTCGGTCTGGAAGTCGGCGCCCTCCTCCCAGACCTTCATCGCGTTGCGCTGCACGAGCCGGTAGGCGTCCTCGCGGCTGACCCCGGCCTGGGTGAGGGCGAGCAGCACCCGCTGGCTCATCACGAGGCCCCGGAAGCGGTTCATGTTGGCCATCATCCGCTCGGGGTAGATCACCAGCTTGTCGATGACGCCCGTGAGGCGGTGCAGCGCGAAGTCGAGCGTGATCGTGGCATCGGGGCCGATCATTCGCTCCACGCTGGAGTGCGAGATGTCCCGCTCATGCCAGAGCGCCACGTTCTCCATCGCCGGGACGACGGCCGCGCGCACCATGCGGGCGAGGCCGGTGAGGTTCTCGGTCAGCACCGGGTTGCGCTTGTGGGGCATCGCCGAGGAGCCCTTCTGGCCCTTCGCGAAGAACTCCTCCGCCTCCAGCACCTCGGTGCGCTGCATGTGGCGGATCTCGGTGGCGACGTTCTCGACCGACGAGGCGATCACGCCCAAGGTCGCGAAGAACATGGCGTGGCGGTCGCGGGGGATCACCTGCGTGGAGATCGGCTCCGGCTCCAGCCCTAGCTTCTCGCAGACGTGCGCCTCGACGCGGGGGTCGATGTTGGCGAAGGTGCCCACGGCGCCCGAGATCGCGCCCGTCGCCACCTCCTCGCGCGCGGCGCGCAGACGGCGGAGGTTGCGCGACATTTCGGCGTGGAAGCGCGCGAAGGTCAGGCCCATGGTGGTGGGCTCGGCGTGGATGCCGTGGGAGCGGCCGATCCGCACCGTGTCCTTGTGCTCGCGCGCGCGCCGCTCCAGCGCTTCGAGCAATCCTTCCATGTCGGCGATCAGGATGTCCGCCGCGCGGCACAGCTGCACGTTCAGCGTGGTGTCGAGCACGTCCGACGAGGTCATGCCCTGATGCACGAAGCGTGCCTCGTCGCTGCCCACGATCTCGGCCAGATGGGTCAGGAAGGCGATCACGTCGTGGCGGGTCTCGGCCTCGATGGCGTCGATGCGGGCGACGTCGAACTCCGTGTCCTTGGCCTTCCAGACGGCCTCAGCGTTGGCGCGGGGGATCACGCCGAGCGCGGCCATGGCGTCGCAGGCATGGGCCTCGATCTCGAACCAGATGCGGAACTTGGTCTCGGGCGACCAGATGCGGACCATGTCGGGGCGGCTGTAGCGGGGGATCATGGGGCTTCCTCTCGTGATGCGCGCGCCCTAGCGTCCCCGCCCATGCGCCGCAACTCCGCCCGCCCGTGACCGCCGCCGAACGCCTCGCCGCTCTCCTCGGCGCGTGGTCGTTCGCCCGCATCATTCGGCACGCCGACGGCACCCGCGCCCGCGCCTGGGGCACCGCCACATGGGCGCCCGAGGGGCCGGTGCTGCGCTGCACCGAGACGGGCACGCTGGAGCAGGGGCGCGCGCGCCTCCGGGCCGAGCGCGTCACCCTCTGGCGTGCCGATGGGCCGCGCCTCCACGTGGCCTTCTCTGACGGGCGGCCGTTCCACGACTTCGAGCCGACGCCGTGGGCCGAGGCGCTGCACCCCTGCGCACCCGACACCTACCGGCTGGGCTATGACTTCCGGGGCCGGGGATTCTGGTCGTGCCGGTGGCGGGTGACGGGGCCGCGCAAGGATTACGTGGCGCTCACGCGCTACCGTCGGGTGGCGGGGGCCAGCCCCCGCACCCCCGAGATATTTTCGGCAGGATGAGGGGAAGGGCTACCGCTCCGTTCAGGCGAGGACGTCTCGGCCCATCTGGCGGGCGAGGTCGACGTAGTCGAGCAGCACCCAGTTCTCTGCGATTCGGCCCCCGGCGATCCGGTAGAAGTCCATGACCCGCAAGGTCAGCGCGCGGTTCGTGGCAGGCACGCCGAGGTAGTAGCCGCGGTGCGTCATGGTCATCGACGGCCAGCCCGACACGGCCGCATAGTTCCCGTCCCCGATCCGGCAGTAGTGGTTGCCCCCCTGCCGGTCAGGGAAGGCGCCCACGAAGGGCGCGCGGTGGTCGCGCACGAAGCCCTCCCAGCGGAAGTTCGAGCCCACGCCGCCCGGCCCGTGCCAGAACATGTCGTCGGCCCAAGCGCCGCCCTCGCCGGTCTGGCCCGCGGAGGCCATCGTCTCGGGGTCGTAGTGATGAAGGTCGCCCAGCATCCGCTCGACGACGGCGAGGCTCGCCGCGCCGTCTCCCCTCTCGGGACACACCCCGTCATGAGTCGCGGGGCCTGGCCAGAGCATCTCCGGGCCGAGCCGCGGGAACGGCGCGCGGCCCGCTTGGCGCATGAGGTCGGGCAGGTCGAGGATCACGTGGGAGCGGTCGATGCGCCCCTCCGCGTCGATGCGGTGGAACTCGCCGAAGCGCAGGAACGCCAGCTGCCCCGACGGTGCCACGCCCCAGAGCGGCGCGTGGAAGTCGCCCACCACGTGGCCCACGCCCGCCATCCACCGGCCCCCGTCTTCGCGCACGCTCTCGCCGCCGATCACGATCTCCATCCGGCGGTGGGCGCCGACGAAGGCGCGACGCAGGGGCAGGGCGAACGCCTCCGCCCAGGCGTCTCGCCCCGCGAGGTCGTCCACCGGCGCCATCGCGTGCAGCGCGGCGTCCGGGGCGACCAGTGCGGCCGCTCGCTCGGCCAGGTCCGCCTCGGGGCAGAGCAGGAGGTCGGCCAGCCCGTCTGCGGCGCGGGCGCGGAAGTCGGTCATGGAGGCTCCTTGCATGCGTATGCAAGCGGCGAGCCTAGCGGCCCGCGCCGCGAAGGGAAGGGGCCGCTTTGACACCGCCGGGCACCGCACCAGATTCCCCGGCATGAACCCGATCGCCCCCGCCGCCCTCATCGCCCTGCTCGCCGCGCCCGCCCTCGCGGCGTGTCCCCCCGCACCCGACATCACGGCGGCGATGGACGATCTGATCGCCGAGGCGCAGGCCGCGACCACGGAGCGCGAGGGCCGCATGATCGGCAACCGCATGTGGCCGCTCTGGGCCACGGCGCCCGACGCGCGGGCGCAGGAGCTGCTCGACGAGGGCATGCAGCGGCGCTCGGCCTTCGACCTAGACGGTGCCCGCACGGCGTTCGACGCGCTGATCGACCGCTGCCCGGACTATGCCGAGGGCTGGAACCAGCGGGCCTTCGTGCGCTTCCTCGGCGGCGACTTCGAGGGCTCGCTGCAGGACCTCGACCGCGCGCTCGCCCTACGGCCCCGCCATGTCGCCGCGCTCGCGGGCAAGGGGCTGGCGCTGATCCAGCTCGGGCGCATCGCGGAAGGGCAGGCGGCGATCCGCGCCGCGACGGAGCTGAACCCCTGGCTCTCGGAGCGGCAGTTCCTCCTGCTCGATCCCGAGACCGGCCAGCCGCGCCCGCCGCAGACCGACCTGTGACCTTGCCCCCCGCCGGGCTGCCGCCTATCCCGGCGCGCGGAGCGGGCGTGGTGGAACGGTAGACACACGGGACTTAAAATCCCCTGGGCTTTGCCCGTGCGGGTTCGACTCCCGCCGCCCGCACCGCGGCGCTTTCGCTCCGCGAAAGCGTCCGCCGCCCAAATCCCCACCCGTGCGCCGCGGGACTGTCCGTTAGGAAAGTTCCCGCTTCTCGGCACGACGCCCGAGGGCGGGACGCAACACCTCCGCGGCATGGCCCCCACGCAACCTCCAAAACGCGAAACGCCCCGGCACGAGACCGGGGCGCATCAGATTCCAGAGGTGAGCGGCGCTTACCGGATCCGCTCACCCGCCAGCGCGATCGCCTGCTGGTACACGGTCGCCGCGTTCCACTCGTTGAGCACGCGAAAGTTGCGCGTCCCCTCCTGGAAACTCTCGCCCGGGCGCCAGCCCTTCTGACGCAAGAAGTTGGCCGTCGAGGCCATGGCGTCGGCCATGTTGTAGAAGTCCACGCGCCCGTCGCCGTTGCCGTCCACGCCGTAGCGCAGGGCGTTGCCCGGCAGGAACTGGGTGTGGCCCAACTCGCCGTGGAACGCGCCCACCTGGGAGGGGCTCAGCATCCCGCGGTCCACCATCGCGAGGGCGGCGATGGCGTGGGGGGTGAAGAACGACGAGCGGCGGCAGTCGTAGGCCACGGTGGCGATCGAGGAGACCACCGGCGTGGACCCCATGGTGCGGCCGAACCCCGTCTCCATGCCGTGGATCGCCAGCAGCACGCCGGCGGGCACGCCGTAGCGGGCCTCAAGGCTCTGGAAGAAGCCGCGGTTCTGGTTCAGCCGCTGGGTCGCCTGCGCGGCGAAGCCGTCGAGGCTGCCCAGGCGGATGCGGATGAAGTCGTCGAGCGCGTAGCGCACGCCCTTCTGGTTGCGGTCGGCGTTGATGGTGCCCTGGCTGTAGCGGGCGCTCGCGAGGGCCTCGAGCCCGCGCTGGCCGACGCCGGCGGCGCGGGCCTCTTGGGCGAACTCGCCCTTCCAGCGCTCGAAGCCCGAGGCGTCGTTGCCGCAGGAGGCGGCGGCGGCGGTGGTGGCCGAGGCGAGGAGCACGGCGATGGCGGAAAGGGTGCGGCGCATTGTGGGGAAACTCCGTGGGGTGGTTCGGACCGGTAACTAGTTGGTCGGTGCGGCGATATTCCATAACGCGCGGAGGTCCAGCGCCTGTTCCATGTGCGCCGCCAATCCGTCGAGCGCCGCCTCGACCGCGGCGCCGTGGTCCATTGCCGTGGGCGCGGCGCCCATGCCGCTTAGGAAAGCGATGCGGAAGGAGTCCGAGGCGAAGAGCCCGTGGAGGTAGCAGCCCATCACCCGTCCCGAGACGTCGGTGGCGCCGATCCGCTCGCCGTCCCGCACCAGCCACCCGCGTGCGGTGTCGGGGCCGCGGGTCTCACCGAGGTGGATCTCGTAACCCTCCAGCCGCGTGCCCGACGCCGGGTGCGCGGCGGCGACGCAGGCGAGGTGCTTGCGGGGGCGCATCGTCGTCTCGACATCCAATAGCCCGAGGCCCGGGACCGTGCGCGGCGGCCCCTCCAGCCCATCGGGATCGGCTATGGTGCGGCCCAGAATCTGGTAGCCGCCGCAGATGCCCAGCACGTGACCGCCCCGGCGCACGTGGGCCTGCAGGTCGATGTCCCACCCCTCGGCGCGGAACGCTTCGAGGTCCGCGATCGTGGTCTTGGTGCCGGGGATCAGCACGAGGTCGCAGACGGGCAGGGGGCGGCCCGGCTCCACCACGTCGACCGACAGCGCCGGGTCGGCCGAGAGGGGGTCGAGGTCGTCGAAGTTGGCGATGCGCCCCAGCCGCGGCACGGCGATGCGGAAGGCGCCGGCGCGGGGCTCGGAGCGGATGTCGAGGATGTCCTCGGCCGGAAGCGCGCGGGCGCCCGCGAACCACGGCAGCGTCCCGAGATCCCGCCAGCCGGTGCGACGCGCGATCTCGGCGGCGCCGTCGTGGAACAGCGAGACGTCGCCGCGGAACTTGTTGACGAGGAAGGCGCGGATGCGCGCGCGGTCTTCGGGGGGCAGCACGGCGTGGGTGCCGACGACCTGCGCGATCACGCCGCCCCGGTCGATGTCGCCGGCCAGCACCACGGGAACATCGGCGGCCTCGGCGAAGCCCATGTTGGCGATGTCACCGGCGCGCAGGTTGATCTCGGCGGGGCTGCCGGCGCCTTCGATCACCACGAGGTCGCAGGCAGTGGAGAGGCGGCGGAATGCGGCGAGGCACTCCGCAAGCAGCTCGGGCTTGAGGGCCACGTAGTCGCGGGCGCGCACGGTGGCGCGGCGCCGGCCGTTCACCACGACCTGGCTGCCGCACTCGCCCTCGGGCTTCAGGAGCACGGGGTTCATGTCGGTGTGCGGCTCCACCCCGCAGGCGAGGGCCTGCATGGCCTGTGCGCGCCCGATCTCGCCGCCGTCGGCGGTCACGGCGGCGTTGTTCGACATGTTCTGGGGCTTGAAGGGCCGCACGCGCAGGCCCTGACGCGCGAAGTGCCGGCAGAGCCCGGCCACGAGCACGCTCTTGCCGACGTTGCTGCCGGTGCCCTGGAGCATGATCGCGCGTGTCACCGGGGGCGCCTCCGAAGCCGGGGGCGCGGGCGGCCCCGCGCGTTTCATTTCCCCGATCGCCTCCGCCGGCAAGCACGCATGGGGGCGCCGGCGAGCGGGGTCCGACCGCGATCGACCGATCGCAAGGAGTTAGCAGGCGGCGTTCACGTCAGGCGCGCTCCGAGTACTCCATGGTCTCGGTGTTCACCACGATCGCCTCGTCCTGGCCCACGAACGGCGGCACCATCACGCGCACGCCGTTGTCGAGCAGCGCGGGCTTGAACGAGTTGGCCGCGGTCTGACCCTTCACCACCGGCTCGGTCTCCACGATGGTGCAGGTGACCTTCTGCGGCAGCGTGGCGTTCAGCGCCTCGTCCTCATGGTACTCGATCTTCACGATCATGCCGTCCTGCAGGAACGGGCGGCGGTCGCCGAGGATGTCGGCAGGCAGGGCGACCTGGTCGTAGGTCTCCTGGTCCATGAAGTGCAGCATTCCGTCGCTCTCGTAGAGGAACTGCTGGTCCTTCTGCTCGAGGCGCACGCGCTCGACCTTGTCGGCGGAGCGGAAGCGCTCGTTGAGCTTCGATCCGTTGCGCAGGTTGCGCAGCTCGACCTGCGCGAAGGCGCCGCCCTTGCCGGGCTTCACATGATCGACCTTCACCGCCGACCACAGGTGCCCGTCGTGCTCCAGCACGTTGCCGGGGCGGATTTCGTTGCCGTTGATCTTGGGCATGGTGCCTCCCTCGCCGATCGCGTGCGGGGCGTAACCGGCGGGGCGAGGCCGGGCAAGGGCCGGAAACGGTCCGTCCACGCCCCCGTCGTGCCGCATCTCCGCCCCTATGGGGCAGGAGGACCGGTCACGGGGACGAGAGGGCGCGCCGGGCACGGCGCTCCGGGGCGGAAAGGCCAGCTTCGTCAGGGTGCAAGCCGTGATCCGCACGCGGCGCAAGCGGTGTTACGGCGAAATATGGCCAAAGATTGACGCAACATTGAACCTAAAGGGGCCCGTCGCGAGTTGGGAGGTGTTACCGGCGGAAAACTGCGCCCTCCGTGCGCGATCGCACGCCAAGCCGACGCAGTAGCGCAAGTGGGGTATTCCCGATTTGCATGGCTCGGTGCGGACCGACGTGCTAGGCACCGCCAACGGGATGAGAGAGAAACGACATCAGGAGCGTGGAATGAACGATACCGTCGACGCAACGGCCTACAACTTCGAGCAGGGGCAGCGCGCCCGCAAGCTTTTCGCCGCCGTCGTGCTGGCCGCCCTCGATGACGCCATCGCGGACGACAAGAAGTACGGCAACGGCCCCGAGCAGATCGCCCGCTGGGCGCGGTCGCGCGATGGCCGCGAAGTGCTGAGCTGCGCCGGCGTGGATCCCAACGAGCGCGTGGTGAACGGCCTCATGGAGTTCGTCAGCCGTGGCGTCCGGACCTCCGTGGCCCTGTCCCGCGAGGAGAGCGAGCGCCGCCAGGCCGCCGAGCTCGCCGAGGCCCTCAAGGCTGCCTGACCCGCTTCGGCCGCCCCCCGGGGCGACCCGGCGAAAAAGGCCGCGCCCCTCCCGGGGTGCGGCCTTTTCCATGCGCGACGCCCACCGCGCCGGACGCTACTCGAATTCCTCGCTCGCGAACATGGATCGCAACTCGCGGCGCACCAGCTTGCGGACGTTGCGGGTGATCCGCTCGCCCAGGGCGCCAGCCAGCTCCTGGCGCACGACCTCGGCCACCAGCTCGCGCAGCGCGTCGGCATCCGGGCCCGCGCGCAAGGTCGCGTCGATGCCTCCGGCGAGGATGTCGTCGTCCGCATTCGCACCGTCGCCACCGGCCTCGGGCGCGGGTGCCTTGCCCTCGGCAGGCTTTGCCGGCGCGGAACGGGGCGCGGGCATCATCGCGACCTTGGCCACGGCGCCTTCGGAGGCCTCGTCCGGCCCTCCCGCCATGTCGTCCTCCTCGTCGTCGTCGTCGGACAGAGCCCCGGCGAGCACCGCCTCCATGACCGCGTCGCCGTCGTCGTCATCCACGGGGCTTGCGTCGCCGGTCACCGGCGCGGGGCGGGCGGCTTCGGGTGCGGGGGCAACAGGGACGACCGCCGTGGGAGGCGGGACAGGGGGCTTCGCCCCGGCTGCTGGCGCTTCGTCCTCCTCCGGCGCTGCGGCGGGCTCGGAAGCTGCGGCGGGCGCGCCCGTCCGAGCGTCCGCGCGGCGCAGCGCGGTCTCTTCCGCGGCGAAGGCCTGGAGCACGCCGGCCGCCGCGATCGCGGACGCCACCGCATCGCGCGACGACGCGGCGTCCTCGGCCTCGAAGTCGGTGTCCTCGCTGTACCCCTCGATCATCGGACCGCCCCGCCAGGGCGCCGCATCGTCCGGTGCGGAGCCGAGGTCGGCGACCAGCGGGGCGGGCGCGGCCTCGGGGGCGAAGGCCTCGGCGTCGCGGGCGTCGCGCTCCTCCTGGGCGAGGGCGCGGATCGCCTGGAACGGGTCTTCGGGCTCCACCACGCGGTGCGACGGCGCCAGCACGAGGCGATCCGCGGCAGGTGCGGGCTCGGGGGCGGACGGTGGGTCGGCGGGGGCGGGGCGGACGGGTACCGCCGCGAGGGCGGGGCCGTGGCGGCCGGCCTGGGCGCTGACCTCCTCGGACACGAGGCGCCGGATGGAGGACAGCACGTCCTCGATGTTCTGTGTCTCTGCCATGACGCGTCCTCCGGCTGGCGGCTTCGCCGCTTCTGGCCCGGCCGGGTCCGGATTGCCCTCCGATCGATCCCGCCCTTCGAAGCGATATCAAGCGCCGGACCATCCGGCCACCCGCAGGCGCCGGGGGCCGCCTAGTTGCGACCGAAACGCCGCAGCACGCGGTCGAGGCGACCGCCGCGCTCCGAGGTCCTAGGCACCGTCGCGGGGGCGGTCCGCACGGCGTTGTAGTACACGTCCGGATCGAAGCGCTGCACCGCGAGGCCGAGATGGTCCACCGTCAGGAGCCCCGCGGCGGCGAGGACCTGGTACACCGCCAGTTGCGCGTTGCTCTGGGCTTCGATCAGGCCGAAGCGCGCATCGAGCAGCTCCTGCTCCGCATCCAGCACGTCGAGCGTGGTGCGCGCGCCGAGCGCGGCCTCCTCGCGGAAGCCCTCGAAGGCGAGCTGGGCCGAGCGGACCTGCTGATCCGAGGCGATGATCTGCGCGCGCGCGATCTGCAGCTGCGCGAAGGCGCGGCCCACGGCGTCGGAGATCACGCGGCCCTGCTGCGCGAGCCCGGCGCGGGCGGCATTCGCGTTGGCCCGGGCCTGCCGACCGAGCGAGGCGAGGTTGCCGCCCGTGTAGAGCGGGCCCTGCGCGCCGAGCGTGATCGACAGGCTCTGGGTGTCCGGCTCGCTGCGCTGGGCCTGTCCCGACAGGTCGATCGTCGGCAGGCGCTGGGCGCGCGCGAGCTGCACGAACAGCTCGGCCGCGGCTATGTCGTGCTGCAGCGCCTTGATCGACGGGTGGATTTGCACCGCCAGCGCCTGGGTGCGCTCCACCGTGGGGGGAAGCTCGGGCGTGGGCGGGGGCGCGGGCAGCACGCCTTCGGGCGCGTGGCCGGTCGCGAGGCGGTACTGCTCGCGTGCGATGTCCACCTGCCCCCTCGCGGCGGCGAGCTGCGATTCGGAGGCGGCCAGACGCGTCTGGGCGATCGCCACGTCGGTGCGCGTGACCTCGCCGACCTCGAAGCGGTCGCGGGCGGCGCGAAGCTGCTGGGTCAGGAGCCGCAAGTTGTTCTCCGAGACGTCCACCACCTGGACGGCGAGGCGCAGGCCGAAATAGGCCGTCACGGCGTCGAGCAGCACCTGCTGCTCCAGGTTCTGGAGGCGCCAGCGGGCGGCAAGAACGGATTCCTTGGCGGCGCCGATCTGGAAGGCCCGGCGGCCCCCGTCCATCAGCGTCCACTGCAGCAGCAGCCCCAGCGAGCCGGTCGAGCTGGTGCCGTTCACGGTGTCGTCGCGCGCGGAGACGTTGGCGAAGTAGCTCAAGGTCGGGCGCAGCGCGGCCACGGCCTGCGCCACGTCCTCGTCGAGCGCGGCGAGCAGGTTGCGCTGCTGGGACAGCAGGTCGCTGGTGTCGTAGGCCAGCACGAGCGTGTCCGACAGCGACTGGGCGGGCGCGGCGAGCGGGGCGAGCACGAGGGCGAGGGCCGCCACGCCGGCGCGCAGGCCCCTCACAGCGCGAAGCTCCGTTCGCGGGCGAAGCCGGGCAGGACGGGGGCATCGGCGTCGAAGGCGTAGCGCCAACCCATGCGTCCCTCGGCCCGCACGCCCACGCGCGCCTGTCCCAGGCGCCCGTCCACGAAGATCGCCGCGATCCGCCCGCCGTCGCGGAGCTGGTCCAGCAGCGCCGCCGGAACCTCCTCGACGCCGCCCTCGACGAGGATCACGTCGAAGGGGGCCGCCTTTGGCAGCCCCGCGGCGAGCGGGCCGGTCATCACCACGGCGTTGTCGGCGCCCAGTGCGGCGAGCGCCGCCTCGGCGTCGGCGGCCATGGCCTCGTCCTCCTCCACGGCCACCACGGAGGTCGCCATGCGCGAGAGGAGGGCGGTCGCGTAGCCGAGGTTCGCGCCCACCACCAGCACAGTCTCGTCGCGCTCGACGCCCACCGCGTCGAGCAGCTTCGCCAGCGTGCGCGGCTCCAGGATCTCGCGCCCGTCGCCCAGCGGGATCGACGTCTCGCCGTAGGCCACCGCCTCGCGCCCCCGGGGCACGAAGGCCTCGCGCGGGACGTCGAGCATCGCGGCGATGATCGGGAACTTCGTGACGTCGGAGGGGCGCACCTGCGTGTCGACCATCATGCGGCGGAGGGTGGCGGAATCGGCCATGGGCGTGTCCTCGGCGGTCGGGGAGGCGGAGAGGGATCGCGATTCAGATTGCACGTTCGGGGGGGCCGCGCAACGCCGCGCCCACCGCGCGGGGCGCGCCGCGCGGACGCTTGCGGGCCGCCCACCCCTCGGCTAGACCGCGACCACCGGCGGCCGGCGAGTTGGCGGAGTGGTTACGCAGCGGATTGCAAATCCGTGCACACCGGTTCGATTCCGGTACTCGCCTCCGGTTCCCTTCCTGCCATGCCCCGTCCGTCAGGCCGGCTTGAGCGCCGCCAGCACGCGGCGCGCGGCCTCGGCCACCGGTGCGTGGGTCTCGCTGAGGATCGCCACGCGGTCGAAGCGGTCCGGATCGCGCAGGACGGCCGCGCGCAGGGATTCGCCGAACACCTGCCGCAGCTCCGTGCCGACGTTGAACTTGCACACCGAGGTCCCCCGCGCGAGCGCGGTGCGCTGCGCCGCGGGCACGCCCGAGCCGCCGTGGATCACCAGCGGCACCGCCGTCGCCGCGCCGATGGCTGCGAGGCGCGCCTCGTCGAGACCCGCGCCCGCGCTGCGCTGGAGGTGCACGTTGCCCACCGAGACCGCGAGCGCGTCGACGCCCGTCCCTTCCGCGAAGCGCGCCGCCTCGTCCGGGTCGGTGCCGAGCGACGCCTCGCCGCCCGCGTAGCCCACGAAGCCGATCTCGCCCTCGCAGGAGGCGCCCGCGGCGTGCGCCATGCGCACCACCTCGGCGGTGGCGGCGACGTTGTCGGCGAAGGGCATGCGCGAGCCGTCGAACATCACCGAGGTGAAGCCGCAGTCGAGCGCGGCGCGGCACTCGGCGACGTCGTTGCCGTGGTCGAGATGGGCCACCACGGGCACCGATGCGCCCTCGGCTAGGGTGCGGAACATCGCCGCGAGCACGGGCAGCGGCGTGTGCGCGCGGCACGAGGGGCCGGCCTGCAGGATCACCGGCACGCCCTCGGCCTCGGCGGCGGCCACGTAGGCGCGGGCGTCCTCCCAGCCGAGGCAGACGAGGCCGGCCACGGCGTAGCCGTCCCGAAAGGCAGGGGCGAGCACGTCGCTGAGCGTGGCGAGCGTCATTTGAATTTCGCGATCATGTCCTTGATCCCCGGGATCGTTTCGAGCTGGTCGGCGTGGCTGGGCTGGAAGTGCTGCACCAGGGGGCGCTGGCTCAGGCCGCCGAGGATCGTGAAGTAGTACATCTCGTAGCCCGGCAGCACGCAGCAGGGATGATAGCCCTTGTCGATGCAGACCGTGGAGCCGTCCACGATGTGGTAGGCGTCGCCCGGCGCGCCGTCCTCGCGCTGGAGCATCTGTAGCCCCGAGCCGTGGGGCGGGCGGAAGCGGAAGTTGTAGGTCTCGTCGTGGCGCGTCTCCGCGATCGTCCCCCCGGGGCCGTCGCCGCGGTCGGTGTCGTGCTTGTGGCTCGGAAAGCCCGACCAGCCGCCCGCGCCCACGGTGTAGAGCTCGCTCACCAGCAGCCGCCCCACCCGGTCCGCCTGCCGCTGGCCGAGGATGTGCTTGATCTTGCGATGGGTCTTGGTGTCGTCCGATCCGTACTGCACGAGGTCGATCTCGCCCGAGCGCACCGCGAACGGCTCCAGCACCCGGTCGAAGCGCGCGCCGGCCACGAAGACCTCCGCGGCCTCCGACGCGCACGTCAGGCGCGCCCGCGCGCCGGTGGGCACGTAGACCCCTTCCGGCTCGCCGTCCCAGACGTCCGTGCCGCGCCCGCCCACCGCCTCGTGTCGCGCGCCTTCCACGTCGACGTCGACGGTGCCGGTGGCCGGCACCACGCAGGTCTCGTAGCCCGGCACGGCGTACTCGAACGTCTCGCCCCGCCGCAGCTTCACGATGTTGAAGTAGTTGAGCGGGACCAGCGCGTCGCCTGCGTCCACGATCGGCGCGTTGCGGTTGTCGAAGGGTGCGATGTGCATCGGCGGGCCTCTCAGGGCGTGGGGGTGGGGTGGTCGCGCAGGAAGGCCGCGAGCTCGGCCCGGTCCGGCATCGCGGGCGCGCAGCCGGGGCGCGTGACCACGATGGCGGCCGCGGCCGAGCCCTGCAGCACGGCGTCGCGGAACGCGAGGCCGTCGGCCAGCCCGGCCAGCAGCCCGGCGAGGAAGCTGTCGCCCGCGCCCGTGGGCTTCATCGCCTCGACCGGGAACACGCCGGTGCGCATGCACTCGTCGCCGCGATAGGTCTCGGCGCCCTCGGGGCCGCGCTTGTAGATCGCGACGGCGCCGGTTGCGGCCAAGCGGCGCGCCATGTCGCGGCCCCGCTCGATGCCGCCGGCCATGAAGCCGAACTCCTCGTCGTTGCCCACCACCATGTCGGCGAGGGCGGCGGCGCGCGAGAGCACCTCCTCGGCCACCGCGGGCGAGGGCCAGCTGTAGGGGCGGTAGTCCACGTCGAAGATCACCGTGAGCCCCGCGTCGCGGGCACGCTCCAGCGCGCGGAAGGCGGCCGAGCGCGACGGCTCGGCGGCGAACACCGTGCCGGCGGTGACGAGCGCGCCGAAGGGCGCAAGGTCCACCGCCTCGACTTCGGCCACGTCCATCTCGAAGTCGGCGGCGCCGTTGCGGTAGATCACGCTCTGGTGGTCCTCGACCTTCGCCTCCACCACGGCCAGCGAGGTGCGCGCCTCGCCGCCCGCGAGCCCGACGTGCGTGCGCCCGATGCCGTAGCGGTCGAGCTGCGCGAGGCAGTAGCGCCCGACCGCATCGTCCGACACCCGCGTAACCAGCGAGGCCGTGCAGCCCAGCCGGACCAGCCCCGCGGCGATGTTGGCGCTGGAGCCGCCCATGGACACGAACATGTCGCGCGCCTGGGCGGTGGGCGTGCCGGGAGGCATCGGCGTCAGGTCCATGCCCACGCGGCCGACCACGAGGAACGCGCGCCGCGCGATGCCCTCGAGGCTCATGCCGCCGCTCCCGCCGCATATGCCATTTCGCGTCCCTCCCTCGATCCACGCGAACCCGCTTGTCCGGTGCCTGTCGCGAGGCTACCCCTTCCGCAGCCGGACGCAACGCCGCTCGCGGCCTTTCGGGGAGACAGGCATGACGGCCATCGGCATCGGCATCGTCGGCGGGGGCTACATGGGCAAGGCCCATGCGGTCGCAATGAGCGCGGTGGGCGCCGTGTTCGACACCGCGCTGCGCCCCCGGCTGGAGATGGTGGCCGCCTCCACCCCCGAGAGCGCCGCACGCCACGCCCGCGCCCTGGGCTTCGCGCGCGCCGCCGCCGACTGGCGGGCGCTGGTCGAGGACCCGGCGGTGGAGGCGGTGATCGTCGCCTCGCCGCAGGAAACGCACCGCGCCATCGCCGAGGCCGCGCTCGCCCTGGGCAAGCCGGTGCTCTGCGAGAAGCCGCTGGCCGACACCCTGGAGAACGCCCGCGCCATGGTGGCCGCCGCCGACCGGGCGGGCGTGGCGAACATGACCGGCTTCAACTACGTCCGCACGCCCGCCACGCAATACGCGCGCCAACTGCTGGCCGAGGGCGCGATCGGGCGGGTCACGTGGTTCCGCTGCGAGCACGCCGAGGACTTCCTCGCCGATCCCGATGCGCCGCTGGACTGGCGCTGCCGGGGCATGGCCAACGGCACGCTGGGCGACCTCGCACCGCACCCGATCAACGCGGCGCTGGCCTTCATGGGGCCGATCGCCGAGGTCATGGCCGAGATCGAGCGGGTCCACGAAACCCGTCCCGGCGGCGAGGTCACGAACGACGACCAGCTCCAGCTCATGCTGCGCTTCCGCTCGGGCGTGCGCGGGCACCTCTTCTCCAGCCGCATCGCGACGGGCCGCAAGATGGGCTACGCCTACGAGATCCACGGCAGCGACGGCGCGATCCGCTTCGACGGCGAGGACCAGAACGCGCTGTGGCTCTACCGCCGCGAGGGCCCCGAGGCGGAACGCGGCTTCCGCCGCATCCTCGCGGGTCCCGAGCATCCCGACTACCGCGCCTTCTGCCTCGGACCGGGGCACGGGACCGGCTATCAGGACCAGATCATCATCGAGGCGCGCGACTTCCTGCGGGCCATCGAGACCGGCGAGCCGGTGTTCCCGACGTTCCGCGACGGGCTGGCGGTGGCCGAGGTGGCCGAGGCCGCAGCCCGGTCGGCGCACTCGGGCCGGTGGACCGCGGTGGCGGATGTCTGAGGCAGGAGGAACGGGGATGGCACCGCTCGCATGGGGACTGATCGGCGGCGGCGAGGGCAGCCAGATCGGCCCGGCGCACCGGCTGGGAGCACGGCTCGACGGACTGTTCCGGCTGGAGGCCGGGGCGCTCGACCACCGCGCCGAGGCGGGGCGCGCCTACGGCCGCCGGTTGGGGATCGCCGAGGACCGCGCCTACGGCGACTGGCGCGAGATGCTTGAGGGCGAGCGCGCCCGCGCGGACCGTGTGGAGCTGGTGACCGTGGCCACGCCCAACAGCACCCACCACGAGATCGCCCGCGCCTTCCTCGCCGCCGGCTTCCACGTGCTGTGCGAGAAGCCGATGACGATGACCGTGGAGGAGGGCGAGGATCTCGTGCGCCTCGCGCGCGACACGGGCCGCATCCTCGCGGTGAACTACGGCTACACCGGCTATCCCCTCGTGCGGCACATGCGGGCGATGGTGGCGCGGGGCGATCTCGGGGCCGTGCGCCTCGCCGTGGCCGAGTTCGCCCACGGGCACCACGCCGACGCGGCCGACATGGACAACCCGCGGGTGCGCTGGCGCTACGATCCGGCGCAGGCCGGGGTGTCGGCGCAGTTCGCCGACTGCGGCATCCACGCGCTGCACATGGCCTCCTTCGTGACCGGGCAGGAGGTGGAGCGCCTGTCGGCCGACACCGTGGCCTGCGTGCCGGGCCGGGCGCTGGAGGACGACGCGCAGGTGAACCTGCGCTTCGACGGCGGCGCGGTGGGGCGGCTGTGGACCTCTTCGGTGGCGCTCGGCCGCCAGCACGGGCTGACGCTGCAGGTCTTCGGCGAGCGCGGCGGTCTCGCCTGGGCGCAGGAGCGGCCCGACCAGCTCCGCTGGACGCCGCTGGGCGGGCGCACGCAGACGATCGAGCGCGGCGAGGCGGGGCTCAGCCCCGAGCACGACCGCGCCTGCCGCGTGACGGTGGGACACGCCGAGGGCATGCCGCTGGCCTTCGCCAACCTCTACGCCGACCTTGCCGAGGCCATCGCGGCGCGGCGCGAGGGCCGCGCGCCCGATCCCGCGGCGGACCTCCTGCCGTCCGCCGAGGACGGGCTGCGCAGCATGGCCGCCGTCCACGCGGTCGCCGAGAGCGGGGCGCGGGAGGGCGCCTGGGTCGACGCGCGCCCGCCGATGTTCCGGAGCTAGGCCGCGCTCCACGCAGCCAGCGCCACCACCGCCACCATTGCGGCGGCCATGGCGACGTTGATCGCCCGCTGCGCCTTCGGTGCCAGGTCGAGCCGCCGCAAGCCGATCCCGGCGAGCATCCAAGCGACGTGCAGCGGCAGCCAGATCGCGTTCACTACCAGCAGCTTGGCCGCCACCTCCCACACCGGCGCCATCGCCAGCGGGAAGCCGGAGAAGAACGCCGTGTTCACCACGTAGGCCTTGGGATTCAGCGCCTGCAGCGCCAGACCGCCCCGCACGCCGGGGGGCCGCGTGGCCGGAACGATGGCGATGCGGCTGCCGGCGGCGGCGATGCGGAATGCCAGCCACAGGAGGTACGCGGTGGAAGCGACGAAGAGCACGGTGCGCAGGGCGGGCGAGGCCAGCACCAGCGCCGCCACGCCGGTGATCACCGCGAGCGCCACGGCATTGGTGCCGAGGAACAGTCCCGCGAGATAGCGCAGGCCCGGCCGCGCCCCGAAGGCCGAGCCGACCCCGGCGAGGCTCAGCACGCCCGGCCCGGGCGTGGCGATCAGGAAGAACACGGCGGCGGCGAAGGTCAGCACGTCACCGCTCGCGCCACCAGATCACCAAGCCCGCGGCGGCGATCACCACCGCCCCCGCCACTGTGCCTCCGTCGGGCACCGTTCCGAACACGATCCACCCCGTCAGCGCCATGTAGAGCAGGAACGAGTAGGAGAACGGCATCAGCACCGAGGCGTCCGCATAGCCGTGCGCACGTCCGAACAGGTCGTGCCCGAACCATGCGAAGGCGCCGACCGCGACCATCAGCGCCCACTCCAGCGGCGTGCCCGGCGTCTGCCACGCCGCGACCGCGAAGGGCAGCAGCCCCACCGCGCCCACCACGCCCGCATAGAGCTGCATCGTGCGCGGCGCGGCCTCGCCGGCGAGCCGCCGGGTGAGGATCGAGAAGAAAGCCAGCGCCACGGGCACGACGCAGCTCAGCAGCATCGCGGGGTGGAACGCCGCGCTCCAGGGGCGGACCACCAGCAGGACCCCGAGGAACCCCACCGCGATGGCGCCCCAGCGCCAGGGGCCGACGCGCTCGCCGAGGAGCGGGCCGGACAGGGCGCAGACCACGATCGGCGAGGCGAAGGTTATCGCGGCCACCACCGCGAGGTCGAGGTGGCGCAGGGCCACGAAGTTGCAGGAGGTGGCGACCAGGAGCAGCGCACCGCGCGCCAGCATCGGCCAAGCCTGCGCGCGGGGCGCGGTCCAGCCCGAGTGGTCGGCGCCCAGCATCGGCCCCGTGCTCAGCACGAGATGGGTGGCGAAGCGCATGAAGGCGAGCTGCAGCGCCGGCAGGCCCGCGAGGCTCAGCCACTTCACCGAGGTGTCCACGAGGCTGAACACCCCCCACGCCGCCAGCATCAGCGCGATGCCGGTGCCGGCGCTGTCCACGCGGGCCCGGGCGAGGGGGCTGACGGGGGCGGGCATCAGCAGTCCGCGCGCTCCGCGTAGAAGTCCACCATCTGCGAGACCATGTCGTCGCCCCGCCCCTCGTCGACGGCCGCGTCCAGCGCGCGGGCGGGGCAGGCGGACATCAGCGACTCGGTGCCCATCGCCTCGCACATGCGCCGGTAGTAGCCCACGTCCTTGGCCGCGTTGCGGATCGAGAAGGCGAGTTGGTCCGGGTCGCCCTCAACGGCATAGGCGGCCACGAACTCCATCATCCCCGAGCGCAGCGGCCCCGCGCCCATCACCTCGAAGAGCTGGCGCCGGTCCACGCCCGCGCGGTCGGCGGTGGCGAAGGCCTCGGCCATGGCGTTGGCGACGGTCATGCCGAAGAAGTTGTTGACCAGCTTGATGGTGTGGCCCGCGCCCGAGTCCCCGAGGTGGAAGACGTTCTCGCCCAGATCGTCGAGCACCGGGCGCACCCGGTCGAAGGCCGCGCGGTCGCCGGCGCCCATGATGTTCAGCTTGCCCTCGGCGGCGTGGGCCGGCGTGCGGCCCAGCGGCGCGTCGAGATAGGCGCCGCCCGCCTCGGCCGTCTCGGCGGCCAGCGCGCGGGTGCTCTCGGGCAGCGAGGTGCCGAAGTCGATCACCACCGCGCCGGGGCGCAGCCCGGCCAGCACGCCGTCGGCCCCGCGCATCCGCGCCTCCACGTGCTCCGAGGTGCCCATGCAGAGCATCACGACGTCCGAGGCCGCCGCCAGCTCGCGCGCGGTGCCTACCTCGGTGGCGCCGCGCGCGGTGGCCGCCTCGACCCCGGCGCGGCTGCGGTTGCCCAGCACCGTGAGCGCGTGCCCCCGGTCCAGGAGGCGCTGCGCCATGGCGGAGCCCATGAGTCCCAACCCGATGAAGCCGATGTCGGCCATGATTCCCCCTTGCCCCTACCCGGGGCGCAACGTGTCCAGCGCGGGCAGCGTGGTCCCCGGATCGGGGCGCTGCCCGGCGAGGGCGGCGAAGCTGTCCATCGCCATGAAACGGAACAGATCGAAGCCGGTGAGGCAAGCGAGGCCGCGACGGGTGCAGGCTTGCAGGAACGGGGTGTCGGTCGGCGTGTAGACCGCGTCGAAGGCCCAAGCCTGCGGGCCGATCCAGTCGGCGTCGAAGGCGGAGCCTGCGTCGGGCGCCATGCCGCGCGGAGTGCAGTTCACCAGACCGTCGGCGCGCGAGGCCTCGGCCTCGGCATCGCCTGCGTCCACGGCGCGCAACCCGAACGCGGCCGCCAGCGCCTTGGCGCGGTTTGCGTCCCGGTCCCACACGATCACTTCGGCACCGAGGCGGCGCAGGGCGGGGGCGACGGCCCGCGCGACCCCGCCCGCGCCGGCCATCGCGACCCGCCCCGGAGCGCAGGCCATCACCGCGCCCCATGCGGCGAGGAAGCCGCTGTGGTCGGTGTTGTGCCCCGCGAGGGGGCGGAACAGCACAAGGTTCGCGGCGCCCAGTTCGGCGGCGTCCGGCGCCATCGCCGCGCCCGCGAAGGCGGCGGCGTGGGTCTTCCACGGATGGGTCACGGCGACGCCGTCCCACCCCTCGCGGCGAAGCGCGTCCACGGCGGCGGGGAAGTCGAACGCCGCGTCGCCGGCGGTGTCGATGGGGGTGAAGTCGAGGCGGCGCCCGTGGGCCTCGGCCATGATCGCCAAGGCGGCAGCGAGGCGGGAGCGGCCGATGTTGGCGCCGATCAGGCCGCAGCGCAGCGGGTTCACGCGGGGCGCTCCGCGAGGTCGGCGAGGGCGGCGTCCTCGATGCGCAGCACCACGTCGAGGTTGGCGCGCCCGTCCGCGCCGGTGACGCGCGGCGCGGCGCGGCCTTGGATCACGTCGGCGAAATGGCTGAGCTGGCGTGCGAGGGGGACGCCCCCCGGCACCGGCTCGCGGCGCACCGCGTGCGCCTCGGTCCAGTCGGCCGCGCCGGTGAAGACCCGCAGCGACGGGAAGGCCACGGCGCCCGCCGTGCCGGTGACGAACAGGCAGTCCTCACCGCTCTGCGGTATGTGGGGGTTCTCGCCCGTAGCCGCCTCGAAGCTCCACGGGGACGCTGCAGTATCGGCGTAGGCGATAGTGGCCACGGCCCCGCCACGGAAGCGCAGCACCGCGCCGCCCGATTCGGGTCGGGCCGTCCCACGACAGGCGTTCGAGGCGAGGCCCGCGACGTCCTCGACTTCGCCCAGCAGCCAGCGGAGGAGGTCGACGTCGTGGATAAGGTTCTGGCGGATCGGGCTGCCGTCGAGCCCGTGCCGCCACGCGGGCGCGAAGTAGTCGTCGGGCTTGCACATCAGCCAAAGTAGCGAGGCGGCGACCGGCGTGCCGATGGCGCCCGAGGCGACGACCGCGTGGAGCCGCTCGGCCGCGGGGTGATACCGGCGGTGGTGCCCCACGAGCAGGTGCGTCCCGGCGCGGGCGTGCGCGTCGGCGATGGCGTCGGCGTCTCGGAGCGTCCCGGCCAGCGGCTTCTCGACCAGCGCGTGCCAGCCCCGCCGGGCGGCGGCGACCGCGACCGGCGCGTGGGTGGCGGTGGGCGTGGCGACGATGATGCCGTCGGCTTCCACGTCCGCCGCCTCGACCGAGGGAAAGACGGGCACGTCCACCGCCACGGCGGGCGCGGGGTCGACCACGGCCGCCAGCTCCAACGCGGGGTCGGCGCGGATGTGCGCGAGGTGACGCGCGCCGATCAGGCCGGTGCCGGCGAGGACGAGGCGGGTGCGGCTCACATCACCGCGCCGATCTGCCAGGGCACGAACTCGTGGTCGCCCAGTCCCTGCGCCTCCGACTTGGTGGCCTCGCCCGAGGCGACGCGCAGGAACATCTCGTAGATCTCGCGGCCCTTCGCCTCGACCGTGGTGCCGCCGGAGAGGATCGTGCCGGCGTCCACGTCCATGTCCTCGGTCATCCGGGCGTAGAGCTCGGAGTTCGTCGCGACCTTGATCGTGGGGGCGGGCTTCGAGCCGAAGGCCGAGCCGCGCCCCGTGGTGAAGCACACCAGCGTGCAGCCCCCGGCGATCTGACCCGTGACCGAGGCCGGGTCGTAGCCGGGCGAGTCCATGAAGGTGAAGCCACGCGCCCGCACCGGCTCGGCGTACTTGTAGACGCCCGCGAGGGGGGTGGTCCCGCCCTTGGCGGCGGCGCCGAGCGACTTCTCGAGGATGGTCGTCAGCCCGCCGCGCTTGTTGCCGGGCGAGGGGTTGTTGTCCATCGAGCCGCGGTTGCGCGCCGTGTAGTCCTCCCACCACTCGACGAGGCCGACCAGACGCTCGCCCACCTCGGGGCTCGCGGCGCGGCGGGTCAGGAGGTGCTCGGCGCCGTAGATCTCGGGCGTCTCGGCCAGCACGCCCGTGCCGCCCTGGGCGACGAGCAGGTCGCAGGCGTGGCCGAGGGCGGGGTTGGCGGTGATGCCGGACCACGCGTCCGAGCCGCCGCATTGCAGGGCGACGGTGAGGTCTGAGGCAGGGCAGGGCTCGCGCCGCGCCTCGTCGGCGGCGGGCAGCATGGCGCGGACCTTGGCGATGCCCGCCTCGACCGTGCGGCGCAGACCGGCGACGTTCTGGATGTTCATGGTCTGGAAGGTCGGCGAGTGCTCCAGACCGTAGGCCTCCAGCAGCCAGTCGATCTGGTTCATCTCGCAGCCCAGCCCCACCATCAGGACCGCGGCGTGGTTGGGGTGGCGGGCGTAGCCCCACATGACCCGCTGGAGTGCCTCGAACCCCTCGCCGTCGCCGGCCATGCCGCAGCCCGTGCCGTGCACGTAGGCCACCACGCCGTCGACGTTCGGGAAGGCGGCCAGCTCCTCGGGGCCGAAGGCGTCGGCGATGCGCCGCGCGGCGGTGGCCGAGCAGTTCACCGACGTGACCACGGCCACGTAGTTGCGCGTGCCCACGACGCCCGACGCGCGGCGGTAGCCCATGAAGGTGTCCCGCATCTCCGGCGCTGGCGCGGGCCGCAGGTCGGTGCCGAACTCGTAGGCGTGATCGGTGCCGCGGAACGCGAGGTTGTGCGTGTGGACGTGGGCGCCCGCGGGGATGGCCTCGGAGGCGTAGCCGATGATCTGGCCGTACTTGCGCACCGGCTCTCCGGCGGCGATCGCGCGCAGGGCGATCTTGTGGCCCGAGGGCACGAGGCCGAGGGTGCGCGTCCCCTCCACCGCCACGCCGGCCTCCAGGGCGCGGGCGGCGACGGCGACGTCGTCCTCGGGGCGCAGTCGGATCGTGTCGGACATGATGTCTCCTCCCGGCCCGGGACTTACGCCCCGATCACGCCGCGCTCAATCCAGCAGCACCGCGACGATGGGCGGCCAGAACAGGAGCACGGCGAGCGCCAAGAGCTGTATGCAGATGAACGGCAGGAAGCCCTTGAAGATGTCCGTCAGCGAGATGTGCGGCGGTGCCACCGACTTGAGGTAGAAGGCGGCCGGGCCGAAGGGCGGCGACAGGAAGCTGACCTGCATGTTCATGCAGAACAGCACCCCGAACCATATCGACAGGTGGCGCGCCTCCAGCGTGCCGAAGTAGCCGATCTCCTCGATGGGCAGGCGCTGCACGATGGGCAGGAACACGGGGATGATCAGCAGCACGATCCCGACCCAGTCCATGAACGCGCCCATGAAGAGGAGGATCACCATCATCACGAGGAGGATGCCCATGGTGGGCAGGTCCGCCGAGACGATGAGGTTGGCGACGTAGGTCGGCCCCCCGGCGATGGTGTAGGCCCCCGCGAGGGCCGCGGCGCCGATGGTGACCCAGATGATCGTGCCGGTGGACTTCAGGGTGCGCAGCAGCGAGTCCCAGACCAGCTCCACGCTGGCCTCGCCCCGGAAGACGGAGATCAGGAACACCGCGACCACGCCCATGGCGGCGGCCTCGGTGATCCCCGAGATGCCGCCGTAGATGGAACCGAGCACCACGCCGATCACCACGATGGGCGCCACGAGGCCCTTGCCCATGCCCCACGCCCGCTTGGTGCGCGCGGGCCGGAACACGAGGAGGATCAGCGCGAGGAACACGGCGGCGGCGATGCCGAAGGTCCAGGCATGCTCGGGCTGGCCGTAGGCGATGGGATCGACGCCCTCCAGCACCGCGTTCTGGCCCGTCACGGTGAAGAACAGGGCGCGCAGGAACAGGGCCGTCGAGAAGCCAGCGCCGAGGAGGGCGAGGAAGGCGAGGAACAGCATCCCCTTCTCGCGCCCTTCTGGCTCGCCCGGCTCGGGCGGCGGCAGGGGGGCGAGGGCCGGGTTCGCCTGGGTGCGCACCACGATGTAGACGATGATGAACGAGGCCAGCATGAAACCGGGCAGGAAGGCGGCCGTGAACAGAGCCTTGATCGAGGTCTCGGTGATCAGCCCGTAGATGATGAGCACGATCGAGGGCGGGATCATGGTGCCGAGGCAGCCCGAGGCGCAGATCGTGCCGATGGCGAGGTTCTGGTCGTAGCCGAGGCGCAGCATCTGCGGCAGGGCGATCAGCCCGAGCAGCACCACCTCGCCGCCGATGATGCCCGACATGGCGGCCATGATGACGGCCATGATCGAGGTGACGATGGCGATGCCGCCGCGGGTCTTCGACAGCCAGACGTCGAGCGAGGAGTACATGCCCTTGGCGATGCCGGACCGCTCCAGGAGGGCCGCCATGAAGATGAAGAGCGGGATGGATATGAGCACGTAGCCCGTGATCAGGCCGTATATCTTCTGGGCGAGGATGTTCAGCGGCCCGGTCCCGAAGGAGCGTGTCAGCAGCCCCTCGCCGAACTCCCAGGGCGCCCAGAGGAGCGTGGGCTCGAACTTCATCACCAGCACCAGCACGGCGAGGGCGGCCGAGGCCAGGCCCAGCGGCATGCCGATGGCGAGGAGCAGCATCAGCCCCAGGAGGAGCACGAGCGAGATCGTTCCGACGTCCATGGATACGTTCCTTCAGGCAGCGGCGCCGCGGGGGCGCGCGCGCGTCAGTCCGAGCCGACCTGGCGGCGCAGGCGCTCCAGCTCCTCGGGGTCGATGTCGTCGGCGGCGGTGTGGATCACCGGCTCCAGGTTCCAGTCGCGCACGAGGTTGGCGATGGCCTGCACCGCCACGAGGGTGACGACCAGCAGCACCATGGGCTTGAGCGTCGCCGGCAGCGGCGGGTCGAAGGCGGTGCCGAAGGTCTCCCAGCGCATGAACTTCTGGCTGGCCTCGCCCCAGCCGCCGTAGATCAGGGCCAGCGCGAACATCACGATCATCGCAGTGGAAATCACGTCGAACGTGCGCTGGAGCCATTTCGGCACGGCGTCGTAGAGCAGAAAGATGCGGATGTGGCTGCGCTGCTGCATGGCGTAGAGGCCCGAGAGCAGGAACACGAAGCCCGCGAGCCAGAGCGACAGCTCGTTGGCCCAGAGCGTCGGCGCCTCGAACACGTAGCGTAGCACCACCTCCCAGACCATCACCGAGACGAGGATCACCACCAGCCCCATGGTCACGCGCCCGATGAACACCGAGACGCGGTCGAAGGCGCCCCAGTCCTGCCACTCCGACGGCGCGCGCTTCACGGTGCGCACCCCGAGCACGAAGAGCACCACCACCAGCACCACGCTCAGCCAGTCGAGCAGGTTCGCCGGCGCGTAGCGGCGGGCGAGGGCGTCCACGGTGGGGCCGGGCTCGCTGAACACCATGAGGAAGGCGGGGCCGTTCCACATCATCCAGGCCCAGGCGGCGATGAAGCCGAGCGGCACCAGCACCTCGGTCGCGGTCGGCTTGTAGACCAGCGGCCCGGCGTCGCCGGCGGTCTCGACGGGGGTGGGGTTCTGGGCGGTCACGGATCGCTCCCGGTCCGGGGGAGAGGGGTCGGCGCGGCCCGCGAGGGGCCGCGCCGCAATCGTCACTCGCTGGCCGACACGAGGCCGAGCTGGCCGAGGTAGTCGAGGTGCGACTGCACGAGCGCCTCGGCCTCGGGGGTGGTGGCGAACTCGGGCCAGGTGGCCTGGGCGGCGTCGCGGAACGCCTGCAGGTCCTCGGGCGACCACTCGTAGATGGTCACGCCCGCTTCCGTCAGCTCGGCCACGGCCTCGGCGTTGGCCTTCTCGGTGAAGAGCGCGGTCTTGAGCGCGAGGCTCTCCATCGCCGTCGACAGGATCGCGCGCTGGGCGTCGCTCATGCCGTCCCACACCGCCTTGTTGCACGCGAGGTGGTCCGAGGGCATCGAGTGGAAGCCCGGGTAGTTGGTGTGCTTGGCGATGTCGTAGAGGCCGAGGCCCTTGTTGTTGGCGATGCTCGACGCGTCGGCGCCGTCGAT
Source organism: Jannaschia sp. W003 (assembly GCF_025144335.1). Classification (NCBI taxonomy): domain Bacteria; kingdom Pseudomonadati; phylum Pseudomonadota; class Alphaproteobacteria; order Rhodobacterales; family Roseobacteraceae; genus Jannaschia; species Jannaschia sp. W003. The sequence goes on from NZ_CP083539.1 coordinate 1,909,306, forward strand.
GATGCCGGTCTCGAGCGCGGTGAAGATCTCGGTGAAGTCCATCACGATCGGCGAGGCGCCGAGCTTCTCGAAGATCTTGGTCTCCATGCCGGGGGGCGAGCGGAACTTCCAGTTCTGCAGGTCCTCCGGCCCGGAGATCGGCGCGGTGGAGGCGAGGCTCTCCTGGCCGTAGATCCACCAGCCCACGAGCTGCATGCCGTACTGGTTGTAGAGTTCCTGCGCGTCCTCGAGGCCGCCGCCGTAGTAGAGCCACGAGAGCTGCTGATAGGGCGTGTCGTAGCCGCCCATGATGTCGCCCACGAACTGGAACGCGGGGTTCTTGCCGGTCTGGTAGGCGCCGCCGTGCATCTCGCAGTCGAGGATGCCGGTGGCGGCGGCGTCGAAGCCTTCCGTGGAGCCGACCACGGAGGACGACCAGAACATCTCGATGGTGATCGCGCCGTCGGACATGGTCTCGACGTTCTCGATGAAGCCTTGGATCAGCTCGCCCGAGGTGGATTCCGGCGCGTAGTGCGTCTGGATCCGCAGGTTGGTGGCGTGGGCATCGGCGAAGGCGGGCGCGGCGAGCGTCGTGCCGCCCATCAGCGCGGCCGCGGCGGCGAGCGCCGTGGTGGTTCTGGTCATCGAAGTCCTCCCTTGCGCGGGCGCATCTCCGCACGCCGGCCTCCCTGCCGGGGCGCGCCGCCCGTCCGGTGAAAGCCTACGCAGGAGGGGAGGCGTCTGCCAAGGGATTCCCGCAGCTAGAGGCGCCCGTTCCGCGAACGCAGCTCCAGGTAGAGCGCGCTGTGATCCAGATCGCCCCCGTCCATGACGTCGCGCAGGTGCGTGAAGCGCAGGCGCACCGCCTCCACCGCCGGAAGCTCCAGCCCGAGCGCCGCCGCCTCCTCGGCCACGTTGTCGAGGTCCTTGACCTGGAACTTCGTCAGCCCGCCCGGCGCGAAGTCGCGCCCCGCCATGCGCGCGCCGTGCTGCTGAAGGATGACGGAGTCGGCGAAGCCCCCCCGCAGCGCCTCGCGCACCGCCGCCGGATCGGCGCCGCCCTCCTCCAGAAGCAGCGTGGCCTCGGCCACGGCGCCGATGGTGCAGGCGACGATCGCCTGGTTGGCGAGCTTGGCGAGCTGGCCCGCACCTGCCGGACCGACGTGGACGGGCCGCCCCATCGCTTCCAGCACCGGGCGGACCCGTTCGAACGCCGCCGCGTCGCCGCCCGCCATTATCGCCAACGTGCCCGCCTCGGCGCCCTTCGTGCCACCCGACACGGGCGCGTCCACGTAGGCCATTCCGCGCGCGGCGAAGCGTTCCGCGTGCGCCCGCGCCTCCGCGGGCCGGATCGAGCCCATCTCGACCCAGATCGCGCCCTCCGCGAAGGCATCTCCGATCGCGTCCTGCACCGTGGCCGAGGCCGGACCGTCGGACAACATAGAGACCACGACTGGCGCGCCGCGCACCGCCTCGGCCGGGGTGGCGCAGGCCGTGGCCCCGTCCGCCTCCAGCGCCTGCGCCTTCGGCGCGGAGCGGTTCCACGCCCGCACCGCGTGCCCCGCGAGCAGGAGGTTGCGGACCATGGGCGCGCCCATCAGCCCGGTGCCCAGGAATGCGATCTCGGTCATGGCGTGCTCCGCGAGGTTTGCGCCGCCCCGCGTCTTGGCCTACGCCTCGGTGCGACGGGGGGAAGCATCATGGCGGGACGGCTGACTGGCAAGCGCGCGCTGATCACGGCGGCGGGGCAGGGGATCGGGCGGGCGACCGCCGAGGCGTTCCTGCGCGAAGGCGCGGAGGTCTGGGCCACCGACCTCGACGCGGGGCTCCTAGAGGGGTTGGACTGCCACCGCATGGCGCTCGATGCCCGCGACGACGCCAGCGTCCGCGCCGGGGTCGAGGCCGCACGCCCCGACATCCTGTTCAACTGCGCGGGCTTCGTGCACCACGGCTCGGTGCTGGAGGCCTCGGACGACGACTTCGCCTTCGGCTTCGACCTAAACGTCCACTCCATGTTCCGCACCATCCGCGCGGCCCTGCCGGGGATGCTGGAGCGGGGCGGCGGGTCCATCGTCAACATGTCCTCGGCGTGCTCGTCGGTGATCGGCGCGCCGAACCGCTTCATCTACGGGGCCACCAAGGCCGCGGTGATCGGGCTGACGAAGTCGGTCGCGGTCGACTTCGTGGCGCGGGGCATCCGCTGCAACTGCATCTGCCCCGGCACCGTCGAGAGCCCGTCCTGGCACGACCGGGTCGAGGCGCTGGGCCGGCAGCTCGGTTCCAAGGAGGAGGCCCTGAAGCAGTTCGTCTCCCGCCAGCCCATGGGCCGCGTCGCCTCGGCCGCCGAGATCGCGGCCCTCGTGGTCTACCTCGGCTCGGACGAGAGCGCCTTCACCACCGGCCACCCCCACGTGATCGACGGCGGCTGGTCGGGGCAGTGACCCGACTTGCCTGCAGTCAAGTCATAACAGATAGTTAACAGGCCCGCCCCATGACCCAGCTCCGTTCGCGCAAGTGGTTCGACAACCCCGAGAACCGCGAGATGACCGCGCTCTACCTCGAGCGCTACCTGAACTACGGTATTACCCGCGAGGAGCTGCAGGGCGGCAAGCCGATCATCGCCATCGCCCAGACCGGCTCGGACCTCTCCCCGTGCAACCGCCACCACCTGGAGCTGGAGAAGCGGGTGCGCGACGGCATCGTCGCCGCCGGCGGCGTGCCGCTGCAAGTGCCCGTGCACCCGATCCAGGAGACCGGCAAGCGGCCCACGGCCTCGCTCGACCGCAACCTCGCCTACCTGAGCCTCGTGGAGACGCTGAACGGGTACCCGCTCGACGGCGTGGTGCTGACCATCGGCTGCGACAAGACCACGCCGGCCCTGCTGATGGCCGCCGCCACCGTGGACATCCCCGCCATCGCGCTCTCGGTCGGCCCGATGCTGAATGGCTGGTTCCGGGGCGCGCGGACTGGATCGGGCACCATCGTGTGGAAGGCGCGCGAGATGCACGCGGCGGGCGAGATCGATGATGCGGGCTTCATGGAGATCGTCGCCAGCTCCACGCCCTCGGTGGGCTACTGCAACACCATGGGCACGGCGACCACGATGAACTCCCTGGCCGAGGCGCTGGGCATGCAGCTTCCCGGCTCGGCCGCGATCCCCGCGCCCTACCGCCAGCGGGGCCACGTCTCCTACCACACCGGGCAGCGCATCGTGGAAATGGTGCGCGAGGACCTGCGCCCCTCGGCCATCATGACGCGGGAGGCGTTCGAGAACGCGGTTGTGGTGAACTCGGCCATCGGCGGGTCCACCAACGCGCCCGTGCACCTCAACGCCATCGCCCGGCACCTCGGCATCGAGCTGACGCCCGCCGACTGGCAGCGCATCGGCCACCACGTGCCGCTCCTCGTGAACCTCCAGCCTGCGGGCGAGTACCTCGGCGAGGACTACTTCCACGCCGGCGGCGTTCCAGCCGTGGTGGGCGAGCTGATGGCCGGGGGCCTCCTGCCGCACCCGGATGCGCCGACCGCCAACGGGCGGAGCCTCGGCGCGAACTGCGAGGGCGTGCGCTCGGCGCTGCCCGAGGTCATCCGCACCGTGGCGCAGCCCATGCTGGCCGACGCGGGCTTCGTGAACCTGCGCGGCAACCTGTTCGACTCCGCGATCATGAAGACCTCAGTGATCTCGCCCGAGTTCCGCGAGCGCTACCTCAGCGACCCCGAGGATCCCGAGGCCTTCGAGGGCCGCGCGATCGTGTTCGACGGCCCCGAGGACTTCCACGATCGCATCGACGACGAATCCCTCGGGATCGACGCGCACTGCATCCTGGTGATGCGCGGCGCCGGTCCCATCGGCTACCCGGGCGCCGCCGAGGTCGTGAACATGCGCCCCCCCGCCTACCTCCTGAAGCAGGACATCCACGCGTTGCCATGCATCGGCGACGGGCGCCAATCGGGCACCTCCGGCAGCCCCTCGATCCTTAACGCGTCCCCGGAGGCGGCGGCGGGCGGGGGGCTCGCCTTCCTGCGCACCGGCGACCGCATCCGCATCGACCTGCGCGCCGGCACCGCCGACGCGCAGGTGGACGAGGTGGAGTGGGAGCGCCGCCGCGCCGCCTTCGACGCGAGCGCCTACGTTCCCGAGAGCCAGACCCCGTGGCAGGAGATCTTCCGCGAGCGGGTCGGCCAGCTCTCCGAGGGCATGACACTGCGCGGCGCCGACAAGTACCGCGGCACCGCCCGCATCCTGCCCCGCGACAATCACTGATACCCACGCCACGCAACGGAGACGCCAATGAAACTCTGCCGCTACGGCAGGCCCGGCCACGAGAAGCCCGGCCTGATCGACCACAACGGCGACCTGCGCGACCTCAGCCGCGAGGTCTCCGACGTCGCGCACGAGGTGCTGAGTGCCAAGTCGCTCGATATCCTGTCGAAGCTCGATCAGATGGCGCTGCCCAAGGTCGAAGGCCCAGTGCGATACGGCCCCTGCGTGGGCGGCATCGGCAAGTTCATGTGCATCGGCCTCAACTACTCGGACCACGCCGCCGAGACCGGCGCGGCGATCCCCGAGCACCCGATCCTGTTCATGAAGGCTAACTCAGCGGTCGTCGGCCCGAACGACGACGTCGTCATGCCCCGCGGCTCCACCCACACCGACTGGGAGGTAGAGCTGGGCGTGGTGATCGGCGAGACCGCGAAGTACGTTTCCGAGGCCGACGCCCTCGACCATGTCGCCGGCTACTGCGTCGTCAACGACGTGTCCGAGCGGCACTTCCAGACCAAGCTCACGGGGCAGTGGACCAAGGGCAAGAGCTGCGACACCTTCGGCCCCACCGGGCCGTGGCTGGTCACGAAGGACGAGGTGGGCGACGTGCAGGACCTCGCCATGCATCTCGACGTGAACGGCGAGCGGATGCAGACCGGCTCGACCTCGACCATGATCTTCACCGTGGCGCAGATCGTCTCGCACCTGAGCCAGATGTTCACGCTGCACCCAGGCGACGTCATCTCGACCGGCACGCCCCCGGGCGTCGGCATGGGGATCAAGCCCGAGCCGCGCTACCTGAAGGCCGGCGACGTGATGGAGCTGGAGATCGAGAAGCTCGGCCGCCAGCGCCAGACCGTGCGCGCCGATGGATAGGGCCCCGCTGCTGCAGATCGGCGAGATCACCGAACGCATGCGCGAGGCGCTGGAGGCGCGCTTCGCCATCGACGTGCTGTTCGAGCAGGCGGACCGCACGGCCTTCCTCGCCGAGCACGGCGCGCGGTACGAGGCGATCCTTACCAACGGGCACTGGGGCGTGCCCGAGGACGTGGCGGCGGCTACGCCGAACGTGCGCGTCATCTCCTCCTACGGCGTGGGCTACGACGCCATCGACGCGGACGCCTACGCCGCGCGCGGCGTGCTGGTGGCCCACACGCCGGGCGTGCTGAACGACGAGGTGGCGGTGACCGCCATCGCGCTCTGGCTCGCCTGCTACCGCCAGATCGTGGCCGCCGACGCGCACGCCCGCTCCGGTGCGTGGGAGGAGGGGGGCTTTCCGCTCACCCGCTCGCCCATGGACCGCCGCGTGGGCATCCTCGGGCTGGGGCGCATCGGCAAGACCATCGCCGAGATGGCAGGCGCCTTCCGGGCAGAGATCCACTACACGGCCCGCTCGCCCAAGGACGTCCCCTGGCAGTTCCACGAGACCCCCGAGGCGCTGGCCGAGGCGGTCGACGTGCTCGTCGTCATCACCCCCGGCGGCGCGGCGACGCGCAACCTCGTGAACGCCGCGGTCCTGCGCGCGCTGGGGCCCGAGGGCTGCCTCGTGAACGTGGCCCGCGGCTCGGTGGTGGACGAGGCGGCGCTGGTGGCGGCCCTGGAGTCGGGCGCCCTGGGCATGGCCGGCCTCGACGTGTTCGAGGCGGAGCCGGTGATCCCGGACGCGCTCAAGCGCATCGAGGGGCGCGTGGTGCTGCTGCCGCACGTCGGCTCGGCCACCCACGAGACGCGGGCCGCGATGGGCGACCTCGCGGTGCGCAACCTCGTGCGGTGGCTGGACGACGGCACGGTCGAGACGCCGGTGCCGGAATGCGCCGGTGGCTGACGCGGGCTTCGCCGCCGGGGCCGCCGGCCCCCGCATCGCCTCCGTCGAGGCGCGGCTCTATGCCGTGCCGCTCGACGAGTTGCTGGTGGACGCCAAGCACGGCGACCACACCCACTTCCAGCTCGTGACCTGCACCGTGCGCGACACCGACGGCTTGGAGGGCACGGGCTACACCTACACCGGCGGGCGCGGCGGCGGCGCGGTCCTCAGCCTGATCCGCGACGACCTCGCACCGTGGCTCGTGGGCCGGTCGGCGGAGCCGGAAGCCATGCACGACGCGATGAACTGGCACATGCACTACGTGGGCCGGGGCGGCATCCTTGCCTTCGCGGTGTCGGCCGTGGACATCGCGCTGTGGGACCTGCGGGGCCGGCGCGAGGGGCGCTCGCTGCTCGCCATGGCGGGCGGCACCGCGGACCGGTGCCGCGCCTATCGGGGGGGCATCGACCTGGGCTACGACGAAGCCGCGCTGGTGCGCGCGCAGGAGGCTGCGGTGGACGCGGGCTTCACCGGCGTGAAGATCAAGGTGGGCCGGCCCCAAGGCGACGACGCCGCCCGCGTGGCTGCGGTGCGCCGAGCGATCGGGCCGGACGTGGCGCTGATGGTGGACGCCAACTACGCGCTAAGCGTGGACGAGGCGATCGCCGTCGCTCCCGAGTTCATGGACCACGACATCCTGTGGTTCGAGGAGCCGACCGACCCCGACGACATCGAGGGCTACGCCGACATCGCCGCCGCCACGGGCTGCCCGCTTGCGATGGGCGAGAACCTCCACACCCTGTGGGAGTTCGGGCGCGCCGTGGATCGGGCCTGCCTCGACTACGTGCAACCGGATGCGTCGAACTGCGGCGGGATCACCGGATGGCTGCGCGTGGCCGAGCTGTGCCGCGCCGAGGGCCTTCCGGTCTGCTCGCACGGCATGCAGGAGCTGCACGTGAGCTTGGTGAGCGCGCAGCCCAATGCAGGGCTGCTGGAGGTCCACGCCTTCCCGATCGACCGCTACACCGAACGCCCCCTCGTCATGGAGGACGGCATGGCGGTGGCACCCGACGAGCCCGGCACCGGCGTCGCGTTCGACTGGGATCAGCTCGCACCGTTCCGGAAGGGCTGACCCCCTTCCTCTGGTAAGAAATACCTCAGGGGGTCCGGGGGACGGCGTCCCCCGTCCGCCCCCGCAGGAACGCCGCCGCCCGGTCCAGCGAGGCGCACCCCTCGTCCCACCACGGCGCCCAGAGCTGCCCCATGTGAAGCAGCCCCTCGGCGACGTGCAACGTCACGTCCGCGCCCGCCGCCGCCGCCCGTTCGGCCAGGAGCACCGCGTCGCCCTCCAGCACCTCGGGCCGGCCCACCTCGATCCAGGTCGGCGGCAGGAGCGACAGGTCGTCGAGCAGGGGCGAGACCTCGGGGTCGGCGGGGTCGAAGTCGCCGAAGGCGGCGCGCGCCAAAGCCGTGTCGCCGGCGTCGTCCACCATCGGGTCGATCGCGCTGGTGGCGGCGCGCGCGCGGTTCAGGCCTGAGCGGTCGGTGTTGGGCGAGAACAGCAGCAGGGCCGGGGGCGGCGTGCCCGCGCGCGCGAGGCGCAGGGCGAGCACGAGCGCGAGGTGCCCACCCGCGCTGTCGCCGGCCAGCACCGGGACCGTGCCGAGCGCCTCGACCGCCGTCATCGCGTCGTCTCGCTGGGCGGGCCAGCGGTGCTCGGGCGCGAGGCGGTAGCGGGGCAGGACCACGCGGCGGCCCGCCTGCGCCGCCAACCGTGCGGCGGGGCGCAGGTGCGTCTCCGGCGCGCCGAAGCCGTAGCCGCCGCCGTGGAGCCACAGCACGGGGGCACCGGTGGCACCGTCCGGCTCCAGCACCGCACCGGCCACGTCAACGCGGACAGCCATGCCGTCCAACGCCTCGGGCACCGGCGCGCCGTCCGTGGCGAGCGCGTGGAAGGCGGCGCGCATCGAATGCGCGTCGCCCTCGATCGGGTGAGCCTCGACCCGGGCGACGATCGCCGCCCGGTCCACCGCGCCCGCGAACATTAGATGTTCATGGACTGCACGGCGCCGCCATCGACGCGCCAGTTCGAGCCGTTCACGAAGCTCGCACGCTCCGAGCACAGGCAGGCCAGCACGAAGGCGACCTCCTCGGGGCGGCCCCGGCGCTTCAGCGACAGGTGCGGGCGCTCCTCCTCGAGGAAGCTCTCGACCGCCTCGTCGAAGCTCTCGCCCCGCTCCTCGGAGCGCTTCTCCATCATGCCGTCGGTCATGTCGGTCTCGATGAAGGCGGGCGCGCAGCAGTTCACCAGCACGCCCTGCTGGGCGTAGACCTGGCTCATGCCCTTCGAGAACGACAGCACGGCCGACTTCGAGGCGTTGTAGACCACCTCGTCGGGGTAGGGCTGGGCCACGTTCTCGGAGGTCACGAACACCACCCGGCCCCAGCCGCGCTTGCACATGCCGGGGATGAACGCCTTGGACATCCGCACCGCGGTCATGAAGTCGGTGTTCCAGGCGTGGTGCCAGTCCTCCTCGGTGATGTCGTCGAGCGGATCGCCCTTGGCGCCCGTCACGCCGGCGCCGTGCACCAGGATGTCGGCCTCCCAGCCGGCGTCCTCGACGGCCTTCGCGACCTTGTCGGCGCCCGCCTGGTCGGAGAGGTCGGCGATCACGGTGACGACCTTGTCGCCCAGCTTGGCGGCGGCCTCGCGCAGCTCCTCCTCGTCGATGTCGGTGAGCACGAGGTTGCAGCCCTCGGCCTCGAGCAGCTTGGCGGTCTCGAGGATCATGTCGCCGGCGGCGCCGCTCAGCACGGCCGTGCGGCCGGAAATCTTCAGGTCCATGGTGGGGTCTCTCGCTTCGGGAAGGTGTCAGGCGTCGGAGTCGGCGCGGGCGATGAGGCTCTTGGCGTTGGGCACCACGAGGTACGTGATCAGCGGCACCGTCAGCGCCGTGGTGATCAGCGTGCGCACGAAGGTGGGCACCTCGAGATCGCCCGTGAGGTAGGTCATCAGCGTGACGGTCGGGTATACCGCGAGCCAGATCAGCCCCATCAGCATGAGCCGGTGGCGCGTCTGATGCGGATCGCGATCGCTTGTGATGTCGGTCTCGCGGGTCATGGGCGCGCCTCCGGGAAGGCAAGCGCGGGCGCGCGCGAAGGTTCCGCGCCGGGGAGCGGCGCGCTGTCACGCCTCAGGCCCCGTCGAAGCCCGCCCGTCGCAGCTCCACGCGTGCCCGGCGGATCATGACGAGGATCAGGAGGCCCAGCAGCGTCAGCCCCCCCGCCGCGACCACGAGCTTCGCGCGGTCGGCCCCGGCGGCGGCCAGTCCGCCCATCTCGCCCACCCACACCATCGCCAGCGTGCCCGGCGCGAGGCCCACGAGGGTGGCCGCGAGGTAGGGTCCGATGCGCACGCCGGTGAGGCCCAGGAGGTAGTTCTGCAGCGTGAACGGCAGGATCGGCGTGACCCTCAGCAGCGCCACGAAGAGGAAGCCGTTGCGGCGCACCGCGCGGTCGGCGGCGGCCACGCGCGGACCGTCGAAGCGGCGCAGCATCGGCCCGCGCAGCCAGCGCCGCGTGGCCCACCACGGCAGCACGCATCCAACGAGCGAACCCAGAAGCGACAGCGGCACGCCCCACCAGCCGAAGGCGAGACCGCCCGCCACGCTCATGGCCGCCGCCGGCAAGGGCAGCACCACGACACCGGCATAGGCAAGGACGAACACCACCCAGCCCATCGCCCCGTGGCTCTCGACCCACTGGCGGAGCGGCACCACCCAGCCCTCCCACGGCAGCATCCAGATGCCCGCCGCCAGGAGGACGAGCAGGGCCGGCCAGAGCCAGGCCGATGCCTTCAGGGTGCGGGCGTGACGCATCGCGGCGCTATAGAGGCGCGGCGAGGCTTGGAAAAGGGCTGCGCTGCGAGGGGAATGCGTTTGCGCCCGGCGGCGGGGCAGGGGGGCGACACCGCCCCGCCGCGCACGCCCTCGCGCCCGGCCGCCCGGCGCGCTACGCGGGGCGCATGACCGAACCGCTCCCCCGAGGCCTCCACCCCGTCGCCCCCGGCGATCTGGCCACCGTCGTCACGCACCTGGAGCTGCGCGCGCGGCCCGCGCCGCGCCCTGCGCCCTCGCTGCCGCTCGCGCTGCGCCCCGTCCCGTCGCCCGCGTCGGACTGGTACCGCGCCCTGTTCCGCCGGGTGGGCGAGGACTGGCTCTGGCAGTCGCGCCTCGCGATGGAGGACGGGGACCTGCGGGCAGTCCTCGACGACCCGGCGGTGGCCGTGTTCGCGCTGGACCACGAGGGCCGCGAGGCCGGCCTGCTGGAGCTGGACTTCCGCGAGGCGCCCGACGCCGAACTGGCCTTCTTCGGCGTGGTCCCCGCCCTGCAGGGCACCGGCGCCGCGCGGTGGCTGATGAACGAGGCCCTCCGCCTGGCCTTCGAGCGCCCCCTGCGCCGCCTCCGGCTTCACACCTGCACGCTGGATCATCCCCGTGCGCTGGACTTCTACCGCCGCACCGGCTTCCGCCCCGTCGCGCAGGAGGTGGAGGTGCTGCGCGACCCCCGCCATGCGGGCGTGCTGGCGCGGAACGCCGCGCCCCACGTGCCGATGTTCGGGTAGGGGCGCGGTGGACCCCGCCCGCGCCGCGCGCTAGTCGCCGCCGCGACAAGGAGCGCCCCTGCCATGACCCATGATGCCGCCCCCGCGCCGCTGACCGCGCACCCCTCGGAGCCCCTGCGCGGCGAGGCCCGCGTACCGGGCGACAAGTCGATCTCGCACCGCGCGCTGATCCTCGGCGCCATGGCCGTGGGCGAGACCCGCGTGACCGGCCTCCTGGAGGGCGAGGACGTGCTGGCCACCGCGCGCGCCATGCGGGCTTTCGGCGCCACCGTGGAAAAGCGCGGCGAGACGTGGCACGTCCACGGCGTCGGCACCGGGGGGCTGCTGGAGCCCGAGGACGTCGTCGACTGCGGCAACGCCGGCACCGGCGTGCGCCTCTTGATGGGCGCCGCGGCCACCCACGGCTTCGCGGTTACCTACACCGGCGACGCGAGCCTGCGGTCGCGCCCCATGGCCCGCGTGACCGACCCGTTGTCGCTGTTCGGCGCACGCAGCTTCGGCCGGTCGGGCGGGCGCCTGCCGATGACCGTGGTGGGCGCTTCGGACCCGGTTCCGGTTCGGTATGCCACTCCGGTGCCCAGCGCGCAGGTGAAGTCTGCGGTGCTGCTGGCAGGCCTCAACGCCCCCGGCGAGACCGTCGTGATCGAGCGCGAGGCGACGCGCGACCACTCCGAGCGGATGCTGCGCGGCTTCGGCGCCCACGTGGAGACGGAGGCGACGAACGAGGGCCACGTGATCCGCCTCGAGGGTCGACCCGAGCTGCGTCCGCAGAACGTCGCAGTCCCGCGTGATCCGTCCTCCGCCGCGTTCCCGGTCTGCGCCGCGCTGATCGTGCCCGGCTCCGACGTGCTGGTTCCGAACATTGGCCTCAATCCCACGCGCGCGGGCCTGTTCGAGACCCTGCGCGAGATGGGTGCCGACCTCACCTACGAGAACGAGCGCGAGGAGGGCGGCGAGCCCTGCGCCGACCTGCGCGCCCGCTTCTCGCCCGCGATTCGCGGCATCGAGGTGCCGCCCCACCGCGCGGCCTCGATGATCGACGAGTACCCGATCCTCTCGGTGGTCGCGGCGAACGCGGAAGGCACCACCGTGATGCGCGGCGTCTCGGAGCTGCGGGTCAAGGAATCGGACCGCATCGACGCCATGGCCACCGGGCTGCGGGCCTGCGGCGTCCAGGTGCGCGACGGCGCCGACTGGTGGGAGGTGGACGGCCGCGGGGCAGGGGGCGTCGAGGGCGGCGCCACGGTCGCGGTGCATCTCGACCACCGCATCGCCATGAGCTTCCTCGTGTGCGGACTGGCCGCCAAGCGCGCCGTGACTGTCGACGACGGCGCCGCCATCGCCACCTCGTTCCCGGGTTTCGTGCCGCTCCTGCGGGGCCTCGGCGCCCCGCTCTGACAGCTACACATCCCGCCTGCGCCGCGCTATGGGCGGCGCCAGCAAGGAGCCCGCCCATGAAAGCCGCCGTCCTCGTCTTCCCCGGGTCGAACTGCGACCGCGACCTCGCCGTAGCCTTCCGGCAGGCGGGCTTCACGGTGGAGATGGTCTGGCACAAGGAGACCGCGCTGCCCGCGGGCACCGACGTGGTGGGCGTGCCGGGCGGCTTCTCCTACGGCGACTACCTGCGCTGCGGCGCCATCGCCGCGCGCTCGCCCGTGTCCGAGGCCCTGCGCGCCCACGCCGAGCGCGGCGGCTACGTGCTGGGCCCGTGCAACGGCTTCCAGATCCTGTGCGAGATGGGCCTCCTGCCCGGCGCGCTGCTGCGCAACGCCTCGCTGAAGTACATCTGCGACACCGTGGCCCTGCGGGTCGAGACCGCTGACAGTGCGTTCACCGCCGGGTATGCCAAGGGCGCGACGATCCGCATCCCGATCGCCCATCACGACGGCAACTACACCGCCGACCGCGACACCCTGCGGCGCCTCGACGGCGAGGGTAGGGTGGCGTTCCGCTACCTCGACGCGCCCAACGGCGCGGTGGACGACATCGCGGGCGTGCTGAGCAAGAACCGCCGCGTCCTGGGGATGATGCCGCACCCCGAACGCGCGGTCGAGGCGGCGCACGGCAACACCGATGGTGCCGTCATGTTCCGGGGGCTGGCCGAGGCGCTGGTCGCGGCCTGAAGCGCCTGCGCGACCGCGGCGCTTGAACCCACACCCCCCCGCGCGGTATCCGCGCCCCATGTTCACGCGCGACGTCACCGGGCGCAGGATCGCGCAGGAGCGGCTCTTCCCGGGCCTGCCGGGAACCGTCCGCGTCATGATCGCCGTCAGCCTCGCCGTGCTGGTGGCCGTGGTCTGGATCGCCAACGCCTTCCTTACGGAGCGCTTCGTGGAGGCCACGCGCCAGCGCGCCGAGCTGCGCCAGTCGCTCTATGCCGGGGCGATCCTGTCGGAGCTGCAGCGCAACTCCGTGGTGCCGCTTCTGCTGGCCCGCGATCCCACGCTGATCACCGCGCTGCAGGCGCGCGACTTCTCGGCCTCCTCGCAGCGGCTGATCTCGTTCGTCGACGAAATCGGCTCCGCCGCGCTCACCCTCATGGACACCGAGGGCCGCGTGGTGGCCGCCACCGACCGCGCCGAGCTGGGCGCGAGCTACGGCGACGCGCCGTTCTTCGCCGAGGCGATCCGCGGATCGGATACGGTGTTCACCCTCAACCCCACCCCCGGAGGCGCCTATCAGGCCAGCTTCAGCCGCGAGGTGCGCGACGGTGCGACCTCGCTCGGGGTGATCCAGGTCGAGGTCGACCTCGCCCAGTTCGAGCGGCGCTGGCGCGGCACCACCGCCGCCGTGGTGGTGACCGACGCCTCGGGCCGCGTCATCATCTCGACCGAGCCGCGCTGGCGGGGCCAGGCGCTGGGCCAGGCGCTGGCCTCGCTGTCGGTGCCCACCGCGCTGGAGCGGGCGCTCCAGTCCGCGGGCGCCTTCGGTCCGGGCGTGGACGAGGGGTTCTTCTCGTCCACCGCGCTGATGCAGCTCGAGACGCGGGTGCCGTTCCGCGGCTGGCGGCTGGTGTCGTTCACCTCCTACGAGAGCGTGCGCGAGCGGGTGAACGGCGTGCTCGCCCTCATCATCACCGTCTTCGCGCTGCTTCTGGCGTTGGGCTTCTACCTCTTGAACCGGCGCGCCACGATGCGCTCGCTGGGCTTCCAGCGGGAGTCGGCCGCCCTGCGCGCCCTCAACGACCGCCTGTCGGCCGAGATCGCTGAGCGGCGGCGCGTGGAGGAGGAGCTGAAGGTCACCGAGCAGAGCCTCGCACAGTCCTCGAAGCTGGCCGCGCTCGGCGAGATGTCGGCCGCGGTGTCCCACGAGCTGAACCAGCCGCTGGCCGCGATGAAGACCTACCTCGCGGGCGCCAAGCTCCTGCTCCAGAGGCGGCGACCCGACGAGGCGCTGTCGAGCTTCCAGCGCATCGACGACCTGATCGAGCGCATGGGCGCCATCACGCGGCAGCTGAAGTCCTACGCGCGCAAGGGCGACCAGGCCTTCGAGCGCTTCGACATGCGCGATGCCGTGGCCGCCGCCCTGGCGCTGATGGAGCCGCAGCTGCGCCAGCACAAGGTGCGCCTGACCCAGGCCGTTCCGAACCACCCCGTCTGGATCGAGGCCGACCGTCTGCGGCTGGAGCAGGTCGTGATCAACCTCGTGCGCAACGCCCTCGACGCCATGCTCGGCGCCGAGGAGCGCGAGCTGGAGATGTTGTTATCGCATGGCGACGAGGCTGTGCTCACGGTGCGCGACACGGGCCACGGCATCACCGACCGCGAACAGCTGTTCGAGCCGTTCTACACGACCAAGGCCCCCGGAGAGGGCACGGGGCTGGGGCTGGCCATCTCGTCCGGGATCGTGAAGGACATGGGCGGACGCCTCACGGCACGAAACTCGACGCGGGGCGGCGCCGTTTTCGAAGTGCGGCTACCTTGCGTGGACAAACGGGTGGACGCGGCAGAGTAGGTCCGCCCGCCGAACAGGAGGCCCCATGGCCGAACAGATGCGCATCGCCATCGTCGACGACGAGCAGGACATGCGGCAGTCGATCAGCCAGTGGCTGGCGCTGTCGGGGTTCAAGACCGAGACCTTCGCCTCGGCCGAGGACGCCCTGCGCCAGATCGGCGCCGACTATCCCGGGATTGTGATCTCGGACATCCGAATGCCCGGCATGGACGGCATGGCGTTCCTCAAGCGGCTCATGTCGTCGGACAGCTCGCTGCCCGTGATCATGATCACCGGCCACGGCGACGTGCCCATGGCTGTGGAGGCCATGCAGCTGGGCGCCTACGACTTCATGGAGAAGCCGTTCAATCCCGACCGCCTGACCGACCTCGCGCGGCGCGCCGCGCAGGCCCGCAAGCTCACCTTGGACAACCGCGCCCTGCGGCGCGAGCTGTCCGACGGCACCGTGCTCATGCGCAAGCTGATCGGCACCTCGCCCGCCATGGAGCGGCTGCGCGAGGACATCCTCGACCTCGGACAGGCCGACACCCACGTGCTGATCGACGGCGAGACCGGTACCGGCAAGACCCTCGTGGCGCATGCGCTCCATGCCGTCGGCCCCCGCGCGGGCAAGACCTTCAGCCTCGTGAGCTGCGCCGCCCTCGGCGAGGAGGAGCTGTCGGCCCGGCTCTTCGGCCCCTGCCAGGACGGCCTGCCGCTGGTCGAGGAGGCCCGCGGCGGCACGCTGGTGCTCGAGGACATCGAAAGCCTGCCCAACACGCTCCAGGCGCGCCTCCTGACCTTCATCAACGACCAGGGCGTGCCCGCCGAGACGCGCATCGTGGCCATCGCCAACGCGTCCGACCCCTCGGGCTCCTGCGAGGAGTCGCTTCGCACCGACCTGTTCTACCGCCTCGCCGCCATGCGCCTGAACCTGCCGCCCCTGCGCGCGCGGGGCGAGGACGTGCTGACGCTGTTCACCCACTACGCCGAGACCTTCGGCGACGAGTATGGCGCGACGCCCCCGCAGCTGACCGCGCAAGAGGCCGCGCAGCTGCTGCAGGCGCCCTGGCCGGGCAACGTGCGCCAGCTCATCAACCTCGCCGAGCGCGCCGTGCTCCAGCAGCGGCGCGGCACGGGCTCGATCTCCTCGCTGCTCATGGCCGACACCGAGGAGCAGGGGCAGACGCCGCAGGTCACCACCGAGGGCAAGCCGCTGAAGGAGTACGTGGAGGCCTTCGAGCGGATGCTGATCGACAACGCCATGCGCCGTCACCGCGGCTCGATCCAGTCGGTGATGGACGAGCTGTCGCTGCCGCGCCGGACGCTAAACGAGAAGATGGCCAAGCACGGGCTCAGCCGGTCGAACTACCTCTAGGCGTCCCGGACCCTAGTCAGTCCGCGACACGCAGCGCGATTTTGCCCACGTGCGCCTTGGCGGCGAAGGCCTCCTGCGCCGCGGCGATCTCGCGCAGCGGGAAGGTCCGGGCCACCACCGGGGCGAGGCGGCCCGACTCGATGTGGGCCACGAGGGCGGCGAACACCTCCGGCGGCTGGTGGGTGCAGCCGAGGAGGGTCAGGTCGCGCAGGTAGAGCGTGCGGAGGTCCAGCTCCACCACGGGTCCGGCGATGGCGCCCGCGGTGGCGAGGCGGCCGCCCCGGCGCAGCGCGTCGAGCAGGAGCGGCCAGCGCGCGCCGCCCACGAGGTCGATCACGCAGTCGAAACCGCCCTCGGGCAGGGCCGCGTCCCGCCCCACGACCTCGGTGGCCCCGAGCGCGCGCACCGCGTCCGCCTTCGCGGGCGAGGAGACGGCGACGACCTCGGCCCCGCGTAGCGCGGCGAGCTGCACCGCCGCCGCGCCCACGCCCCCCGAGGCGCCGGTGACGAGCACCCTCTCACCCTGCGCCAGCTCGGCACGCGCGAGCATCCCCTCGGCGGTGGAGTAGGAGCAGGGAAACGACGCCAGTTCCGCGTCGGTCATGTCCGACCGTACGGCGTAGGCGTCGCGGGCGGGCGCGGCGACGTACTCGGCGAAGGTGCCGTCGCGCTCGGAGCCCAAGGTGTGCAGTGCCATCGGATCGGGGTCGCCGAGGGGCTGGTGCATCGGGCGCAGGACGACGCGCTCGCCAATGCGGTCCAGGTCCACGCCCTCGCCCACGGCGGCGATGCGCCCGCAGCCGTCCGCCCCCTGCACGCGCGGGAAGCGCAGCGCGCCGCTCCAGCCGCCGGCCTCCACGGTGCCTGCGCCCGCCCCATCGGTCGCACCGCGCACCGCGCGGGCGTACCAGCCCACGCGGGTGTTGATGTCGGTGTTGTTCACGGCCGCCGCGCCCACCCGCACCAACACCTCACCGGGCGCGGGGCGCGGCACCGGGAGATCGTCGCGCCCCTGGAGCATCTCGGGGCCGCCATGGCCGAGCAGCACCACGCCGCTCATGGTGTCGGGAAGGGTCATGGGGGCGTCTCCTCGCGGGTCCGTCCTCGTGCCTGCACGGCTCCGAGGAGGCGCGCAACCGTGCCGGAGCGGCGGAGCGGGGGCGATTCCGATTGCGCCCCGAGCGGATTCGTTCCTAAGGTGCCGCACGGTCGTGCCCGCGGACGCTCGCGGGTCGGGACCGGTTCGGATTCTCCTCCGCGCAGTTCGGCCCTCGCACGTGGCCATGCCCGAGAGGAGCGTTTTGGGGCTCCGCGCCCCGGAAGACACGCCCGGCCCGCCGGGCACGTGAACGGGCTCGCGGCACGCGCCACGGGCCGAGGTGAAGCGCGATGACGCATGGGCAGTACAGGCTGGACGGGAGGCGGGCGATCCGTCTCGCGCATGCCACTGCCGCGTCCGCAAAAATTGGACAGGTCCGCACGCTCGCGCCCCCCGGGGCGTCGCCTGCGTTCGGCCTGCAAGGAACACATGGCGAAGAAAATGCTGATCGACGCCACCCACCCGGAAGAGACCCGGGTCGTGGTGGCGGATGGGAACCGCGTCGAGGAATTTGACTTCGAGAGCCTGAACAAGCGTCAGCTTGCGGGCAACATCTACCTGGCCAAGGTCACGCGCGTGGAGCCCTCGCTCCAGGCCGCGTTCATCGACTACGGCGGCAACCGGCACGGCTTCCTCGCCTTCAGCGAGATCCACCCCGACTACTACCAGATCCCCAAGGCCGACCGCGACGCGCTGCTCGCCGAGGAGCGCGCCTACGCCGCGCAGCAGGCGCGCCAGCAGGAGACCGAGGACGACGCCGACGCCGCCGAGATCGAGGAGGACGCGGAGGCCGCCGCGGACGCCGACGCGGCCGAGGAGGGGGGCGAGGACAAGCCCAAGCGCAAGTCCCGCTCGCGCAGCCGCCGCAAGAAGAAGCCGTCCGGGGACGGAAGCCCCGACGCGCAGGCGGGCGGCGAGGTCCCCGAGGGCGCGGGCGAGCCCGCCGAGGCCGCGCTGCCCGGCGGCGACGTGCCCGAGGCCGTGTCCGGCACCGGCGCCGAGCTGAGCGAGGCGGCCGAGGCCGCGGACGAGCGCGAGACGGCGCCCGAGGGTGGGGACGACGCCCCCGAAGACGGCAACGACGACCCGGACCGCACCATCGCGGAAGGCGCCGGCCTCGAGGACGAGACCGTGGGCGAGGGCGACGCGCCCGAAGCGCCGGCCGCCGAAGACGAAGCACCCAAGGTCGACGCGGAAGGAGCCCCCGAGGCCGCCGCGCCCGCCGGCATGGACGTGGTGGAGCTGGCCGACGGCTCGGGCGACGCCTCGGACGACGCCAGCCCGATGGAGGACCCGGCGCCGCGCAAGCGCTCGCGCCGCCGCTCCTCCTCGTCGAAGCGCTCGGCCGCCGAGAAGGACGACCGCGTCGAGACCGTGGCCGACGACGACGAGCCCGAGGAGGTCCGTCCCGTCCCCAAGCCGCGCCCGCGCCGCTACAAGATCCAGGAGGTCGTGAAGGTCCGGCAGATCATGCTGGTGCAGGTCGTCAAGGAGGAGCGCGGCAACAAGGGCGCCGCCCTCACCACCTACCTCAGCCTCGCGGGCCGCTACTGCGTGCTGATGCCCAACACCGCGCGCGGCGGCGGCATCTCCCGCAAGATCACCAACGCCGCGGACCGCAAGAAGCTCAAGGAGATCGCCTCCGAGATCGAGGTGCCCGCGGGCGCCGGCCTGATCGTGCGCACCGCAGGCGCCAAGCGCACCAAGACCGAGATCAAGCGCGACTACGAGTACCTCCTGCGCCAGTGGGAGCAGATCCGCGAGCTGACCCTCCGGTCGATCGCGCCCGCGCCGATCTACGAGGAAGGCAACCTCATCCACCGCTCGATCCGCGACCTCTACAGCCGCGACATCGACGAGGTGATCGTGGAAGGCGCCGAGGGCTACCGGCAGGCCAAGGACTACATGAAGCTCATCATGCCGTCCCACGCCAAGAACGTGCGGCACTACGCCGACCCGATGCCGCTCTTCGCGCGCCACGGGGTCGAGAACTACCTCGACTCGATGTTCAACCCGACCGTGCAACTGAAGTCGGGCGGCTACATCGTGATCGGCATCACCGAGGCGCTGGTCGCCGTGGACGTGAACTCGGGCAAGGCCACGAAGGAGGGCTCCATTGAGGAGACCGCCCTCAAGACCAACCTCGAGGCCTCCGACGAGGTGGCCCGCCAGATGCGCCTGCGCGACCTCGCCGGGCTCATCGTGATCGACTACATCGACATGGACGAGCGCAAGAACAACGCCGCCGTGGAGAAGCGCCTGAAGGATGCGCTGAAGAACGACCGCGCGCGCATCCAGGTGGGCCGCATCTCGGGCTTCGGCCTTCTGGAGATGTCGCGCCAGCGCCTGCGCCCGGGTATGCTCGAGGCGACCACGCAGCCCTGCGCCCACTGCCACGGCACGGGCCTGATCCGCTCCGACGACTCGATCGCGCTGCAGGTGCTGCGCGCGCTGGAGGAGGAGGGCACCCGCAAGCGCTCGCGCGAGGTGCTGGTGAAGCTGCCCGTGAAGGTGGCCAACTACTTGATGAACGAGAAGCGCGAGCACCTCGCCACGATCGAGGCGCGCTACGACATGGCGGTCCGCATCGAGGCCGACCCCTCGCTCTCGGGCACGGACTTCCATCTCGAGAAGTTCAAGACCGCGACGCGCGTCGTGCCGAAGGCGCTGGCGAACGTCGTGCAGCTCGACACGTCTTGGACCCCCGAGGGCGGCGAGGTCGAGGACGAGGATGACGTCGCCGACGAGGCCGCGGAGGACGACGCCGCTGAGGCCGCCGAAAGCTCCGACGACGGGGCCGAGGACGCCGACGGCTCGGACGACGGCGAGGGCCGGCCCAAGAAGAAGCGTCGCCGGCGCTCGCGCCGTCGCGGCGGCAAGGGCGGCGGCTCGGGCGACAACGGCTCGGACGAGGACGACGCGGGCGGGCAGGGCGACGAGGGCGAGGCCGACGCCAAGGCGCCCGAGGCGGCCCCGCAGGACGAAGAGGCGCCGAAGCGCAGCAAGTCGCGCACCCGCGTCCGCAGCCGGGGCAAGTCCTCCGGCGACGAAGGGTCGGACGACGGCTCTGCGGCGCAGGACGACGCGCCGCAGGCGGCGGATGCCACGCCCTCCGAAGCTCCGGCTGCGGAGGAGGCCCCCGCGGCGGAGGCGGCCGACGAAGCCAAGCCCGACGACGCCAAGCCCAAGCGGCGCCCGCGTGCGCGCGCCAAGGCCCCGGCGCCGACGGCCTCGCCCGAGGTCGCTGATGCGGCCGAGGCGGCGGACGCCGCGTCGGAGCAGTCCGGCGAGGCGCAGCCCGAGGCGGCGCCCGAACCCGAGCCCGAAGCGTCCGAGGAGCAGGCACCCGCCGAGGCCGCGGACACTCCGTCCGAGGCCCCCGCGGAGGCCGCCGAGGCGCCCGAGGAGCCCAAGAAGCGCGGCTGGTGGTCGTTCGGCCGCTGAGGCCGGCGACGATCCGCGCGATTCGCGCCCCGGCACTGCCGGGGCGCTTCGCGTTCCGCCCCCGCCGTTGACGGCCCGAGGCGCGCCCGGCATGGATCGCGCGCAGGCAGGAGGACACGGGATGAGCGGCAGGGGCGTCTCGGGGCGGTCGGCGGTCGACCCCTTCATCGTCATGGACGTGATGGAGCGCGCTCGCGCCGCTGAGGCGGCAGGCCGCTCCGTGATCCACATGGAGGTCGGCCAGCCCGGCACGCCCGCGCCCGCCGCCGCCCGCGCGGCGCTCGCCCGGGAGATGGAGCGCGGCAGCCTCGGTTACACCGTGGCGCTCGGCCTGCCGGAGCTGCGGGCGCGCATCGCCCGCCTCTACGCGGAGTGGTACGGCGTCGACCTCGACCCCCACCGCGTGGTCGTGACCGCAGGCTCGTCGGCGGCGTTCCTATTGGCCTTCACCGCACTCTTCGACGCGGGCGACCAGGTCGGCCTCGGCCTGCCGGGCTACCCCTCGTACCGCCAGATCCTGCGCGCCCTTTCGCTGAAGCCGGTGGGTATCGAGACCCGCTCCGAGGACCGCTTCCAGCCGCGCGCCGCCGACATGGCGGGGCTGGACGGCGTCATCGTCGCGTCCCCCGCGAACCCCACCGGCACCATGCTGGACACGGACGCCCTGCGCGCCCTGATCGAGGGCGCGCGCGAGGCCGGGGCCCACTTCGTGTCGGACGAGATCTACCACGGCATCCAGTACGGCGGCCGCGCCGTCTCGGCGCTGGAGATCTCGGACGACGTCACCGTCATCAACTCGTTCTCGAAGTACTTCTCCATGACCGGCTGGCGCATCGGCTGGATGGTCGTGCCCGAGGCGCACGTACGCACCTACGAGCGGCTGGCCCAGAACATGTTCATCTGCGCCCCCCACGCCAGCCAGATCGCCGCGCTCCACGCGATGGACGCCGAGGGCGAGCTGCAAGCCAACCGCGCGGTCTACGCCGAGAACCGCCGCCTGATGCTGGAGGGGCTGCCCCACGCGGGCTTCGACCGCATCGCGCCGCCCGACGGCGCGTTCTACGTCTACGCGGACGTCTCGCACCGCACGGACGACAGCCTCTCGCTGGCGGGGCGCATCCTCGACGAGGCGGGCGTCGCCGTCACTCCGGGGCTGGACTTCGACCCGGGGCGCGGCGCGGGCACGCTGCGCTTTTCCTACGCCCGTGCCACCGAGGACATCTGCGAAGGGCTGGAGCGCTTGCGCCGCTTCGGAGACGCGTGGTGATCCGGCTCCTCGCGCTCCTGGCAACGATGGCCCTGCCGGCGGCGGCGCAGGACTTCGTGGCCCGCGCCGTGGTCGACCCGGCCGGCAGCGCGGTGGAGGTGGACGCGGACGAGGCCACGCTGCGCCTCGCGCTGTCGCAGCCCGTGCCGTGGCGCGTGGGGGTGCGGCTCGACCCGCCGCGCCTGACGTTGGACCTGTCCGAGGGTGACTTCTCGGGCCTGGAGGCGGACGCGCTGGGCGAGGGCGCGCGCTGGGGCCGCGTGGGGCCGGGGCGCACGCGCCTCGTGGTGCCGCTGCCCGCGCCGATGGGCGTGGCCGAGGCAGGCATGGAGACGGACGGAGGCGGCGCCGTGATCCGCGTGCGCCTCGACCGCGACGTGGAGCCGGTGGTCCGCCCCGAATCCGGAGCGCCCACGGTTTCCTTGCGTGCCCGCGAACGGGCGCCGGGCGGCCCGTTGGTGGTGGCGCTCGATCCGGGCCACGGCGGCGTCGATCCCGGCGCCGAGCGTGGCGGGGCGCGCGAGGCGCGGCTGATGCTCCGCTTCGCGCGCGAGCTAGCCGAGGTGCTGCGCCGCTCCGGCCATCATGTGGTGCTGACCCGCGAGGCCGACGAGTTGGTCTCGCTCCGGGGCCGCGCGAGCGTGGCGCGGGCGGCGGGTGCGGACGTGATGATCTCGCTCCATGCCGACGCCGTGGAGGGAGGCGGCGCGTCGGGCGCCACGGTCTACACCCTCGCACCCGAGGACGGCGACGCCATCACGGCGGAGCTGGCGCAGCGGCAGGCCCGCGGCGACCGTCTCCTCGGCGTGGAGCTGGAGGACCGGGGCGACGAGATCGCAAGCGTCCTCATCGACCTCGCCCGGGCCGAGACAGCGCCGCGCGCCGAGACGCTGGCCGGCTCGCTGGTGCAGGCGCTGCGGGCGGCGGGGCTGGCCCTGCACAAGCGCCCGCGCCTCGGGGCCGAGTTCACCGTGCTCAAGACGCCGGATATCCCCACCGTGCTCCTGGAGCTCGGCTTCATGTCCGACCCCCGCGACCTGCAGAACCTTCTGAGCCGCGACTGGCGCGCGCGCATGGCCACGGCCGTCGCGCGGGGCATCGACGCCTGGGCTGTGGCCGACGCCGCCGAGGCCGAGCGCCGGCGGCGCTGAGCCGCCCGTTCCTCGGTGCGCGGTTGCGCGCGCTTCCGGCAGCCGCGCCCCGATGCTAAGGGGGGAGCCGGGAACCCCAGACATGGTGGGACGGAACGATGGTGCGGGCAGCAGGCAACGCCGTTTGGGGCGTGTTCATGTTCATTCTCTCGACGATCGGGGGCATCTTCTCGGCGGTCACGCTGGGCGTGGTCGCGCTGGCGCTCACGATCGGCGCGATCCTGTGGATGTACGGCCGCGACCTGCCCAACCACGAGCAGCTCGCCCAGTACACGCCCCCCACGATCAGCCGCATCTACTCGGGCGAGGGGCGCATGATCGACGAGTTCGCTCAGGAACGCCGCCTCTTCGCCCCCGCCGAGGAGATACCCGCCCTCGTGAAGGAGGCGTTCATCTCCGCCGAGGACAAGAACTTCTACGTCCACGCCGGCTACGACCCTGTGGGCATGGTGAAGGCGGCCGTGGATGCCGCCCGCGGCGGCCGCCTGCGCGGCGCCTCGACCATCACCCAGCAGGTGATGAAGAACTTCCTGCTGTCCTCGGACCGCTCCGCCGAGCGCAAGGTGAAGGAGATCATCCTCGCCAGCCGCATCGAGGAGACGCTCGACAAGGAGGGCATCCTGGAGCTCTACCTCAACGAGATCTTCCTCGGGCAGAACAGCTTCGGCGTGGCCGCGGCCGCGCAGACCTACTTCAACAAGTCGCTCGACGAGCTGACCATCGGCGAGGCGGCCTACCTCGCGATCCTGCCCAAGGCGCCGTCCAACTACCATCCCGTGCGCCAGGCCGAGACCGCCATCGAGCGGCGCAACTTCGTGCTGCGCGAGATGTGGGAGAACGGCTACATCACTCGCGGCGAGATGGAGGAGGCGCAGCGCGAGCCGCTCCTGACCGTGCAGTCCGGCCACTACCCGCCGTTCCGCGCCTCGCTTCCTGACCGCGACTACTTCACCGACGAGATCCGCCGCCGGCTCGTGCAGGACTTCGGCGAGGAGGCGTTCTTCACCGAAGGGTTCTCGGTGCGCGCCACCGTGGACGCCGAGATGCAGGAGGTGGCGGCGCTCGCCCTGCGCGAGGCGCTGGAGAAGTACGACCGCTCGCGGGGCGTCTGGCGCGGCACCGACGAGACGATCCCCGCCGAGACCCTCGGCGACGAGGCGCTCTGGCGCGAGGCGCTGTCGAAGGCCGACGTGGCCCGCGACGTCGATCTCGACGGCCGCTGGCACCCCGCGGTGGTGCTGGACGTGGCAGACCAGACTCTGACGGTGGGGGTCGAGGACGGGCCCGCATCGGCCGGCGTCCCGCGCTCCGACATCCAGTGGATGCGGGGCGACTTCTTCGCCAACTTCGAGCCCGGCGACGTGGTGCACGTGCGCCCCGAGGGAGACGGCTGGTCGCTGCGCCAGATCCCCGAGGTGCAGGGCGGGTTCATGGCGATGGACGTTAACACGGGCCGCGTGCTCGCGATGCAGGGCGGCTTCTCCTACCAGGACTCGGTGTTCAACCGCGCCACGCAGGCCACACGTCAGCCCGGCTCGAGCTTCAAGCCCTTCGTCTACGCCTCGGCGCTCGACTCGGGCTACCAGCCCAACACCATCGTGGTGGACGCGCCGATCGAGATCGAGGCCGGCGACGGCTCCGTGTGGCGGCCCAAGAACGCGTCCAACCGGTTCTACGGCCCCTCGCCGCTGCGCACCGGTATCGAGCGCTCGCGCAACCTGATGACGGTGCGCCTCGCGCAGGACGTGGGCATGAACGTGGTGGCCGAGTACGCGGAGCGGTTCGGCGTCTACGACGACATGCCCGAGCTTCTGGCCAACTCGCTGGGGTCGCAGGAGACCACGCTGTTCAAGATGGTGGCCGCCTACGCGATGTTCGCCAACGGCGGCGAGCGGGTGGAGCCCACGCTCGTGGACCGCATCCAGGACCGCTACGGCCGCTCGGTCTATCGGCACGACCAGCGGGTCTGCACCGACTGCGAGCAGTTTGCGTCGCTCAGCGACGGCTACGGCCCGCGGATCGTGTCGAACCGCGACCGGGTGATGGACCCGATCACCGCCTACCAGCTGACCTCGATGATGCGCGGCGTGGTGGAGCGCGGCACCGCCTCCAAGACGGTGAACCTGCCCGTGCCCATCGCCGGCAAGACCGGGACCACCAACGACGCCAAGGACGTGTGGTTCGTGGGCTTCTCCTCGACCATCGCGGCGGGCTGCTACATCGGCCACGACCAGCCCCGCTCGCTGGGCTCGGGCGCCTCGGGTGGCGGCATGTGCGGCCCGGTGTTCCAGCGCTTCATGACCGAGGCGATCCGGAAGTACGGCGGCGGCGACTTCGAGGTGCCCCCGGGCGGACACTTCGTGAAGATCGACCGCTATACCGGCGCGCGCCTGCCCGACTCCGCGACCGGGGAGCACGTGGTCTCGGAGTACTTCCGCGACGGAGAGTCGCTCATGGCCGGCTTCGCCGGGGGCTCGGTGGTGATCGACGGCGGCTTCGCCATGGCGGGCGACCTTCCGCTGTTCGGCCGCGGCGAGAGCGACGACAGCGACGGCGGCGGCGTCGAGGCCAAGCAGGTGCAGACCTCCACGGGCCGCCGCGTGGTGGTGCCGCCGCGGGCCTCGTTCGGATCGCTGTCCTCGGGCGGGCTCTACTAGGGACCGCCGCCCCGATCGGAGTGCTTGGTTGAAGGTACGAGAAGGGGCCCCGAACGCCGGTTCGGGGCCCCTTCTTCGTCGCCGCGCCTTCGGAATGCAGCCTATTCCGCGGCGCGGAGCGGCGGCGACGGCGGGGCGGTCTCCTCGGCGGCGGGGGTCACGAGGCGTGCCGGCGCGGCGGCGGCAGCGGCCTCCGCCACGTCCTCCTCGGCCCAGAGCAGAAGCGGCGCGCGCACGCGGCGGGCCTTGCGGCGCAGCGCCCGGTCCCGGGCGACCCGGCTGCCCCGGCCCATCCCGACGTAGCCCAGCAGCGCCGCGAGCTTCAGCGCGTAGACCGCCAGCCAGACCCGCACCGCCAGCATCGCCGGCGTGAACAGCAGCGTCAGGACGGTCGCGACCCCGAGTCCCCAGACCACCGCCGTCGCGAGCTGGATCCACCACAGCGAGGTGGGCGAGCCGATCGAGTAGCCGCCCGCCAGGAAGTCCACGGAGATGCCGAACATCATCGGCATCAGGCCCGCCATGGTCGTGAGCGTGGTCAGGAGCACGGGGCGGATGCGGTCCTCGGCGGTGCGGGTGATCGCCTCGATCCGGGGCATGTAGCGGGCGTATTCCTGGAAGGTGTCGATCAGCACGATGTTGTTGTTCACCACGATCCCGGCCAAGGCCACGATCCCGGTGCCGGTCATGATGATCGAGAACGCCTGGTCCATGACCAGCATCCCGATCAGCACGCCGGTGGTGGACAGCACCACCGCCAGCAGCACGAGCACGGCGTTGTAGACCGAATTGAACTGCGCGAGCAGGATGATGAACATCAGCCCCAGCGCGCCCATGAAGGCGGTCTGCAGGAACGCCTGGCTCTCGGCCTGCTCCTCCTGGTCGCCGGTCCACTCATAGCTCACGCTCGCGGGCAGGCGCTCCTCGATCAGCGGCGTCAGCGCCTCGATCCGTTCTGTCGCGGTGAGGGGCAGGGCGGCGAGGTCGGAGCCGGCGGCCTCGTCCTCGCGCACGATGGCCTGCGTCGCGCCCGCGCCGTCCACCAGCTTCACCAGCCCCGGCGCCACGTCCGCCTTCACGTCGAAGTAGCGCTCGCCGCCCTCGCGGTCGATCTGGGCGAGGCGCGGCACGGGGCGGCGCTCGATGAAGTTCGCGAGGGGGACCAGTCCGTCCGAGGTCCGCACCTTCAGGCTGTCGAGGGTGGACAGCACGCGGTCCTCCTCGGGCAGGCGCACGCGGATCTCGATCTCCTCGTCTGAGCTGTCGACGCGCATGGTGTCCAGCAGGATGCCGCGCGTCACGAGCTGCACCATGGCGCCCACGGTGGCCACGTCGGCGCCGAAGCGGCCCGCCTTCTCGACGTCGACGTCGATCTCCCAGTCGATGCCGGGCAGGGGCAGGGTGTCCTCCACGTCGACGACGCCGGGGGTGGCCTCGAACAGCGCGGCCATCTCGGCGGTGATGGCGCGCAGGGCCTCCCAGTCGCTGCCCCGGAGGCGCAGGTGGATCGGCTTGCCCTGCGCTGGGCCGCGATCCTGGGCGGACAGGTCGACCTTCACGCCCGGCATCTCGCGCAGGCGCGCGAGCAAGGCGTCGGCGATGCGGTCGCCGTCGAAGGCCGGATCCACCACGGTCTTGTTCACGGTGAAGAGGCCGGCGACGCTGAACCAGGGCTCCTCGACGGTGGGCCGCTCCTCCCATGGGATCATCTCGATCTGGACCTGGCCGATCGTGTCGCCGGGTGCGCCGGCCCCGCCCGCGGGCCCGCCGGTGCTCAGGCCGCCGTCGCCGGCGAAGGCGAAGGCCGAGCGGATGCCGGGGGTGGCCAGCACGATGGCCTCGGCCTCGCGCAGCAGCGCATCCTTTTCCTCGAGCGAGAGGTTGCCGCGCGCGCGCACGTAGATGTTGGCGTTCTCCAGTTCGCTGTCGACGAAGAACTCCACTCCGTTGTTCTCGCGCCCGAAGATGCCGAAGGTCGTCACCACGGCGAAGCCGACGATGCCGATCGCGACGAGGGGGCCGATCGGGTTGCCCACCATCAGATGCACGGCCCGGCCGAAGAGCGAGCGACGATAGCCCGCCTCGACCCGGCGCGGCTTGCGGTGCCAGCGGATCGAGCCGAGCGTGGTCGCCAGAGCGAAGCATGCGAACACGAAGGCGACGGCGCCGGGCAGCGAGTGGACGAACCGGACCTCGGAGGCAGGGATCGGCAGGAGGTAGGACGGGTTCAGCGTCTGGAGGATCGCCACCGCCAGCGCCCAGGCCGAGGCGGCCGCCAGCACGGCGCGCACGATCCAGGGCACGTGGGCGCGCAGGGCGCCGGCGCCGGTGTCGAAGAGGCGCGTCAGCCGCCCCGCCACGCCGCCGAGCACGGGCAGGTAGACGAGGGCCACCACGAGCGAGGCCGACAGCACGAAGATCAGCGTGACGGGCAGCATTCCCATGAATTCGCCGGGCACGCCGGGCCAGAACAGCATCGGCAGGAACGCGCAGAGCGTGGTCGCGGTGGAGGAGACCACGGGCCAGAACATGCGCTTGGCCGCCTCGGTGTAGGCCGCCATCGGGCCGGAGCCTTCCGAGATGCGTCGGTCGGCGTACTCGACCACCACGATGGCGCCGTCCACCAGCATGCCGACGGCGAGGATCAGGCCGAACATCACGATGTTGGAGATGGTGATGCCCATCACGGCGAGCAGCGCGAAGCACAAGAGGAACGAGGTGGGGATCGCGAAGCCCACCAGCAGGGCGGACCGGGTGCCCAGCGTGGCGAGGACCACGATCATCACCAGCGCGATGGCCGTCAGCACCGACCCCTCGAGCTGCGTGACCATGGACTTCACGGTGCGCGACTGGTCGAGCGTCACCTGCACGTCCACGGCCTCGCGCAGTTCCGGCGGCCAGGTCGCCACCTCGGCGGCCACCTCGGCGCGGACGGCGGCGGCCGTGTCGATGATGTTGAAGCCCTTCCGCTTCACCACCTGCAGCGCGACGGTCGTCTCGCCGTTGTAGCGCGCGGTGCCCTCGCGGTCCTCGAAGGTCAGCCGGATCTCCGCCAGGTCGCCCAAGGTCACCACCCGGTCGCCGGAGCGCTTCACCGGGAGGTCGTAGACGTCGCGCGGCTCCTCGAAGGAGCCGGGGATCTTGACCGGGAACGCGCCGCTCGCCGTCTCGACCGAGCCGGTGGCGACCAGGAGGTTGTTGTTGTTGACGGTGTCGATCAGCTCGCCGGCGGTGACGTTGTAGCTCTCGAGCGCGAGAGGGTCGATCAGCACCTCGAGCATCTCGTCGCGGTGCCCGGCTAGCCCGGCCTCCAGCAGCGCGCTCATGCCCTCCAGCCGGTCCTGCAGGTCCTTGGCGAGGCGCAGGAGCGTGCGCTCGGGCGCCAGTCCCGAGAGCGAGACGATCAGGATCGGGAACTCCGAGAAGTTGATTTCGTCGATGGTGTACTGCTCGGCGCCGTCCGGAAACTCGGTCTCGGCCTGGTTCATCTTGTCGCGCACGTCGGCGATGGTGGCGGACTTGTCCCAGCCGAACTCGAACTCGAGGAAGATGCCGGCGTAGTTCTCGGAGGCGGTGGCGGACATGCTCTTTAGGCCGTCCAGCTCCTTGAGGCGGGTCTCCATCGGCTTCACGAGCAGCTTCTCGCTGTCGGACGCGCTGATGCCGGGGAAGGGGACCGACACGAAGATGCCGGGGATGTCGATGTCCGGCTCACCCTCCTTCGGCAGGTTCACGTAGGAGAAGGTGCCCGCGAGCACTGAGAGAACCACGAAGGCCAGCACCATGCGCGCACGCGTGGCGGCCCAGTCGATGATGCCGGTCATTGGGTCGGCTCCGCCGCGGCGCCGCGGAAGGTCGCCTGCACGGGCACGCCGTCGGTCACGTATTCCTGCCCCACCACGATCACGTCCGCCTCGTCCTCGAGACCCGCGACCAGCACGCCCTCGGCCGAGTCGCGCACGAGGTCGACGGGCGCGAAGGCGGCGCGGCCGTCCTCGATCACGCGCACGCCCAGGGTGCCGGCATCGTTCAGCGTCAGCGCCGAGGCGGGAAGCTGATGGGCGCGGATGGGATCGGTGCGGATCACGATCTCGACCGTCTGGCCCCCGCGCAGCAGGAGGTCGGGGTTCGGCACGGTCACCTCGGTGCGGAACGTGCGGGTGGTCTCGTCGGCAGAGCGCGACACGAAGGCGACGCGGCCCGCGACCTCGCGCCCCGAGGCGAGGCGCGCGCCGGCGGGGGCGCCGGCCTCCACGCGGGCGACCTGCGCCTCGGGCAGGAAGCCCACAAGCTTGATCGGGTCGAGCAGGACGACCGTGGCGCAGGGCGAGCCGGGCTGCAGCAGGGCGCCCAGCTCGGCCGTGTCGGTCTCCAAGAGGCCGTCGAAGGGGGCCGTGATGGCGAGCTTGGCGATGTCGAGCCGGGCGTTCTCCACGGCAGCCTCGGCGGACTGCACCGCGGCTTCGGCGGCGGCCAGGCCGGCGCGGGCGTTCTCGACCCCGGCCTCGGCGGCCACGACCCCGGCTTCGGCGCTCTCGATCTGGGCGAGCGCACCCTCGATCACCGCGCGGGCGCTCTCGATGTCGGCCTCCACCGATTCGAGCCCGGTGCGCGCGGCGGCGACCCCGGCCTCGGCGGCGCGCAGGGCGGCGTCGGCGTTGGCGACGCGGGTCTGCGAGGCGAAGCCGTCCTCGCTCAAGCGCGCGGCGGCGTTTTGGTTGATGCGGGCCTCCTCGAGCCGGGCCTCGGCCTCGGCGATGCGGGCTCTGGCATCGGCGCGGCCCGCCTCGGCCACGGTGACGCGGGCGCGGACCTCGGGAAGGCGGGCCTTGGCCTCGCGCAGGCGGGCGCCCGCCTCGGGGCGGCGCGCCTCGGCCTCCATGATGCGCGCCTCGGCCTCGGGGATACGCGCGCGGGCCTCGGCGAGACCGGCCTCTGCCTCGGTGACCGCCGCCACGCGGCTGCCGGGGTCCAGTTCGCACAGGGTCTCGCCGGCTTCCACGAAGGTGCCCTTGCGCAGGGGCTCCGAGACGATCGTGCCCGAGGTCTCGGACGACACCACGACTTCGCGCGCCGGGGCGGTCTGGCCGCGCACCATCACGGCGTCCTCGACCTCGCGCGCGACCGAGCGCAGGGCGACCACGTGGACGGCGCGCGCCGCCTCGCCCGCGCCCTCCTCCAGGATCGACGACGGCGCCTCGGCGACCACGGACGCCGCCACGGCGGTCTCTTCGCCGTCGCCCGTGACCGCACGGGCCCAATCGAGCAGGGCCTCGCGCTGCAGCACGAGGAAGAACAACGCGACGCAGACGGCGACCGCGAGAAAGACGGAAAACGGGCGCATGGGCGTCTCGCACGGCAGGGTCCGCTGCCAGCACCGCGCTGAACGGACCGGTTCAGAATTATGATTTGGCGCCGGGGGCGACAACCCCTGCGTGTCACCATGCGGCCCCCGCCGCGGCGCGGCGCGCGGATCGGTCGCACGGTGCCCGTTTGCGCGGCATCAAACGCGCCGGGGGGCTTTCGCCCCGGCCCCGGGGGCGATACCCGTGGCGCGCACAACGAGGGGCGAGAGATGTCCGACACCGACAGCTTCATCGACGAGGTCAGCGAGGAGGTCCGCCGCGACCGCCTCTATGCGCTCATGCGGCGCTGGGGCTGGGTGGCGATCCTCGCGGTGATCCTGCTCGTGGGGGGGGCGGCCTGGACCGAGTGGCAGCGCAGCCGCGCCGAGGCGTCCGCCCAGCGGTTCGGCGACGGGGTGATCGCCGCGGTCGGCGCGGACACGGCCGAGGCGCGCGCTGCCGCGCTCGCCGCCCTTGATGCGGACGGCGAGGGCCAGGCGTTCCTGCGCGCGATGCTCCTCGCCGCCGCCGAGGCCGCGCCCGACGCCGAGGGCGGCGGGGCGGACGCCGCCGAGGCCGCGCCACGCCTGCTCGAGCTGGCCGAGACCCCGGGCCTCGCGCCGCGCCACCGGCACCTCGCCCTCCTCAAGGCGATCCTCGCGGGCGGCACCAGCGACGTGATCCGCGACGGCGAGATCCTCGCCGAGCTGGCCACCCCCGGCGCGCCGTACCGCCCTATCGCGGTGGAGATGCAGGCCCTCCGCGCGCTGGAGGCCGGCGACGAGGGCACGGCGGTGACGCTCTTGCGCCTGCTGGCCGAGGACGCCGAGGCCTCCGCCGCCTTGCGCGCCCGGGCGCAGCAGTTGATGGTCGCGCTGGGCGCCCAGCCCACCGAGCCGGCCTGACGGGGGCGCGAGCGATGCCATCACCGACGTCCATGCGCGCAGGCGCCGCCGCCGCGCTGATCCTCGCTGCCGGCGCCTGCGCCGAACGCGAGCCGATCCTGCCGGGCGCGCGCGAGGCGGTCGTTCCCGAAGCCGGGCTCGCGGTGCTGGCCGTTGCCGCGTCCGACACCGAGGGCGCGGCGCCGCTGGCGCTGCCTGCGCCCCAGCGCCTCGCCGCCTGGCCCCTGCGGGTGTTCGACGCCCGCAACGACCCGCCCCACGCCTCGCTCGCTGCCGCGCCCGCCCTGCGCTGGAGCGCCGCCGTGGGCGAGGGCGATAGCCGCCGGCAGATCATCACCGCCGACCCCGTGAGCGACGGCGGGCGCCTCTTCGCGATGGATGCCCGCGCCCGCGTCACCGCCGTCTCCACGGGCGGCGCCGCGATCTGGAGCCGCGACCTCGTGCCCGGCTGGGACCGGGCCTCGGACGCCTCGGGTGGGGGCCTCGCGGTGGTGGGCGGGACGCTCTACGCCTCGACCGGCTTCGGCGAGCTTCACGCGCTGGACGCCGCCACGGGGCGCACTCGCTGGGTGCAGCGCCTCGACGCGCCGATCACCACGCCCAAGCCAGTGGGCGGCACGGTGTTCGTGACCAGCCGCGACAGCCGCGCCTGGGCCATCGACGCCGGCGACGGGCGCGTGCGCTGGGAGACCCAGGGCATCCCCGCGGGCTCGGTCACCACGGCGGCCCCGGCGCCGGCGCTCGACGGTCGCCTCGCGGTGTTCCCCTTCGGGTCGGGACAGCTCGTGGCCGCGCTGCAGGATTCGGGCCTGCGCCTGTGGGATTCGGCGGTGATCGGGCAGCGCAGCGGCGTGGCCTACGGCGACATCGGCGACATCACCGGCGACCCCGTGATCCGCGGCGGCCGCGTCTTCGCGGGCACCACTGCGGGGCGCACCGTGGCGCTGGACCTCGGCACGGGCGAGCGGCTGTGGACCGCGCTCGAGGGCGCGGTCAGCCCGCTCGCCGCCGTGGGTGGTGCGCTGTTCCAGGTCACCGACAGGGGCCAGCTGATCCGCCTCGACGCCGCCACGGGCGACGTGACTTGGCGGGCCGACCTGCCGTTCTACAAGGACGCGCGCGCGGCCAAGCGCGAGGGCATCTTCGCCCACTACGGCCCGGTGTTGGCCGGCGGGCGCCTCTGGGTCGCGTCTTCGGACGGGGCGCTGCGGGGCTTCGACCCGGTGTCGGGCGCGCTGCGCACGGCGTTGCCGGTGCCCGGCGGCGCGGCGTCGCGGCCCATCGCCTTCGGCGACGCGCTCTACGTCGTGGGACGCGAGGGACAGCTTCACGCCTTCCGCTAAGTGCGCTAGGGGGCGCCTCTGATCTCGGAGGCCGCCCCCATGTTCACGCTCGCCATCGTCGGCCGCCCCAACGTCGGCAAGTCCACGCTGTTCAACCGCCTCGTCGGCAAGCGGCTCGCCCTGGTCGACGACCAGCCCGGCGTGACCCGCGACCTGCGCGAGGCGCCCGCGCGCCTCGGCGACCTGCGCTTCACGGTGGTCGACACCGCTGGCCTCGAGGACGCGACCGACGACAGCCTCCAGGGCCGGATGCGTCGCCTGACCGAGCGGGCGGTGGACACCACCGACGCCGCCCTGTTCCTCGTAGACGCCCGCGCGGGCCTCACCCCGGTGGACCGCGACTTCGCCGAGCTCCTCCACCGTCGCGGCCGCACCGTTCTGCTGGCCGCCAACAAGGCCGAAGGGCAGGCAGGCGAGTCCGGGCTGATCGAGGCGTGGGAGCTGGGCCTCGGCGAGCCGCTGCGCCTCTCGGCAGAGCATGGCGAGGGCATGGCCGAGCTCGCCGCCGCCCTCCGCCCCCTCATCGACGGCCACGTGGACGACGAGGCCGAGGCGGGGGTGGAGATCGTCGAAGGCGAGGACGTCGAGGACTGGCGCCCGACCCGCAAGCGCCCCCTCCAGGTCGCCGTGGTGGGCCGGCCCAACGCTGGCAAGTCCACGCTCATCAACCGCATCGTCGGCGAGGACCGCCTGCTGACCGGCCCCGAGGCCGGCATCACCCGCGATTCCATCGCGCTGAACTTCGACTGGGACGGCGTGCCGATGCGCCTGTTCGACACGGCCGGCATGCGGCGCAAGGCGAAGGTGCAGGAGAAGCTGGAGAAGCTCTCGGTTTCGGACGGCCTGCGCGCGGTGAAGTTCGCTGAGGTGGTGGTCGTGCTGCTGGACGCGGCCATTCCCTTCGAGAGCCAGGACCTGCGCATCGCCGACCTCGCCTCGCGCGAGGGGCGCGCGGTGGTGGTGGCCGTCAACAAGTGGGACCTGGAGGAGGACCGGCAGGAGAAGCTGGCCGGCCTGAAGGAGGCGTTCGAGCGCCTCCTGCCTCAGCTTCGCGGCGCGCCGCTGGTCACGGTCTCGGCCAAGACGGGGCGGGGGCTGGACCGGCTGCAGCGCGCGGTGGTCAAGGCGCACGAAGTCTGGAACCGGCGCGTGCCCACGGCCGCGCTGAACCGCTGGCTCGGCGACGTGGTGTCCGCGCACCCGCCGCCGGCGCCGGGGGGGCGCCGCATCAAGCTGCGCTACATGACCCAGGCCAAGACCCGGCCGCCGGGCTTCGTGGCGATGTGCTCGCATCCCGACGCGGTGCCCGAGGCCTACAAGCGCTACCTTGTGAACGGCCTGCGCGAGGACTTCGACATGCCCGGCACGCCGATCCGCCTCTACCTGCGCGGGCAGGGCGACGCGAACCCGTGGAAGAACCGCAAGAAGGCGCCGCCGTCGAAGCTGCGAAAGCACTTGGAGGGGCGGCGGGACTGAACCAATCGCGGCGAATGCGGGCGGAAGGTCATCGTCCCGCCCCAAGCCGCGCCCGCCGCGGACGCGCGCGGCAGCGAATCCCGAGGGGTCACCAAGCAGGAGCGACCTTGATGGAATGGAGCACCGAAGGCTGCCTCGCGCGGTTCGTGCGAGACGAGGCAGGCGCCGTCACGGTGGACTGGGTGGTGCTGACCGCCGCGCTGGTCGGCCTCGGCCTCGCCGTGATGGGCGTCGTCTCGAGCGGCGTCGAGGCCGCGGCGACGCGGATCACCACCCACCTGAGCACCGATCACACCACGCCCCCGTTCTAGGGCGCGGCAAGGCGGGCGGGGCCGGTGCCCCGCCCGCCCGCGATCACGCGTTGGCTTCGCGGATCTTGTCGGCGGCGTCCTTGTCGAAGGCGACGCCCTTGGCTTCGAGCATGGCGTCCAGCTCGCCCGACAGCGTCATCTCGGTGATGATGTCGCAGCCGCCCACGAACTCGCCCTTCACGTAGAGCTGGGGGATCGTGGGCCAGTCCGAGTAGTCCTTGATGCCCTGGCGGATCGCGTCGTCCGCCAGCACGTTCACGTCCGCGTAGTCCACGCCCATGTAGTTGAGCACCCCGGCCACCTTGGCCGAGAAGCCGCACTGGGGCATCGCCTTGGTGCCCTTCATGAACAGCACAACGTCGCTGCCCTTCACGGTCTGTTCGATGCGCTGGTTCGCGTCGTCGCTCATGTCCGGTCCTTTCTGGGCACGAAGGCCCTCGCGTATTCCTGCGGGTCCCGCGGGACGCGCGTGGTCTGGTCGGAGCCGCCGCCGACGCCCGAGAAGTACTCGCTGCGCAGCTCGGTGTAGCCCGCGCCGGGATCGACGCCGCGGGGGCGCTCGCCGTCCTCGGCGCGCATGATCCACCAGGCCCGCACGACGAGCACCAGGAGGATCGCCCCCCCGAGCATGGCGGCGAGCCAGCTCACGCCGGCGCCCGGGTCGTCAGGGCAAGGGCGTGCAGCTCGCCTGCGGGGCCGTCCATCTTGCCCTTCAGGGCCGCGTAGACGGCACGCTGCTGCGCCACGCGGGACTGGCCGCGGAAGCTCTCGTCGACCACCTCGGCGGCGTAGTGGTTGCCGTCCCCGGCGAGGTCCGTGATCGTCACCTTTGCCTCGGGAAAGGCCGCGCGGATCAGGTCCTCGATCTCGTGGGCCTTCATGGCCATGTCGCGTCTCCTCGTGAGTGTGACGCAGAGGTATGTGCGCCCGGCGGCGGGGGCAAGCGGGTCACTCGGCGGCGGTGGCGGCCTCGCGCGCGCGCTCTGCCTCGATGGCCTCGGCACGGCGCTCCACCTGCTCGACGATGTGATCGACCATCGCGTCGTTGCCGAGTTTGTGGCTCTGCTTGCCGGCCAGATACACCATGCCCGCGCCGTTGCCGCCGCCGGTGAAGCCCACGTCGGTCATCAGCGCCTCTCCGGGGCCGTTCACCACGCAGCCGATGATCGACAGCGACATCGGCGTCTTGATGTGCTCCAGCCGCCGCTCCAGCGTCTCCACGGTCTTGATCACGTCGAAGCCCTGACGCGCGCAGGAGGGGCAGGAGATGATGTTCACGCCCCGGTGGCGCAGGCCCAGCGACTTGAGGATCTCGAAGCCGACCTT
This sequence comes from Jannaschia sp. W003, assembly GCF_025144335.1. Classification (NCBI taxonomy): domain Bacteria; kingdom Pseudomonadati; phylum Pseudomonadota; class Alphaproteobacteria; order Rhodobacterales; family Roseobacteraceae; genus Jannaschia; species Jannaschia sp. W003. The sequence continues at coordinate 1,945,612 of NZ_CP083539.1, forward strand.
CACCTCCTCGACCGGATCGGCCGACAGCGAGACGCGGATCGTGTCTCCGATCCCCATCCACAGGAGGTTGCCGAGTCCGATCGCGGACTTGATGGTGCCCGAGGTCAGGCCGCCCGCCTCGGTGATGCCGAGGTGGATCGGGGCATCCGTGGCCTCGGCCAGCCCCTGATAGGCTGCGGCGGCCATGAATACGTCGGACGCCTTGCAGGAGATCTTGTACTCCCGGAAGTCGTTGTCCTCGAGGATGCGGATGTGGTCGAGCCCGCTCTCGATCATCGCATCGGGGCAGGGCTCGCCGTACTTCTCCAGGAGGTGACGCTCCAGGGAGCCGGCGTTCACGCCGATGCGGATCGAGCAGCCGTGGTCGCGCGCAGCCTGTATAACCTCGCGCACGCGGTCCGCGCTGCCGATGTTGCCGGGGTTGATCCGCAGGCAGGCCGCGCCCGCCTCGGCGGCCTCGATGCCGCGGCGGTAGTGGAAGTGGATGTCGGCCACGATGGGCACGGGGCTTTCCGCCACGATCTCGCGCAGCGCCTTCGAGGACGCCTCGTCGGGCACCGACACCCGCACGATGTCGGCGCCGGCCTCGGCGCAGCGCTGCACCTGCCCCACGGTCGCCTTCACGTCCGTGGTGAGCGTGTTCGTCATGGTCTGCACGGAGATGGGCGCGTCGCCGCCCACGGGCACGCCGCCCACCATGATCCGGCGGGACGGGCGGCGGTCGATCTGCCGCCAGGGGCGGATGGCATGGAGCGACATGGGGCGGGCCTCCTCGGGGGGCTAGCTAGGGGCGGCGAGGGGACGGCGCAACCGGGGTCCGGACGTGCGAAGCCCCGGCACGGGGGCCGGGGCGTTCTGGATCGTGCGCCGTGGCGGCGCTATTCGGCGGGCGCGGCTCCGGGCAGGGGCGCAGGCTCCTGCAGCTCTGCCACCACGCGGGCGAGGTCGGCGTCGCCGGTGAGGTCCGCGACCTCGTAGCTGCCCGTGACCTGCGCGGAGGCGAGCGCCACGCCCGACACGACCTGCGGGCCGGGGGCCACGGGGCCGTAGGTCTGTCCCGCGACCGACATGTAGACCGCGCCGGAGTTGCCGGTGCGCAAGGTCGGCGCCGTCTCGGCGACGGGCACCTCCCACGTCTCGCCGGGCTTCATGACCTTCTCGAACAGGGTCGAGCCGTCGGCTGAGCGCACGCGCACCCATGTGTCGCGCACGGCAACCAGCACCACGGCGTCGGGCTCCTCGGCCAGCACGCGGGGCGTGTCCGGCGTCGCCTCGACCTCGGCGACCGCTTCCAGCAGGGCGGCGTCCACGGCCATGGCGATCTCGGTGCCGCTGGCCCCGGTCTCGCGCGGATCGCCAGCAGCTGCGCCCGCATCGGGGCCGGCAAGGCCGGAGGGCGTGGCCGAGGCCAGCGCGCCCACGGTGCCGGGGCGAATCGTGGAGATCGGCGCGTCGCGCGCCGTCAGGATCGGAGCCTCCAGCGCCTGCGGCCGGTAAAGCTGCGTCAGCGCCTCGGCGCGGCTCGCCAGCGCCGCGGTCTCGCCCTCGTCGGCCGCGGGCTGGGCCGCGATCGGGTCGAGCTCGGCGACCACGATCGGCTCCTGCTCCACGGGCGCGACCTGCACGCGCTGGATCTCCTGCATCACGGTCCAGCCGCCGTAGCCGATGCCGCCCACGAGCAGCAGCAGCACCGCGAGGCTGCCCAGCGCGCCGGGCTCGAAGCCGGCGAACACGGGCGTGGCGCGGCGCGCGAAGGGGTTGCCGGTGCCGGCGAGCGGGTCCACCGCGGCGACGTTGCGCTGCTGCAGCGCCATGCCGGGGCCGGGCGCGACCAGCGCCGAGGTCAGGGCCGTGCGGCGCGAGACCTCGGATTCCATGGGCTTGAGGGCCTTGATGCCGCCGAAGCCCGACTCCTCGCAGAACCGCGCGAACACGATCTCGGGGTCCATCTCGAGGTAGCGCGCGTAGGAGCGCACGTAGCCCGCCACGAAGCTGAGGCTGTCGAAGGCCGAGAGGTCGGCGTTCTCGATGGCAGCGATGTAGGACGCCTTGATGCGCAGCTCGCGCTGCACGTCCATCAGGCTCTTGCCCTGGGTCGCGCGTTCGCCGCGCATCTCGTCGCCGAGCCTGAGGTCGAAGCTGTCGTACCCGCTGTCGGGTTGCTCGACTCTTGAAAGAGCCTTGTTCTTCCGGCCGAACATGGACCGCTGCCCCGCTTGATAGTTGGGTTACGCCTCTCCCGGACGATTCCCCGTGTCCCGTATGAGAACGCATCCTCCCCAGGCGCGTTCCCCCTGCCTATGCGCTAAACTAGCATCCAATCCCTCGCAATGCACGGCATTATCGGGATGCGGTCAGGCGGATGCTCGCTGACGCGAAAGCGCGCACCGCGACCACAGATCGTCCATCGCGCGCACGAGGCCATCGACCATTCCGGGCGTGTGGACCGGCGAGGGCGTGAACCGCAGGCGCTCCGTGCCGCGCGGCACGGTGGGGAAGTTGATGGGCTGCACGTAGACGCCGTGATCGCTCAGCAGGCGGTCCGAGATCATCTTGCACTTCACCGGATCGCCCACGTGGACGGGCACGATGTGGCTGCCGTGGTCGATGATCGGCAGGCCGAGGCCGCGAAGGCGCAGCTTCAGCACGGCGGCCCGTTCCTGGTGGAGGTCGCGCAAGCCCTGGTCGCGCTTGAGGTGGGCCACCGAGGCGGCGGCGCCGGCGGCTACGGCGGGCGGCAGCGAGGTGGTGAAGATGAAGCCCGGCGCGTAGGAGCGGATCGCGTCGCACATCTTGGCGGAGGCGGCGATGTAGCCGCCCATCACGCCGTAGGCCTTGGCGAGCGTGCCGTTCACGATGTCGATGCGGTGGGCGAGCCGATCGCGCTCCGTGATGCCGCCGCCGCGGGGGCCGTAGAGGCCGACGGCGTGGACCTCGTCGATGTAGGTCAGCGCGCCGAACTCCTCGGCCGCAACGCAGATCGAGGCGATGGGGGCGAAGTCCCCGTCCATGGAATAGAGCGACTCGAAGGCCACAAGCTTGGGCGCCGCGGGGTCGTCGGCCGCCATCAGCTCGCGCAGGTGGGCCACGTCGTTGTGGCGGAAGATGCGCTTGGCGCCGCCGTTGCGCCGCACGCCCTCGATCATGGAGGCGTGGTTCAGGGCGTCGGAGTAGATGATGAGGCCGGGAAACAGCTTGGGCAGCGTCGACAGCGTCGCGTCGTTGGCGATGTAGGCGGAGGTGAACAGCAGCGCCGCCTCCTTGCGATGCAGGTCCGCCAGCTCCGCCTCGAGCCGCTTGTGGTAGACGGTGGTGCCCGAGATGTTGCGCGTGCCGCCCGAGCCCGCGCCCGCGGCGTCCACCGCCTCGTGCATCGCGCCCAGCACGGCCGGATGCTGGCCCATGCCGAGGTAGTCGTTGCCGCACCACACGGTGATCTCGGTCTCGGTGCCGTCCGGACGGGTCCAGACCGCGCGGGGGAACTGGCCGCGGCGCCGCTCGATGTCGATGAAGGTCCGGTACCGGCCTTCACGGTGCAGAGCGTCCAGGGCCCGGTCGAGCGCGCCGTCGTGATCCGTCATCCGTCCGCCTTCCGCTGCCATCGGTGCCCCCTTCATCTAGAGGCTCCGCGCGAATTAGAACAGATGCAGATTGTCGCGCGCCGCGGCCTCCGCGGCACCCTTGCCGCCGCCCGGCAGGCGCGGCACCGTCGCCCCGACCCAAGGAGGCCGCCATGTCCGATCCCACGCCCGCCATCCTCGACCGCATCGACGCCGGACTGGGTGACGCGCAAGAGCGGCTGTTCGCGCTTCTCCGCATTCCCTCGATCTCCACCGATCCGGCCTACGCGGAGGCCTGCGACTCTGCCGCCGACTGGCTGGTGGCGGAGCTTGCCGGCCTGGGCTTCGACGCCTCGAAGCGCCCCACGCCGGGGCACCCGATGGTGGTGGCCCATGGCGGCGAGGGTGGGCCGCACGTGCTGTTCTACGGCCACTACGACGTGCAGCCCGTGGACCCGCTGGAGCTGTGGAACCGCGACCCCTTCGACCCCGCGATCGACGAGACCCCCGCCGGCCCCGTGATCCGGGCGCGGGGGGCCTCCGACGACAAGGGCCAGTTGATGACCTTCCTGGAGGCCTGCCGGGCGTGGAAGTCCGAGACCGGCGCGTTGCCCTGCCGGATCACGGTGCTGCTGGAGGGCGAGGAGGAATCGGGCTCGCCCTCGCTGGTCCCGTTCCTGGAAGCCAACGCGGAAGAGCTGCGCGCCGAGATCGCACTCATCTGCGACACCGGCATGTTCGGGGACCGGGTGCCGTCGATCGTCACCTCGCTGCGCGGACTGGTAGGCGAGGAGGTCGTCGTGCAGGGGCCAAGCCGCGACCTCCATTCGGGGCTGTTCGGCGGGCTGGCCATGAACCCGGCGCGGGCGCTCACGAAGGTGCTCGGCGCGCTGCACGACGACGAGGGCCGGGTGCAGGTGCCCGGCTTCTACGACGGCGTCGCGGACATCGACGCGGAGCGGCGGGACAGTTGGGAGCAGCTGGGCTTTTCGGCGGAGGGCTTTCTCGGCGGCGTCGGTCTGTCCACGCCCGCGGGCGAGCGGGGGCGCACGGGGCTGGAGCAGCTCTGGGCGCGGCCCACCGCCGAGATCAACGGCATCGTCTCGGGCTACACCGGCGCGGGCTTCAAGACCGTGCTGCCCTCGGAGGCGCGCGCGAAGGTGAGCTTCCGGTTGGTGGCGGGGCAGGATCCCGTGAAGGTGCGCGATGCGTTCCGAGACTGGGTGCGCGCGCAGATGCCGCCCGACTGCACGGTGCGCTTCGAGGGCCACGGGGCGGGCGCGGCCTCCGCGATGGACACGGGCCACCCCGCCTTCGTCGCGGCGCGCGAGGCGCTGACCGAGGAATGGGGCATCGAGGCGGCCTTCATCGGCGGCGGCGGCTCGATCCCCATCGCGGGGCACTTCCAGGATGTGCTGGGCATGCAGTCGCTGCTCGCCGGCTTCTCGAAGGAGACCGACAGGATCCACTCGCCGAACGAGAAGTACGACGTGGAGAGCTTCCACAAGGGCATCCGGTCCTGGGCGCGGACCCTCGGGCGGCTGCGGGAGGGGTAGGGCGGCGCAGTCTCCACCCGCGACGCCCCGGCCCCGAGCCGGGGCCTCCGACGACCGTCGGCGCTTCCATTGCGGGCCGAAGCGCGATTGTCGAGCCGAGGCCCCGGATCGAGTCCGGGCGTGTCGGGAGTCCTACAACCGCCCCAACCGTTCCGTCAGCAGCGCGAAGAACCCGTCCGCGTCCACGTCTCCGAGGAACAGCGTGTTGGGCGCGCGGTCGGTCACGCCCCACCAGTCGGCGACGGTCATGCCGCGGGTCAGCTCCGAGCCGGTCTCGATCTCGACGTTCACCTCGCGGCCCGAGAACAGGTCGGGCCGCAGCAGCCATGCGATGACGCAGGGGTCGTGCAGCGGCGCGCCCTCGGAGCCGTACTTTTCCATGTCGAACCGCTCGAAGAAGCCGGTCCAGCCCGCGACGGCATTGCCCACGGGGGTGCTGAGCGCGCGGAACGCGTCGTTGCGCGCACGGTTCGTCAGCGCCTTGTGGGTGCAGTCCAGCGGCACCACGGTGATCGGCACCCCCGAGCGGAACACGATCTCCGCCGCCTCGGGGTCGACGTAGATGTTGAACTCCGCGGCCGGGGTGATGTTTCCGACCTCGAAGTAGGCGCCGCCCATCAAGACGATGCGCGCGATGCGCTCCGCGATGTCGGGGGCCCGCTCCAGTGCGGCGGCGACGTTGGTAAGCGGCCCCAGCGGGCAGAGCGTCACCGTGCCCGGCGGCTCGCGGCGCAGGGCGTCCAAGATGAAGTCCACCGCATGGGCGTCCCCGAGAGGCATGGAAGGGTCCGGCAGGTCGGCGCCGTCGAGGCCGGTCTTGCCGTGCACGTGCTCGGCAGTGACGAGCGGGCGGCGCAGGGGCCGGTCGCAGCCGGCGAGGACGGGCACGTCGGTGCGCCCTGCCAGCTCGCACACCACGCGGGCGTTGCGCGCCGTCAGCGCCAGCGGCACGTTGCCGGCCACGGCGGTGATGCCCAGCACCTCCAGCTCGGGCGAGGCGAGGGCGAGCAGGATCGCGACCGCGTCGTCCTGCCCCGGGTCGGTGTCGATGATGATCTTCTGGGTCATGGGCCGAGATGGACGGCGCGCGCCCCGGAAAGTCCAGAGCGCGCGCCGCCGGGCCGCCCGTTCGCGGGGCGCGGAGGCTCCGCCAGCGCGGCCGTCTCCTTAAGAGGCGGGACCGGCGTCGTAGTCCACTTCCTCGACCAGCTTCAGCGCCTCGGCGCGGTGGGCCGCGATGTCCACGAGGTTGGTGGCGTCGGGCGTGAAGTCGCCCCAGCCGGCGACCAACTCCGACGGCGCCGCACCGGGCGCCACGGGATACTCGTTCACCACCTCGGCGTAGATCTCCTGAGCCTCGGGGGAGGTGAGGTACTCCATGAACTCGAGCGCCACGTCGCGGTTGGGCGCACCCTGCGTCATCGCCACGCCGGAGACGTTCACGTGGGTGCCGCCATCCTCGCCGAAGGTCGGGAACACCAGCCGCACGGAGTCGGCCCAGGGCTGCTGCTCGGGATCGCCGAGCATCGCGCCCATGTAGTAGGTATTGCCCAGCGAGATGTCGCACTCGCCGGCCCAGATCGATTTCACCTGCGCGCGGTCGTTGCCCTCGGGCGCCTTGGCGAGGTTCGCCTTCAGCCCCTCCAGCCAGGTGCGGGTCTCGTCCGGCCCATGATGCTCGATCATCGCCGAGATCAGGGCAATGTTGTAGTCGTGGGTGCCGGGGCGGGTGCAGATGCGGCCCCGCCACTTCGGGTCGGCGAGGTCCTCGTAGGTCGTCACCTCGCCGTCGGCCACGCGCTCCTTCGAGGCGTAGACGGCGCGGGCCCGGACGCTGACGCCGGCCCAGTGGCCCTCGGGGTCGCGCATGGCCTCGGGCACGTTGGCGGCGATGGCGTCGCTCTCGACGGCCTGCGTGACGCCCGCCTCCTTGGCCTCGGTCAGCCGCGCGATGTCCACGGTGAACACGAGGTCGGCGGGCGAGCGGCGGCCCTCGGCGACGAGGCGCTCGGTGATGCCCTGGTCGATGTAGACGATGTTCACGTCGTGGCCCGAGGCGGCCTCGAAGCCCTCCACCAGCGGGGCGATCAGCTCGGGCTGACGGTAGGAGTAGACGTTGACCTCGCCGGCGAGGGCGGGGGCCGCGACGGTGGCGGCGAGGGCGGCGAGAAGGGTGCGGGACGGCATGTGCGGCCTCCTTGGTTCGGATGGCCGCGGTATTTCCGACTCTTTTGGTATGGTCAATCCCGATAAGTTTAGTCGGAAACGCGTTCGCGGGTTTTCACCTCGCCCCACAGGGCGTCCATCTCCGCCAGGTCGCTCTCGGCCGGGGTGCGGCCTCGCGCGGCGAGTGCGTCCTCTATGCTGCGGAAACGCCGCTCAAACTTCGCGTTCGCCCGGCGCAGCGCGACCTCCGGGTCGACGCCGAGATGCCGCGCGAGGTTGGCGCAAGCGAAGAGGAGGTCGCCCACCTCCTCCTCGCGGTGCGCGAGGGTCTCGGCCTCGGCCACCTCGCGCGCCTCCTCGGCGATCTTGTCCACCACCTGCGCCGCCTCGGGCCAGTCGAAGCCCACGCGGGCGGCGCGCTTCTGCAGCTTCTCGGCGCGCATAAGCGCCGGCAGCCCCAGCGCCACGCCGTCGAGGGTGCGGCCCCGCCGCTCGCGCGCTTTGGCCGCCTCCCAGTCCGCGACCTGCTGCTCGGCGCTCTTGGCGTTGCTCTCCGTGCCGAACACGTGCGGATGACGGTCCCACATCTTCTGCGCCACCCTGTCCACCACCGCGTCGAAGCCGAACAGCCCCCGCTCCTCGGCCATCTGCGCGTGGTAGACGACCTGCAGCAGCAGGTCGCCCAGCTCGCCCTCCAGCTCGTCCCACGCCTCGCGCTCGATGGCGTCGGCGACCTCGTGGGCCTCCTCGATCGTGTAGGGCGCGATGGAGCGGAAATCCTGCTCGACGTCCCAGGGGCACCCCGTCTCGGGGTCGCGCAGCCGCGCCATGATCGCGCGGAGCCGTGCCAACCCCTTGCCGTCCCTCGCCTCGTCCATTGCGCCGCCCTCCGGTTTGCCGTCTTGTCGCCGCGCCAGCCCGGGAGGACAACATGGCCGTGATCAACTCCATCGCCGCGATGGAATCCGAGATGCGCGAGTGGCGCCGCTGGCTCCACCGCAACCCCGAGCTGCAGTTCGCGCTGCCCCGCACGGCGGCCTTCGTGGTCGAGAAGCTGCGGAGCTTCGGCGTCGACGAGGTGCACGAGGGCATCGCCGAGACCGGCATCGTGGCGATCATCGAGGGGCAGGGCGACGGCCCCACGATCGGGCTGCGCGCCGACATGGACGCGCTGCCGATTGAGGAGGCATCGGGCGTCGAGCACGCGAGCGAGACCCCCGGCAAGATGCACGCTTGCGGCCACGACGGGCACACGACGATGCTGCTGGGCGCCGCGAAGTACCTGGCCGAGACGCGCCGCTTCCGGGGCCGCGTCGCGCTGATCTTCCAGCCCGCCGAGGAGGGCGGCGGCGGGGGCGCCGTGATGGTGGACGAGGGCATCATGGACCGCTTCGGCATCAAGGAGGTCTACGGCATCCACAATGCGCCGAACTTTCCCGAAGGCACGTTCCGCACGACGCCGGGTCCGATCATGGCGGCGGTGGACTCCTGGCACGTGGACATCCGCGGCGTGGGCGGCCACGGCGCCATGCCCCACGAGACTCGCGACTCGATCCCCGCGGCCGTCGCCATCGCGGCGGCCATGCCCACCATCGTCAGCCGCAACAACTACGCGCTCGACGACCTCGTGGTGTCGGTGACGCAGATCCACACTGGAACGGCGGACAACATCATACCCGGCACGGCCTACCTCGGCGGCACGGTGCGGACGTTCGACGGCACCGTGCAGGACATGGTGGAGCGGCGGATGAAGGAGATTGTCGCCGGCACCGCAGCCGCCTACGGCGTCGAGGCCACGTTGCGCTACGAGCGCGGCTACCCGGCCACCGTGAACGACGCCGAGAAGGCCGCCTTCGCTGCCGAGGTGGCGGCGGACGTCGTGGGCGCCGATGCCGTGGAGGCCGAGAGCAACCGCGAGATGGGGGCCGAGGACTTCTCGTACATGCTCAACGTCCGTCCAGGCGCCTACCTGTTCCTCGGCGCCGGCGACGGCCCGGTGCTCCATCATCCGGAATACGACTACAACGACCGGATCTCGCCGGTCGGGGCGAGCTTCTTCGCGCGGCTGGTGGAGACGGCGCAGCCGCTGGGGTGAGGGGCGCAGTGTCGGAGCTCTGGCCCGCAGCGGTCGCGCTGCTCCGAGTCTAGGCGCCAATGGCCCCCGGAGGCCCCGGCTCGAGGCCGGGGCGCACCATGACTATGTGTGACACGCCCCGGACTTGATCCGGGGCCTCGGCGAGCCAATAGCATTCACTGCTTGGCGTGATCGCACTCCGGCGCCACCCGGCTTTCCCGCAACCGAGCCAACAGCCCCTCCGCCGTCCACCCCGCCGCCCGATAGCTCTCCAGGCTCTGCGCGTCGTCGCGCTTCGCCAACCGCCGGCCGGCCCCGTCGCGGACGAGGTCATGGTGCAGGTAGCGCGGCACCGGCAACCCCAGCAGCCCCTGCAGCGCCACGTGGATCGGGGTCGCCTCCGCCAGGTCCTCGCCCCGCGTGACGAGGTCGATCCCCTGCCACGCGTCGTCTACCACCACGGCGAGGTGGTAGCTCGTGCCGAAGTCGCGCCGCGCCACCACCACGTCGCCGATCCCGGCCCGGAACGCCGCGCCGTCCATCCGGCCCGGCCCGAGGCGCTCGTCGTGCCACGCGAGGTTGCCCACCGCACGCGCGTCCAGCCGCAGCGCCACGCCCTCCGGCCTCGAGCCCTCGCGCGACGCACCCCGGCACGTCCCGGGATAGACCACGCCGTCCGGGCCGAGCAGCGGCGCGCCCTCCTGCGGGGCCGAGGCGGCGGCGAGGATGTCGCGCCGGTTGCAGGTGCAGGGGAACAGCAGGCCCGCCGCCCACAGGCGGTCGAGTGCGGCGGCGTAGGCGTCCATCCGGTCCGACTGGCGGACCAAGGGTCCGTACCATCCGATCCCTAGCCAGGCGAGGTCATCGAGGATCGCTTGCTCCCACTCGGGCTTCGATCGCTGGCGGTCGATGTCCTCGATCCTGAGCTGCATCGCCCCGTGCTCCGCCGCCACCACGGCCGCCCAAGCGTGCCCGAGGTGCAGCGGCCCGGTGGGCGACGGCGCGAAGCGCGTCCTCACGCGCGGCGCAGCGCCAGCACCGTAGCGAAGCGGCCGAGATCGCGAAGCTGCGGACCCCATTCGGCCCGCTCCAGCACGGCGAGCCCGTCCACCTGCACGTCCGCCAGCGCGTGCATGTAGGCGCGACTGCGCAGCGCGTCCTGGTTGAACGTCGCCACCAGCACCGCGCCCGGCGACATGGTGCGCAGGAGGTCTGTCAGGACATGGGGCGGAGCCGCGCCGACCGAGATCGAGCCGCAGGCGTTCACCCCTTGTACGCCTTCGGGCACGGTGACGGGGGCGCCGGGTTCCGACAGCGTGAGCGAGGCGTAGCACCCCCGCTCGCGCGCCTTCTCGAGCATGCCGGCGCTCAGGTCGACGCCGTGGATCTTGCGGAAACCCTCAGCCCACAGCGCCGCGCCGCTCGCGCCCGTGCCGCAACCGAAGTCCAGCACGGGCGCCTTGGGGTCGACGAACCGAGCCATCATCTCGGCGCTGCGCGCCGGCCCCAGCATGCCACCCGCCGCCATGTCGGCGTCGTAGCGGTCGGCCCAGCCGTCGTAGAGCGCGCGCAGCTCGGCCTCGGAGCGGCCCTCGGACCAGAGGTTCTCGGGCAGGCCTGTCACGCCGCCGCCCGCATGCCCTCGAGCCACGCGGACCAGTCCGCCTTGGCCCGCTCGGTGTAGGCGAGGTAGCGGTCCTTGCGGCCCCGGCGCCCCCCCTTTGCCTCCACGGGCGGGAACAGTCCGAAGTTCACGTTCATCGGCTGGAACGTCTTGGCCTCGGCGCCGCCGGTGATGTGGTGCACGAGTGCGCCCATCGCCGTGGTCGCGGGCACCGGGGGCAGAGCGCCGCCGGCCATCTCGGCGGCGGCCATGCGGCCCGCGAGCAAGCCCATCGCGGCCGATTCCACGTAGCCCTCCACCCCGGTGATCTGCCCGGCGAAGCGGACGTTCGGCCGCGAGCGCAGGCGCATCTGCGCGTCGAGCAGCGTCGGCGAGTTGATGAAGGTGTTGCGGTGGATGCCGCCGAGCCGCGCGAACACCGCGTTCTCCAGCCCGGGAATCATCGAGAAAACAGCCTTCTGCGCGCCGTACTTCATCTTGGTCTGGAAGCCGACGATGTTCAGGAGCGTGCCCAGCGCGTTGTCGCGGCGCAGCTGAACCACGGCGTAGGCCTTGCGCTGCGGATCGTGGGGATTGGTCAGGCCCACGGGCTTCATGGGACCGAAGCGCAGGGTTTCGCGGCCCCGCTCGGCCATGACCTCGATCGGCAGGCAGCCGTCGAAGTAGCCCGCCGTCTCGCCCTCGTGGAACTCCGCCTTCTCGGCGACGAGCAGGGCGTCGATGAAGGCCTCGTAGCGCTCGCGATCCATGGGGCAGTTGACGTAAGCGGTGCGCTCTTCCTCGGTCTCGCCCTTGTCGTAGCGCGACTGTCGCCAGGCCACCGACATGTCCACGGAATCGGCGTGGACGATGGGTGCGATGGCATCGAAGAAGGCGAGCGAGTCCCGGCCGGTCTCGGCGGCGATGCTCTCGGCCAGGCGCGATCCGGTCAGCGGACCGGTGGCCACGATCCAGTGCCCCGCCTCGGGCAGGGCGGCGACCTCCTCGTCCACCACCTCGACCAGCGGGTGCGCGCGCAGGCGCTCGGTCACGGCCTCCGAGAAGCCGTCGCGGTCCACGGCCAGCGCGCCGCCCGCGGGCAGCTTGTGGCGGTCGGCCATCTCCATGATGAGGCCGCCCGCCTGCCGCATCTCCCAGTGGAGGAGGCCCACGGCGTTGCGCTCGTCGTCGTCGGAGCGCAGCGAATTGGAGCAGACCATTTCGGCGAGGTTGCCGGTGCGGTGCGCGAAGGTGCCGACACGGGGGCGCATCTCGTGGATCACGACGGGGCGGCCCATGCGGGCGGCCTGCCATGCGGCCTCGGCGCCGGCCATGCCGCCGCCCACGATGTGGAGTGTCTCTGTCATCCCCCGCAGATACGCGCCCGAGGGCGCCGGCGGAAGGGCTTCAGGTGCTGGTCCGGCAGAGCCAGTCCACCACCGCGCGCAGGGTCACGTCGCCGTGGCGCGTTTCGTGGTAGGTGATCCACAGCTCGTCGGGCAGGCCGTTGTCGGGCAGGTCGGCCTGCACCAGCCCGTCGCCCTCGACCACCATGAAGTCGGGCAGGAGGCCCGGCAGGCCCGTGGCGCGCACCGCCTCGTAGAGCATCGGCATCTCCTCGACGCGGTAGCGGGGCATCTGCTGCGCGGCGGGGTGGATGCGGGTGAGGTAGTCCGAATCGGGGTAGCGGTGGCTCAGGCCGATCCACTCGTTGCCCAGCGGCTTGTCCTCGGCGTGGAAGACCCGCAGCGCGTAGTCGCGGAACTTGCGCGCCTTGAGGCGCCCGCCCTCGGGGCGGCCGATGCGGATCTGGATGTCGGCCTCGCCCAGGCCTTGCGCGAACACCTTGTCGGTCAGCGTCAGCAGGACGTGGGGCAGGTGCTCGGACAGGGCGGTGAGGCGCGGCACGAGGTAGTGGGCGTGGACGGCGGGCGGGGCGGCCAGCTCCAGCGGCACGGGCGCCGAGAAGTCGCCGGCGTGGAGCGAGCTCAGCTCGGCGCGCAGCTTCTGGTCCACCTCCTCGGCCAGGGCCGAGAGGCGACGCGCCGCCTCGGTGGCCACGAAGTTCTGGCCGCGCTTCTCGAACAGGGGCGTGTCGAGCGACAGCGCCATGCGCTCCAGCCGCCGCGACACCGTGGCCACGTTGGTGTTGAGGTAGCGCGCCGCGGCGGACATCGTGCCGTGCCGCATCATCGCCAGCACGAATTTAAGGTCGTCCCAGTTTTCCATCAGTCGTCCTCGGCCGGGCGCGGTGCCCGCTGCCCGGTGGGTCCATCGCTATCGCCGCACCGGCGCTTTTGTACGCAACCTGACCGTGAGGTGGGCAGGGCGCAAGCAAATACGCCCCCCCGGTTCCCCGCGGCTACGGGGCGTTGCCCTCGGGCGCCTGTGCATCCTGGCCGAGCCCGGTATCCGCCGTCGCGTCACCCGGATCGGCCACGCGCGCGACGGACACGACGCGCTCGCCCGCGCGGGTCTGGAACACCTTCACGCCGCCCGCGGAGCGCGAGCGGAAGCTGATCTCGTCCACGGGCGTGCGGATCGACTGGCCGGTGGAGGTGGCCAGCATGATCTGGTCGCCCGGCTCGACCGGGAAGGCCGCCACGATGGGGCCGCCGCGGGCCGCACGGTCCTGCGCGCCCACGCCCATGCCGCCCCGCCCGCGCACCGGGTAGTCGTGGCTGGAGGACAGCTTGCCCGCGCCGGCCTCGGTGATGGTGACCAGGAGGTCCTCGGCCGCCGACATCTCGGCGTAGCGCTCCTGGGGCAGGGTGGCGTTGCTGTCGCCCTCCTCGCCTTCCTCGATCTCGGCGTCGTCCGCCAGCCCGGCCATGGCGCGGCGCATCTTGAGGTAGGCGGCGCGCTCGTCGGAGGTGGCCTCGAAGTGGCGCAGCACGGCCATGGAGACCACGGCGTCGTCCTCGCCGAGCCGAATGCCGCGCACGCCCACCGAGGCGCGCGAATTGAAGACGCGCACGTCCGTCGCCGGGAAGCGGATCGCCCGGCCCGAGCGCGTCACCAGCAGAACGTCGTCGTCGTGCGAGGCGATGCGCGCGTCGATCAGCTTCCAGCCTTCGCTGTCGCCCTCGAACTTCATGGCGATCTTGCCGTTGCGCATGACGTTGGCGAAGTCCGACAGGGCGTTGCGGCGCACGGTCCCGTGGTCGGTGGCGAACACCACCTGCAGCTCGTCCCAGTGCGCCTCGTCGCGGTCCACGGGCATCACCGCGGCGATGCCGGTGCCGGGCGCAACGGGCAGGAGGTTCACCAGCGCCTTGCCCTTCGCGGTGCGCCCGCCCTGGGGCAGGCGCCAGGTCTTGATCTTGTAGACCATCCCGTCGGTCGTGAAGAACAGGAGCGGCGTGTGGGTGTTGGCCACGAACAGCGTGGTGACCACGTCGTCCTCCTTCGTGGCCATGCCGCCCAGCCCCTTGCCGCCGCGGCGCTGCGAGCGGAACTCGCCCAGCGGCGTGCGCTTGGCGTAGCCCGAGGCCGTGATAGTCACGACCATCTCCTCGCGCTCGATGAGATCCTCGTCCTCCATGTCGCCCGACCAGTCGGCGATCTCGGTGCGGCGCGGCACGGCGAAGAGCTGGCGCACCTCGCGCAGCTCGTCGGAGATGATGCCGAGGATGCGGGCGCGGGAGGACAGGATGTCGAGGTAGTCCTTGATCTTCGCAGCCAGCGCCTCGAGCTCGTCGGTCACTTCCTTCACGCCAAGCTGGGTCAGGCGCTGGAGGCGCAGCTCGAGGATGGCGCGGACCTGCCGTTCCGAGAGGTTGTAGGTGCCGTCCTCGTTCATGCGGTGCGAGGGATCGTCGATCAGCTCGATGTAGGCGGCGATGTCGCGCGCGGGCCACCGGCGCTCCATCAGCTTGGCGCGCGCATCCGCGGCGTCGGCGGACGCGCGGATCGTGGCGACCACCTCGTCGACGTTGGTGACGGCGACGGCGAGGCCGCAGAGCACATGGGAGCGGTCGCGCGCCTCGTTCAGGAGGTGCGCGGTGCGGCGGGCCACCACCTCCTCGCGGAAGTCGAGGAAGGCGGTGAGGAAGCCGCGAAGCGTCATCTGCTCGGGGCGCCCGCCGTTCAGGGCGAGCATGTTGCAGGGAAAGCTCGACTGCATCGGCGTGAAGCGGAACAGCTGGTTGAGCACCACCTCTGGCGTGGCGTCGCGCTTGAGGTCCACGACCACGCGCACGCCGACCCGGTCGGACTCGTCGGCGACGCCCGCGATGCCCTCGATGCGCCGCTCCTTGGCAGCCTCGGCGATGCGCTGCACCATCACCGCCTTGTTCACCTGGTAGGGGATCTCGTCGACCACGATCGAGGCGCGGCCGCCGGCCTCCTCGACGCGGGTCTTGGCGCGCACGATGACCGAGCCGCGCCCCTCCAGATACGCCTTGCGGATGCCGGAGCGGCCCAGGATCACGCCGCCGGTGGGGAAGTCCGGACCGGGCACCACCTCCATGATCGCCTCCTCCGAGGCGTCGGGCTCCTCGATCAGCAGCAGGCAGGCGTCGATCACCTCGCCGAGGTTGTGGGGCGGGATGTTGGTGGCCATGCCGACCGCGATGCCGCCGGCGCCGTTCACCAGCATGTTGGGGAAGCGCGCGGGCAGCACCGACGGCTCGGTGTCCTTGCCGTCGTAGTTCGGCACGAAGTCGACCGTGGACTTGTCGATGTCGGCCAGCAGGAAGCTGGCCGGCCGGTCCATGCGGACCTCGGTGTAGCGGAAGGCGGCGGCGTTGTCGCCGTCCATGGAGCCGAAGTTGCCCTGCCCGTCGAGCAGGGGCAGCGACATCGAGAAGTCCTGGGTCATGCGGACCAGGGCCTCGTAGATCGCCGAGTCGCCGTGGGGGTGGTAGTTGCCCATCACGTCGCCCACGGGCCGGGCCGACTTGCGGTAGCTCTTGTCGTACGTGTTCCCGGTCTCGTGCATGGAGTAGAGGATGCGCCGGTGCACGGGCTTGAGGCCGTCGCGCAGGTCGGGGATCGCGCGCGAGATGATGACGCTCATGGCGTAGTCGATGAACGAGGTGCGCATCTCGTCCACGATCGAGACCTGGGGGCCGTCGTGGGCCATCGGCTCGCGGTGGGGCGGCACGTCGTCGGGGATCTCGGGGGTGTCGGTCATCGGGTCTCCGGCGCGGTCGCGCAACATCTCGTCTCGGGCAGGTCTAGCACCCACTCCATATGGGTTCCACCACCCCGCCGTCCAACCCTGTCAGCCGCCCCCTCCGGGTGCCAACGAATTGTTTTCTTTGAGCGCGGGGAGAACGGGAGCAATCTGGTCTCACAACAACAAAAGACCGAGGCATTCGATGACCGAGATGGAGATGATGCTCAAGGGCTACGGCCTGACCACGGCCGAGATGTTCTACCGCATGCCCGACCACCCGCACGTGCTGAACACGTTCGTCTGGCAGGACTACGACGTGGCGCCCGATCACCCCAGGCTCCTGAAGTTCGTGGAGTTCTGGGGCGAGGAGATCGAGGGCCCGCTGCATTCCGTGCGCTTCACGCATCGCAAGCTGATCGCGCCGGGCGAGTGGCGCCACGTGCGCGGCGAGTTCACGGTGCACTAGGGGCGGATCACACGGCCCGAAGGCCCGCCGCGGTCAGGCCGCGAGGCGGCGGACGGCCAGCAGCCACACCGCCGCCAGCGCGAGCGACAGCACGGCGTTCCAGCCGGCCATGGTGAGGCCGAACTGCCAAACGATCTCGTCGCACATCACCAGCGCGACGGGGGCGTCCGTGCTCAAGAGGTCGGCGCCCGACAGGCCGCCCAGCCCCGCGCCGCCGCCGGTACAGCTGGAGGGACCTTCCCACCAGCCCTGCTCGACGCCGGCGTGGAACGCCCCGATCCCGGCGGTGACGAGCGCGGCCGCGGCGGCCAGCGCGGCCATCGCGCGCGGCCAGAGGCCCGCCAGCGCGGCGACGCCGAGCAGGATCGCGGCGGCGTGGGGCCAGCGCTGCCACAGGCACATGGCGCAGGGCGCGAAGCCCGCGAGCTGGAACAGGAACGCGCCGCCCAGGAGGCCCGCGTGCCCGGCGGTGGCGAGTGCGACGTATCTCATCCGTCCGGCCCTCACAGGAAGCGCACCGCGGCGAGGCCGCCGAACAGCAGCACCACGGCTGCGGTGAACACGAGGCCGAGCCGGCGCTCGATGAAGGCGCGCGCCGGATCGCCCACGGCCCAGAGGATACCGGCGACGAGGAAGAAGCGCAGCCCCCGCGCCACGATGCTGGCGACCACGAAGACCGGCAGGCTGAGCGCCGTCGCGCCCGACAGGATGGTGATGACCTTGTAGGGGAACGGCGTGACGCCCGCGGCCAGCACCACCCAGGCGCCCCACTCGTTGAAGCGCAGCTGGAACTCCTCGAAGTAGGCGGCCTTGCCGAGCGCGGCGAGCATCGGCGCACCCAGCCCCTCGTAGGCGAAGTAGCCGATGGCGTAGCCAAGGAGCGCCCCCGCCACGGAGGCCGCGGTGCAGACGCCCGCGATCACCCAGGCGCGCGAGGGGCGGGCCAGCACCATCGGCAGCAACAGCACGTCGGGGGGGATCGGAAAGAACGACGATTCCAGGAAGCTGACCACGGCCAGCACCCACAGGGCGCGCGGATGGGCGGCCCATCCGATGGTCCAGTCGTAGAGGCGGCGGATCATGGGCGGTGGCGGTCCCACGGAACCCCGGCCGGGTCAAGCGCGATTGCTCCTGAAGGGGAGGGCGTACCATGCGTTGGAGAGGGCGGCGCGGAAGCGCGAACATCATCGACCGGCGGGGCCGGGGCGGACGGCGCGGAGGCGGCATGCGCGTCGCAGGCGCGGGCGGGCTCGGGGGCTTCGGCCTCATCGCCGTGCTGCTGATCGGCTGGTTCTTCGGGATCGACGTGACGCCGTTCCTCGGCGGCGGCGGCGGCACAGTGGTCACCTCGGAGCCCGCGGGTCCCGCGCGCCCGCTGTCCGAGGCCGAGCGCGCCGAGGGCGAGTTCGTGTCCGTGGTGCTGGCCGACACCGAGGAGGTCTGGGCCGACCTCTTCGCGCGCCAGGTCGACGGGGCCTACGACCCCGCGCAGCTGGTGCTCTACTCCGAGGTCACCTCGTCGCCCTGCGGCGGCGCCTCGGGCGCCACGGGGCCGTTCTACTGCCCGGCCGACGAGCGCATCTACCTCGACACCGCGTTCTTCACCACGCTCGAGGAGCGCATGGGCGCGCAGGACGACTTCGCGGCGGCCTACGTGGTGGCCCACGAGGTGGCGCACCACGTGCAGGGCGAGCTGGGCACGCTGGCCGAGGCCAACGCCCTGCGCCGCCACGTCTCCGAGGCGGAGAGCAACGCGATCTCGGTGCGCCTCGAGCTGCAGGCCGACTGCTACTCGGGGATCTGGGCGCGCGCCGCGAACGAGCGCTTCGGCACCTTGGAGCGCGGCGACGTCGAGGAGGCGATCGATGCGGCCCGGCGCATCGGCGACGACTACCTCCAGCGCCGTGCGGGCCGGGTGCCCGCGCCGCACACCTTCACCCACGGCACCTCGGAGCAGCGCGCGCGCTGGTTCCGCCAGGGCTGGGAGACGGGCGACCTACGCGCCTGCGACACCTTCGGCGCGGCCTCGCTCTAGTCCGCCGCGGTTCCGCCACGGGCGCCGTTGACGGGCGCGCGCCCCCGCCTTAGGGCGGCGGGGCGTGCGCCCGTGTGGCGGAATTGGTAGACGCAGCGGATTCAAAATCCGCCGGAGCAATCCTTGCCGGTTCGAGTCCGGCCACGGGTACGCGCGCCACCTTCAGCGATGTTCGGACCCCGGCGTGGGATCTGTCTTTCGCCCCCGTTGGATTAGATCCGTCAAGACGGCGTGGCGGGGCGTCTAGGTTCGATCCGGCACCCTCCTTCTCAATCCCCAGAGAAACAGTGGGTTCATGCGACGCCCCTAACGTGCCGCAATTGGGTTTCCCATTCGGAAACAGGCGCGCCCTTCCAGCGACGGCGGAGCGCGGGCCGGAGGACCGGTTCGACAGACCCTTACGCGCGGGGGAGGGCCAACTACGCGACCGCCGGCTTTCGGGAACTGTCCCCCGCGAGGAAACGACCCCATCCCAACCGCGCCGGATTTCAAGGCAAGAGCGCCATCGCACGGGCCGTGGAAGCGCAGAGCGTGCTTTTCCTGTCGCATCACTTGGGCTAATTCTGGGCCACGCCTGACTGGGGGGCGATGTCTGCTGGCCACGGGGGCGGCCGCACAGCTTCACGCTCGACGTTCCATGTCGGGCGGATCGTTCGACGTGTGACGGCGAGGTCTCTCGCCGGTCGCGGCGCCCTGGGGGGGAGCTTCACATGTCCAGCGTTCGCGGCGCGCTTCGGCGCGCCGGCGGAGCGGGTGCGCCGTTCGGGTCCACGCGGCATCGGCCTTCGCGATGGCGCGGATACGTCGAGGACCCAACCGGAGAGCGACACGATGACCATGCGTCGACACCACGGCCACACGGGGCGCGACCGCCCCGGGACGGCCGCGCGATGCACCGGTCCCGCGTCGATCGCCCCGGCACGACACACGTACCAGGACCAATCCTGCCGGTATGCCGCGCGGCGCGCGCGCCACGGCGCGGCATAGGGAGCCACTGCCATGACTCATCAGACCGTGATCGACTTCGACGACGTCGACAACGCCGACCGCCAGGACGGGTTCTTCAAGCTGGACGGCGTGACCGTGTGGAACGCCGACCTGCGCAAGAGCTTCCGGCCCGACGAGGACCATCCGGCCACGATCTTCGATGCCGAGAACCCGACGGGCGGCGACACCGACCTCGCCTACGACGGTCGCGGCGGCATCCTGATCGCCCAGGAGACCGTGGGCCAGGCGCCCGACGACAACGCCCACGGCGCGGGCTTCGTGTTCGCGTTCCACGAGGCGAGCACGGTCGAGCAGCTCACGGTGCTCGACGTCGAGGAGGGGGCCTGGATCAAGCTCTACGACTCCAAGGGCTGCCTCGTTCGCACCATCGACGTTCGCACGGCCGACAACGGCGAGAAGGTCGTCGACATCGGCGAGGACGGCATCTGCTGGATGGTCGTGAAGCTCGGCGGCTCGGGCGCGGTGGACGACCTGGTGTTCTCGACCGAGGGCGCCGGTCCCGACGGGATCATCACCGGCGACGACGGCGACGACCTGATCGACGGGACCTTCGTGGACGAGGACGGCGAGGTCATCGACGGCGGCGACGCGATCCTCGACGGCGAGGCGCCCGACGACGACATCGTGCAGGCCGGCGCGGGCAACGACACCGTGCTGGCAAGCGAGGGCGACGACGACGTGTACGGCGGCGCGGGCGACGACGTCATCGACGGCGGCAACGGGAACGACCTGCTGCTCGGCGAGGACGGCGACGATACGATCTTCGGCGGGGCGGGCGACGACACCATCCTGGGCGGGGCGGGCGACGACCTGATCCACGGCAACGAGGGCCGCGACCTGATCGAAGGCGGCGACGGCGACGACAAGATCAACGGCAACCGCAAGGAAGACACGATCCACGGCGGCGCCGGCGACGACACGATCATCGCCGCGGGCAGCGCCGACCTGATCTTCGGCGACGCGGGCGACGACGAGCTCTACGGCGGCAAGGGCAACGACACGATCGAGGGCGGCGACGGCGACGACGAGATCGAGGGCGGCGAGGACGACGACAGCATCCTCGGCGGTGCGGGCGCCGATTCCATCAGCGGCGACGACGGCGATGACACGCTGATCGGCGGCGGCGGCGACGACACGATCTTGGGCGGCCTCGGCAACGACACGCTCGACGGCGGCGACGGCGACGACGTGCTCGACGGTGGGCGCGGCGACGATCTGCTCGAGGGCGGCGCCGGCAACGACATGCTGTTCGGCAACGCCAACAACGACACGATCCGGGGCGGCGACGGCGACGACAAGGTCGAGGCCTCCGGCGGCGACGACTGCGTGGAGGGGGGCGACGGCGACGACGACCTCTGGGCGGGGCAGGGCAACGACGTGGTCTATGGCGGCCGTGGCGACGACGTCATCGACGGCGGCGCGGATGGCGACGACACGCTGATTGGCGGCGACGGCAACGACACGATCCGGGGCCAGGACGGCAACGACGTGATCTTCGGCGACGGGCCGAACGCGAAGGACGGCGACGCGGGCGACGGCTCCGGCGGGCACGCCGGTTCGGGGAGCGGCTCGGGCAAGGACACGGGGTCCGGTTCGGGCAGCGGCTCGGGCTCCGGGTCGGGCAAGCACGACGGCAGCGGCTTGGGGTCCGGCAGCGGCTCCGGCAAGGCCTCCGGCAGCGGTTCGGGTTCGGGCAAGGCGTCGGGAACGGGGTCCGGCTCGGGCAAGGCGTCGGGCTCCGGCTCCGGATCGGCGCCGACGAAGGGCACCTTCGACGACTACCTCTCGGGCGGGGCGGGCGACGACTACATCGACGGCCAGCTCGGCGACGACCTGATCGAGGGCGACGACGGCAACGACACACTGATCGGCGGCGCGGGCAATGATACCCTGATGGGCGGTCTCGGCGACGACACCCTCGACGGCGGCGACGGCGACGACGTGCTGAACGGCGGCCGCGGCAACGACGTTCTCGAGGGCGGCAAGGGCAACGACATGCTCTTCGGGCACGCCAACAACGACACGATCCGCGGCGGCGACGGCGACGACAAGGTCGAGGCCTCGGGTGGCGACGACTGCGTGGAGGGAGGCGACGGCAACGACGACCTCTGGGCCGGCATGGGCGACGACGAGGTCTACGGCGGTCGCGGCGACGACGTGATCGACGGCGGCCGGGGCGGCGACGACACGCTGATCGGCGGCACCGGCAACGACACCATCCGCGGTCAGGACGGCGACGACGTCATCTACGGCGACGGGCCGAACGAGAAGGGCGGCGTCTCCGAGGAGCCGGACTGCGAAGACGACAAGCACGCCGGGTCCGGGTCAGGCTCGGGATCGGGAAGCGGCTCGGGCAAGCACGGCGGCGCGGGCAGCGGCTCGGGGTCCGGCAGCGGCTCCGGCAAGCATGCCGGCTCGGGGTCCGGCAGCGGCTCGGGTTCGGGCTCCGGCAAGGCCTCGGGCACGGGGTCCGGGTCGGGCAAGGCGTCGGGCTCCGGCTCCGCCGCGAAGGGCACCTTCGACGACTACCTGTCGGGCGGCGCGGGCGACGACGAGATCCACGGAGGCTTCGGCGACGACGTCATCGAGGGCGGCGACGGCGACGACACGATCTTCGGCGGCACCGGGCGCGACACGGTCACGGGCGGCGACGGCGCCGACATGATCGACACCGGCGACGACGAGGACGTGATCTTCGGCGCCACCGCGGGCGACATGATCGACGGCGGCTCGGGCATCTGCGAGGGCGAGGAGGATTGCGACATCCTCGACCTCACCGGCTCGAACGTGGCGCGGATCGAGTACACCTCGGCGGACCGGGAAGACGGGATCATCCACTTCCGCGACGGCGGCACGGCGAAGTTCGAGGAGATCGAGAAGATCATCCCCTGCTTCACCCCGGGCACGCTGATCGCCACGCCGCGCGGCGAGGTCCCCGTCGAGACGCTGGAGGTCGGCGACCGGGTCATCACCCGCGACAACGGCATCCAAGTGATCCGCTGGGTCGGCCACAAGCGCCTCGAGGCGGCGGAGTTGGAGGCGAACGGCGCGTTGCGGCCCGTCATGATCCGCCAGGGCGCCCTGGGCCACGGCCTGCCCGAACGGGACATGCGCGTCTCGCCCCAACACCGGGTGCTGATCGCCAACGACGAGACCATGCTCTACTTCGACGAGCGCGAGGTCCTGGTCGCGGCGAAGCATCTGGTCGGCCGACCGGGCATCGAGCGGATGGGCACCGAGGCGCTCACCTACGTCCACGTGATGTTCGACAATCACGAGGTGATCCTGTCGGACGGCGCCTGGACCGAGAGCTTCCAGCCGGGCGACGGCTCGCTCAAGGGCGTCGGGACGGCGCAGGCCGAGGAGATCTTCGCGGTCTTCCCGGAGCTGCGCACCGCACGGGGCCGCGCCGAGTACACCGCGGCGCGCCGGATGCTGAAGCGCCAGGAGGCGGAGCTGCTCGCGAAGTAGCGGCACCGCGCGGACACGGGGGCAGGGGGCGCGCCGCGGCGCCCCCTTTCCCGTGGGGGCATGCGTGCTAAGGACTCCGGAAACCACGAGGGGAGGGCGCGATGCGCCGATGGCATTTCTACCTGATGGGCGCGATCGCCACGATCTGGGGCATCCTGTCGCTGGCCGAGTACACGATGGTCTCCTACGGGCTGCAGGCCGGCTGGCTCGACATGTACCCGCCCCAGCAGCTGGAATGGCTCGCGACGCTGCCCGGCTGGGTCCACGGCGTCTGGGGCGCCCACGCGACGCTCGCGCTCGTCGGGGCGCTGTGCCTCGTGGCGCACGTGCGCGCCGCGGTTTGGATGCTCGGGCTGAGCTGGGTCGGCATCGTGGTCCTGGCCCTCTGGTCCCACGTCTTCGCCGCGCCGCCGCTCTGGTCGATCTCGGGCGGCATGCTGTCGGTGGGGGTGACGCTGCTGGTGGTCGCCCTGTCGGGCCTGATCTGGCTGTACGCGCGCGGCGAGAAGCGCCACGGCGACATGCTTTGATCGCGCGCCCCCGGGCGGTTGAAGCCGCCGGGCGGGGGCGCTAGCACCGCCCGACGGTTTTGCTCGGGATTGCGATGATGGACGCGCCACCCCTTCGGGTCGAGGGACTGCGCCGGCGCCTGGGCGGGCGCTGGGTGGTGGACGGCATCGACCTCGAGGTGGGCGCGGGACAGGTGACCTGCCTGCTCGGGCCCTCGGGCTGCGGCAAGTCCACCACCCTGCGCATCATCGCCGGGGTGGACCGGCAGGATGCCGGAACGGTCCACCTCATGGGTCGCGAGGTGTCCGGCCCGCACCGCCACGATCCGCCCGAGACACGCGGCGTGGGGCTGATGTTCCAGGACTTCGCGCTGTTCCCGCATCTCAGCGTCGCCGACAACGTGGCCTTCGGCCTGCGCGGCGACCCGCGCCGGGTCGAGGAGTTGCTGGAGCGCGTGGGCCTCGGCGGCTACGGGCGCAAGCATCCCCACCAGCTCTCGGGCGGCGAGCAGCAGCGCGTTGCGCTCATCCGGGCGCTCGCGCCGCGCCCGCCGATCCTGCTGATGGACGAGCCGTTCTCGGGCCTCGACAACCGCCTGCGCGACGGCATCCGCGACGCCACCCTCGGACTGCTGAAGGAGGAGGGCACGGCGGTTCTGCTCGTCACCCACGAGCCCGACGAGGCCATGCGCATGGCCGACGAGATCGCGCTGATGCGGGACGGGCGGGTGGTGCAGCGGGCAGCGCCCTACAACATCTACAACCAGCCCGCGGACCGCGAGGCGGCGGCGTTCTTCTCGGACGTGAACTGCCTCGGCGGCACGGTGCGCGGCGCGCTGTGCGACACGCCGTTCGGCCAGTTCCTCGCCCCCGGCTACGCGGACGGCACCGAGGTGGACATCGTGTTCCGGCCCCAGCACGTGCGGCTCGACTTCGACCGCGAGGGGCGGGGCCCCGCGCCCACCGCTACCGAGGGCACCCCGGCTCGCGCCCGCGTCGTGCGGGCGCGCTTCATGGGCAAGGAGAGCTTGGTGGAGTTCCGCACCGACCACGGCGGCGAGAGCGTGACCGCAACCGTGCCGGCAGTGTTCCTGCCCAAGCCCGACACGCCGATGTGGCTGTCGATCCGGCGCGACCGGTGCTTCGTGTTTCCGCGGAAGGGGTAGGCGCGCGGTTCCGGCACGTGCGGGCAGCAGCGGCGGAAGCGACAGCGACGGTGGCGAAACGCGCAAATCTTCCGGTTCGGCACAAGGCACAGCGGCTGCGAACCGCGGCGCGATTCGGTTTGAACTTCGGCATGAGTAGCTGGCACATCTCATGCGGACGTGCCGGTCAGCGACGCGCGTTCCGGACCCGGTCGATCAGCCAACCGATCATCGGTTCACGGGACCGCTTCCGAACCGAGCGCGAAACCTGAACCCCTGCCGCGCCCCGATGCTACCCGGACGGACGCTTGGAAGGCTCGGGCATCGCGCCCTTGCTCGTGCCTGCGCCCACGCGGGGCGCAGCGATCCTTTTCGGATCGGGGCCTAGCGGCCCCAGTTGCGGACCTTGCCGCAATCGACGTGGGTGAAGTTCGAGCCGGAGTACTTGCCGACCCCGCCCGCGCCGCAGGACGCGGCGGCCCGGGCGACCTGTCCGACCGAACGCGAGTCGATGCGAAGGTCGGCGGCCTTGCCGCTGAGGTGGAGCGAGTTCTTCGCCACGCCCCCCGAGCGCGCCCGCAGCATCCGGTTCGTGGCCGGCGAGCGGTATCCCGACAGCAGCATGAACGGCTCGTTCGCGTCGAGCAGTTTATGCGTGGCGGCGATAATGTCGAGGGTGCGGTTGTCGATGCCGATCACCTCGTTCCGCCGCCAGTCGCGGAAGAAGAAGTTCACCTCGGCCAGCGCGTCGCGCAGGTAGGTGCCCTCGATCCAGTAGATCGTGTCGAGGGACTCGCCGGTCCGCGCGTTCGTCATCTTGAGCCGGCGAATGTCACCGGCCCCGCGAAGGAAGCCGGCGGCCTTGGAGTATGTCGGAGCCGCCGAGACCGCGACTGCGGCGAAGGCGGTCAGGAGACCCCTGCGGGACATGCATCCCGCGGCATCGTTCTTGTCTGTATGTTTCACGTCTGCCCCATAGAACTTGGGCCGTCTCCGCGGCCTCAGGTGTCCGATCCCCAGGTAGCGCCTCGGATGTGTCATGAATGTGGCCATGCGCCCATACCTCGAAACGGTTGCGATATTTTAGGCGGATTACCGCCGTAATCGTGAGGGCGGTGGAACCGATCGCGCCCGGCCTGCATGCCGGGCGGCGTGCCCTGTTGCGGGGCTGCATAACGCGGAGGTTTTGACGGAACGTGAATGGACACCAACCTATTCACCGATAAGCAGGACACGGGCGCCGCCCGCCCCTCTCGGAGACCTCGCCGATGACCCTTCACGTCCGAGCCTCGCTCGTCGCCCTCGCCCTCGCGGTGGCCGTTCCTGCGGGTGCGACGTCGGTGGCGGCGCCGCTCCTGTCGCCGACCCGCATGGCGGTGGCCGAGGCCGCGGCAGGGGCCGGCGAGGAAGGCGTCGCCGCGTTCTACCGCGAGCGGGCCTTCGCGCCGATCTGGCTGGGCGACGAGGCCGGACCGCGGCGCATGGCGTTTCTGGCGGCGATCGCCGAGGCCGGCGCGCACGGGCTGCCGGCGGCGCGCTACGATCCGGTGGAGATCCGGGCCGCCTTCGACGCCGCCCACGATGCGGAGTCGCTCGGCGCGCTGGAAGTCGACATGACGCGGCGCCTCCTGCGCTTCGCGAGCGACCTCGGCGGCGGCGTCGTGAAGCCGGGCGCCGCCAGTCCCTTTATCCATCTGGAGCGTCCCCGCCGCGACGCGCGCGCGGACCTCGAGGCGTTCGTCGCCGACCCCCTCGCGTTCCTGCGCGGCCTCGCGCCGACTTCGCCCCGTTATGCGCGCCTCCTGCGCGAGAAGCGGCGACTCGAGCAGGCCGCCGCCGCGGGCGGCTGGGGCGCGCAGGTGCCCGTGGGCATCCTGCGCCGGGGCGACGGCGGTGCCGCCGTGATCGCCCTGCGCGGTCGCCTCGAGGGAATGGGATACCTCGAGCGCGGCCTTTCCCCGACCTTCGACGGAGTGATGGAAGCCGCCGTGCGGCGTTTCCAGAGCGACCACGGCCTCGCCATCGACGGCGCCGCAGGGCCCGCCACGCTGGCCGTCGTGAACCGCACCGCCAACGCGCGCCTTGCGCAGGTTCTCGTGAACCTCGAGCGGCAGCGCTGGATGAATAAGCCGCTGGAGTCGCGGCACGTGCTCGTGAACCTGGCCGAGCAGCACGCCTACGTGGTCGACGACGGTGCCGTGACCTTCGACACCGTGGTGGTCGTTGGCGCACCCGAATCCGACCGCCAGACCCCGGAGTTCAGCCACACCATGACGCACATGGTGGTGAACCCGTCGTGGTACGTGCCCCGCTCGATCGCGACGAACGAGTACCTGCCCCAGCTCAAGCGAGGCGGGGCGCGGCATCTGGAGGTCACCTACCAGGGCCGCACGGTCGATCCCCGGCGCGTGGACTTCGGCCAGTACACGGCGCGCACCTTCCCGTTCTCGCTGCGCCAGCCTCCGGGGCCGAGCAACGCGCTCGGCAAGGTCAAGTTCATGTTCCCGAACAAGTGGAACATCTACCTTCACGACACCCCCGCCAAGTCACTGTTCGGGCGCGAGCTGCGCACCTTCAGCCACGGCTGCGTGCGCGTGGGCAAGCCGTTCGAGCTGGCCCACCACCTGCTCGCCCCCCAGGAGGTCGACCCGCAGGGCGCGTTCGAGCGCATCCTCGCCACGGGCCGCGAGCGGCGGGTGAACCTCGAGGCGCCGATCGGGGTGCATCTGGTGTACTGGACCGCATGGGCCGGCGAGGACGGCGCCATGCGCTACCGCTCCGATCCCTATGGGCGCGACGCGGCAGTGCTGGACGCCCTGCGCGCGGCCGGGGTGGCCCCCGACGGGCTGGGAAGCTAGAGACGCCTCCGCGACACCGGGGGGCGCCATGCCGACACTGAGCGAGATCGCCGCGCTGCTGGGCCGCCCCGTGCTGGGCGACGGCTCGGTGCGCTTCGCACGCGCCGCCGAGCCGGGACGTGCCGGACCGGACGACCTCGCGCTGGCCATGTCGCCCGCCTACGGCGACGCGCTCCGCGATGGCCGCGCCCGCGCCGCGATCCTCTGGGAGGGGGCCGACTGGGAATCGTTCGGGTTGGAGGGTGCCGTCACGGTGCCCCGCGCGCGTCTCGCCATGGCGGGGATCACGCGGGCGCTCGACGCCGGGCCGGACTGGGGCGCGGGTGTGCACCCCGCCGCCACGGTCGACCCCTCGGCCTCGCTGGGCGAGGGAGCCGTGGTCGGGGCGGGCGCCGTGATCGGGCCGCGCGCGCGGATCGGGCGGAACGCGCGGATCGGGCCGCTCGCGGTCGTGGAGGCGGACGCGCGGATCGGCGACGACGCGTTCCTGCACCCCCACGTCTCGATCGGCGCCCGCTGCCGCATCGGCGACCGCTTCATCGCGCAGGCAGGCGCGCGCGTGGGCGGCGACGGCTTCAGCTTCGTCACCCCCGAGGAGTCCGGCGTGGAGCGTGCCCGCCGCACGCTCGGCGACCGCGGCGCCGTGGGCGAGCAGCACTGGACCCGCATCCACTCGCTCGGCGCCGTGGAGATCGGCGACGACGTGGAGCTGGGTGCGAACTGCACCATAGACCGGGGCACCGTGGCCGACACGCGCATCGGGCGGGGCACCAAGATCGACAACCTCGTGATGCTCGGCCACAACGTACAGGTGGGCGAGGACTGCCTGCTGTGCGCCCATGTCGGCGTGGCCGGCTCCACCCGCATCGGCGACCGCGTGGTGCTGGCCGGCAAGGTGGGTGTGAACGACAACATCGAGATCGGCGACGACGTGGTCGCGGGCGGCGGCTCCAACATCTTCACGCGGGTGCCCGCGGGCAAGGTGATCCTCGGGAGCCCCGCCATCGACATGGACAAGCGCATGGCCGCGGACCGCGCCGTGCGCCGCCTGCCGCGCATGGCCGAGCAACTCAGCCAGTTGCGCGAGGCGGTGGCGAAGCTGGGGCGCTCCGATGGATGACACCCGCGCCCGCGTCCACGCGATCCTGGCCGAGCTGGCCATGATCCCGCCCGAGGAGGTGACCGACGCGCAATCGCTGGCCGACCTCGGCATCGACTCCATGGGCGTGGTCGAGGCGATCTTCGCGATCGAGGAGGCGTTCGACATCTCGGTGCCCTTCAACGCGAACGAGCCGGGCAAGTCCGAGTTCGACGTCTCGTCGGTCGGCCGGATCGTCGAGGCCGTGCGGCAGCTCCGGGCGCAGCAATCCGCATGACCGCGTGGCCGCGGGTCGCGATCACCGGCGCGGGGACGGTGAACGCGCTGGGAGCGGACGTGCCTGCGACGCTTTGGGCCATGCGCGAGGGCCGCTCCGCCATCGGCCCGCTGGAGATCCGCGACGCCGAGCGCCTCGCCGCGCCGGTCGGCGCGCAGGTGCGCGGCTTCGATCCCGCCGCCCATCTCGATCGGAGTACGCTGAGCCTCCTCGACCGCTACGCGCAGTTCGCCCTCGTCGCGGCCGCCGAGGCGGTGGCCCAGTCGGGTCTCGACGCCAGCGCGCTGGGCGAGCGGGGCGCGGTGGTGCTCGGCAACTCCGGCGGGGGGCTGACCACCTCCGACGATGCCTACCGCGCGGTCTACGAGGCCCGGCGAGACCGAGTGCATCCCTTCACCGTGCCGCGGCTGATGAACAGCGCCGCCGCCGCGCATCTGTCGATGCGTTGGGGCCTGCTGGGGCCGTCCCTCACCGTAGCCACCGCCTGCGCCTCCTCGAACCACGCGCTGGCGCAGGGCATGTGGCTGATACGGACGGGGCAGGCGGACGTGGTGCTGGCAGGCGGCGCCGAGGCGATGCTGTGCTTCGGCGGCGTGAAGGCGTGGGAAGGCCTGCGCGTGATGAGCGCCGACACCTGCCGCCCGTTCTCGGCCAACCGCTCGGGCATGGTGCAGGGCGAGGGGGCGGCGGTGTTCGTGCTGGAGCGGATGGACGCGGCGCGGGCGCGGGGCGCGGAGGTGCTGGCCGAGCTGGCAGGCGCGTCCATGAACTCGGACGCCCACGACATCGTGCAGCCCTCGCAGGCGGGCGCCGAACGGGCCATGCGGGCGGCCCTGCGCGACGCGGAGCTGGCGCCCGAGGGGGTCGGCTACGTGAACGCCCACGGCACCGGCACGGCGGCAAACGACCGCACCGAGAGCGCCGCGATCCGCGCCGTGTTCGGCGCTGCGCCGCCCCCCGTGTCGTCCACCAAGGCCATGCACGGCCACTGCATCGGCGCCACCGGGGCGATCGAGTTGCTCGCCTGCCTTATGGCCCTGCGCGAGGGCGTGATCGCGCCCACCGCGAACTGGCAGGTGGCGGACCCGGACTGCCTCGCGGACGTGGTGCCGAACGAAGCGCGCGAGGCGGACGTCGCGGCCTGCCTCAGCAACGCCTTCGCCTTCGGCGGCGCCAACAGCGTTCTCGCCCTGCGCCGGGCCCCCTGAATGCGGAACGCCCGCCGAAGGGGCGGGCGTTCGCATCGCAGAGAGGTGGCGGCGTCAGCCGTCCACTTCGACGGCTGAGTACCCCGCGGTGAACCCGCGCAGCGACAGGTCGAGCTCCGCCGGCTGGTCGGGCGCGAGCGCGGGCACCACCACGATCCGCGCCATGGCCCCGCGGCGGAAGCGCGCGATGTCGTCGGCGGTGAAGCCGAGGCGGGCATAGCAGCCGCCACCGTCGCAGAACGCGAACGGGTAGCGCCGCGCCTGCCCGCCGTCGATCGACAGGGTCACCTGGGCGGTCAGCAGCGTCGACAGCGGCGTGATGATCGTGGCACCGCCAGCCAGCTCGGCGCCGTCCGGCAGGTCGAAGAAGTTCACGTCCGCGGTCGGATTGCCCTGCTGGTCCTCGAGCCGTTGGAACAGTTGGCACGGGTCTTCCTGGCCATCGGCGGCGCGCAGGCAGCGGACCTCGAAGTCGCCATGCGTCTCGCGCACGTAGATCGGCGGCTCCTCGGACGCGCCCGCGGCCTCGGGCGCGGCACCCAGCGTCTCGCCCGTGGCGAGCGCGCCGCCGGGGGCCGGCGTCATCGTATCGTCCCCGGCGGGCGCGGGGGTGTCGTCGGTCTCGGCGGTGGTGCCGGGCTCGGCCACGGGCGCGGGCTGCTCGGCCGCGGGCGGGGTCTCGTCGGCATTGGTGTCCTGCGCGGTGGCCTGCAGGGGCAGCAGCCCGAGCGCGCATGCGGCGAGAACGCGGGTGAGGGCAGTCATTCGATGTCTCCAGATGGCTGCATGAGAGCGGATCGGCGGTCCGATAGCATGGCGGGGGAACGGACGGCAGGGGGGGATCGGACAGGAAAAAGGGCCCGCAGACGGGGCCCTTTTTCGTGTTCGTATTCTCCCCGTCGGACTGGCCGACTTGTTGTGGCGCGACTTTATCAACGCGGGGCGGCACGTCAATTCACTTTTCGCGTGCGAGGGACAGGTGCAGGGCACGTCGGGTCGGCGCGAAAAGAGCCGCGCGGGAAGCCCGCGCGGCCAGTCGACAGGGAGGATGGGACCGGTTCGCCCGAACTGTGCGCCGGACCCGGCACCTGCTATGCCACGAGGAGGTTAACGAACGGCGAACGAGGCGGGCGATGGATGACGGGGCGATCTTCGTGGGCGGGGGCGGAGCGGACCACGCCGAGCCGCAGCACCTGCTCCTGCGCTATGCCAACCGCCACGGCCTCGTCGCCGGGGCGACCGGCACGGGCAAGACGGTGACCCTTCAGGTCCTCGCCCAGGGCTTCTCGGAGGCGGGCGTGCCGGTCTTCCTGTCGGACGTGAAGGGCGACCTCGCGGGGTTGGCGGTGCCGGGCAGCGCGTCCCACCCCCTCCACGGCGCCTTCGCGGAGCGCGCGGCGACCATCGGGCTCGACCTCGCCTACTGTGCCGCGCCTGTCACCTTCTGGGACCTCTGGGGCGAGCGGGGCCATCCCGTCCGCACCACCGTCTCCGAGATGGGGCCGCTCCTGCTCGCCCGCCTGCTTGAGCTGACGGACGTGCAGGAGGGGGTGCTCAACATCGCCTTCCGCCTTGCCGACGAGGAGGGGCTGGCGCTCCTGGACCTGAAAGACCTCCAGGCGCTGCTGGTGGCAGTGAACGAGCGCCGGAAGGACCTTTCGGCGCGCTACGGCAACGTCTCGACTGCCAGCGTCGGTGCGATCCAGCGCGCGCTCCTCGTTCTCGAGACGCAGGGCGGCGAGCGGCTGTTCGGCGAGCCGGCGCTGGAACTGGCGGACATGCTGCGCACCGACCCCGACGGGCGGGGCCGCATCGGCATCCTCGACGCAGGTCGGCTGATGGGCAGCCCGCGCCTCTACGCCACGTTCCTGCTCTGGCTCCTGTCGGAGCTGTTCGAGGAGCTGCCCGAAGTGGGCGATCCGGACCGCCCCCGGCTGGTGTTCTTCTTCGACGAGGCGCACCTGCTGTTCGACGATGCCCCAAAGGCGCTGGTCGATAAGGTGGAGCAGGTGGCGCGGCTGATCCGCTCCAAGGGCGTGGGCGTCTACTTCGTGACCCAGAACCCAGAGGACGTGCCCGAGGACGTGCTCGGCCAACTTGGCAACCGCATCCAGCACGCCCTGCGCGCCTTCACCGCCAAGGACAAGCGCGCGCTGCGGCAGGCGGCGGGCAACTACCGCGAGAACCCCCGCTTCGACGTCGAGGACGCGATCCGCGAGGTGGGCGTGGGCGAGGCCGTCACCTCGCTCCTGGAGCGGAAGGGCGTGCCCGGCGTGGCCGAGCGCACGCTGATCCGCCCCCCGGCTTCGCAGCTCGGCCCGATCACGGACGCCGAGCGGGCTGCCGTGATCGCGGCCTCGCCGATGGCAGGCAAGTACGAGACCCCGCGCGACCGGGACAGCGCGTTCGAGGTGCTCGCACGCCGTGCCGAGGCCGCGGCCGAGGCCGCGGAGCAGGCCGAGGCGGCGGAGGAGCGGGAGGCCGATGCGGCGAAGCGTGAGCACAGTGCCGGGCGCCGCTGGTCGGGCGAACGGGTGGGCCGCTCGTCGTCGCGGGGGCGCCGGGGCGACTCGGTCGGCGAGGCCTTCGCGAAGTCCATGGCCCGCTCCGTCGGCAGCCGCGCAGGAAGGGCGCTGGTGCGCGGCGTGCTGGGCGGCCTGTTCCGGGGGCGGTGATGGAAGTCCTCAACCAGCCCCCGCGCCTCGGCGACGTGGACCTCGCGGCAGGCGACGCCGCCCTCCGCGACGGAATCGCCGCCGCAGGCGCCGACGCAGACCGCTTGCGCGCCTTCGGCCTCCGGGCGGGGCGGGGCGAGGCACGAGAGTGGTCGCGCCTCGCCAACGAGAACCCACCGACCTTGCGCACCCACGACCGCTTCGGCCGCCGCATCGACGCGGTCGAGTTCCACCCCGCCTACCACGACCTCATGGCGCTGGGGCTGGAGGGCGGCGTGGCCTCGGCCGCGTGGGAGGAGGGCGGCACCCACGCCACCCACGCCGCGCTGCTCTACCTGATGACGCAGGCCGACGCGGGCGTGGTGTGCCCGATGTCCATGACCCACGCCGCGCAGGCCGCGCTGCCCGCCGCACCACAGATCGCCGCGACATGGGCGCCGCTCGCCTGCGAGCCCGCCTACGACCCCCGCGCGGTCCCCGCGGACGGCAAGCGGGCCGCGACGATCGGCATGGCCATGACCGAGCGGCAGGGGGGCTCGGACGTGCGGGCCAACGTCACCCGCGCCGAGGCCGATGGGGCGACGTGGCGCCTTCATGGGCACAAGTGGTTCTGCTCCGCGCCCATGTCGGACGCGTTCCTGACGTTGGCGCAGACCGAGGCGGGCCTGTCATGCTTCCTGGTGCCCCGTTGGACCGACGAGGGTGCGAACGCCATCCGCCTCCAGCGGCTGAAGCCGAAGTTGGGCGACCGCTCGAACGCCTCCGCCGAGATCGAGTACGACGGCGCACGGGCCGAGCTGGTGGGCGAGGAGGGGCGGGGGGTCGCCGCGATCATGCCGATGGTGATGGCGACACGGCTCGACTGCGTGGCCGGATCGGCGGCGGGGATGCGCATGGCCGTCACGCGCGCGCTGCACCACGCGGCGCACCGCACGGCGTTCCAGCGGCGGCTCGTGGACCAGCCGGCCATGCGCGCGCTGCTGGCCGACCTTTGCCTCGAGGTGGAGGCCGCGGTGGCCCTCATGATGCGCTGCGCCGCCGAGGTGGACGCGGTCAGCCCGCTCGCCCGCGCGCTGGTGCCGGCTGCGAAGTACTGGGTCTGCAAGCGGCAGGCCGGCGTGGTGCAGGAGGCGATGGAGGCGCACGGCGGCAACGGCTTCGTCGAGGACTGGCCGATGGCGCGCCTGTTCCGCCAGTCGCCGCTGAACGCCATCTGGGAGGGCTCGGGCAACGTGATCGCGCTGGACCTCTTGCGCGTGCTCGCAAGGGAACGCGCGGCGGTGGAGGCGCTGGTGGCGTGGCTCGACGGCGCGTTGGAGGGCGACCCGGCCCTGGCGCGGTGGAAAGGCTGGCTCGCCCCCGGCGCGCTGGACGAGGCGCAGGCGCGGGCCTTCGCGGAGGAGACGGCGGTGCTGGCGCAGGCCGCCGCGCTGGGCGGCGAGGCACGCGAGGCATTCCGCGCGGCGCGGCTGGACCGCGAGGCGCGGGGGTTGGGCTACGGGACGGTGGTGCTGCCGGAGGCGTGGCTGATCGGGCGTGCGATGCCGGTGGCTGCGGAGCGGCCCGCGCGGGTTGTCTTGTAGGGCGGCGGTACCGCGCCCCGGCCATGCGCCGGAACCTCGGGGGTCGGTTGGTGCCCTATGCCGCAGCGGAGCGTCGACGGAACCCGGAGGTCCCGGCTCAGGGCCGGGGCGTGCTCCTTAACGCCAAGCGTGGCGCGGGAATGAACCACCGCCCTCGTCTGCGCGGTGTGGCCGTGACGGTCGCTGCGCGACCATCACCCTGCCACCGAGTGACTTTGCCTTCGCAAAGTCACTCCCATTCGATCGTGCCCGGGGGCTTCGACGTGATGTCGTAGGTCACCCGGTTGATCCCCGGCACCTCGTTGATGATCCGCGTCGCCGTCTCGCCGAGGAACTCGTGGGTGAAGGGGTAGTAGTCGGCGGTCATGCCGTCGACCGATGTGACCGCGCGCAGGGCGCAGGCGAAGTCGTAGGTACGCCCGTCGCCCATCACGCCCACGGTGCGGACTGGTAGGATGGCAACGAAGGCCTGCCAGATCTCGTCGTAGAGGCCGTGGCGGCGGATCTGATCGATGTAGACCGCATCGGCCCGGCGCAGGATCGCCAGCTTCTCGCGGGTGATCTCGCCGGGGCAGCGGATCGCGAGGCCGGGGCCGGGGAAGGGGTGGCGGCCGATGAAGCTGGCGGGCAGGCCGAGTTCGCGGCCCAGGGCGCGGACCTCGTCCTTGAACAACTCTCGCAGCGGCTCGACCAGCTTCAGTCCCATCTTTTCCGGCAGGCCACCTACGTTGTGGTGCGACTTGATCGTCACCGAGGGCCCGCCCGAGAAGCTGACGCTCTCGATCACGTCCGGATAGAGCGTGCCCTGCGCCAGGAACTCGGCGCCGCCCACCGCGCCCGCGTGCTTCTGGAACACGTCGATGAAGAGCCGCCCGATGGTCTTGCGCTTGGTCTCGGGGTCCGAGACGCCGTCGAGGGCATCGAGGAACAGCGCCTGCTCGTCGGCGTGGATCAAAGGCATGTTGTAGTGGTCGCGGAACATCTCCACGACCTCCTCGGCCTCGCCCTCGCGCAGGAGGCCGTGGTCCACGAAAACGCAGGTCAGCTGGTCGCCGATGGCCTCGTGGATCAGCACCGCGGCGACCGAGCTGTCGACGCCGCCCGAGAGGCCGCAGATCACCTTGGCATCGCCCACCTGCGCGCGGATCGCCTCGATCGCCTGCTCGCGGTAGGCCCCCATGGTCCAGTCGCCGCGGAAGCCGGCGAGGCGCACGAAGTTGCCCAGAAGGGTGGCGCCGCCGGGGGTGTGGTGCACTTCGGGGTGGAACTGCACGGCATAGAAGCGGCGCGCCTCGTCGGCGGTGACGGCGAGGGGGGCGCCGGGCGAGGTGGCGACTACCTCGAAGCCCGGAGCGAGGCGGCTGACGTGGTCGCCGTGGCTCATCCAGACCTGCTCGCGCTCCGACCAGCCCTCCAGCAGCGGCGTCTCGCGGTCGCGGACCACGAAGGCGCGGCCGAACTCGGCTGTGCCCTCGCCGCGCCGCACCTCACCGCCCAGCATCGCCTGCATCACCTGCTGCCCGTAGCAGATGCCCAGCACCGGCACGCCCATCTCGAACAACTCGGCGGGCGGGCGGGGCGAGCCCTCGTCGGGCACCGACGCCGGACCGCCCGACAGGATCACCGCCTCCGGAGCGAAATCGCGCAGGAAGGCGGCATCCACCTTATGGAACGGGTGGATCTCGCAGTAGACGCGCAGCTCGCGCAGGCGGCGGGCGATCAGCTGCGTCACCTGCGAGCCGAAGTCGACGATCAGCAGGCGCTGGTGCTGGGCGGGGTCGGGCGTGCCGGGGGCGTGTTCCATGGGGGCGGGGTAGCCGCGCGGGGGCGCGGTCGCAAGCGGCGCCCATGTCGGGAACGGCCGCGGGGCGCCGCAAACCGGGCATCCGTGCGCGGTGCGCGCGGGGTATCCGCCACGGCGAGGGAACCCCGGAGGGCACGGCATGGAACAGGCGCGCAGGAAGCGCGGCGGCGGCGGCGCGGCGCGGCGGGCCGAGCGCGGTACGATGAACGTGGAGACCGCGCCCACCATCGTCCGCCGCATCCCCGACTTCGAGATCCTGGACGACGAGGCGCTAGAGACCATCGAGTACGAAGCCGAGACCGTGCTTGCGGAGATCGGCGTCGCATTCGTGGACAATCCTGCGGCCCTCGACCGCTGGCGCGCGGCCGGCGCGGACGTGCGCGGCGAGCGGGTCCGCATCCCGCGCGGCCTGGCCCGCAAGCTCTGCGGCACGGCGCCGTCCACGTTCACGCAAGTGGCCCGCAACCCCGCGAAGTCGGTCGAGATCGGCGGGCGCAACCTCGTGCTCGCACCGGTCTACGGCCCGCCTTTCGTGCGCGACGCGGGCGGACGACGCTATGCCACGATGGCCGACTTCGAGACCTTCGTGAAGCTCGGGCACATGTGCCGCTGGCTCCACCATTCGGGCGGCACGGTCTGCGAGCCCACGGACGTTCCCGTCTCGAAGCGCCACCTCGACATGCTGCTCGCGCACATGACGCTGACCGACAAGCCGTTCATGGGATCGGTGACCGAGCCGAGCCGGGCGGACGATTCGGTCGCCATGGCCGACATCCTGTTCGGCGGGCTGGACGACCGCACGGCGATGATCTCGCTGATCAACATCAACTCGCCGCTGACCTTCGACTCGGTGATGATGGGCGCTCTCGAGGTCTATGCCGCCGCCAACCAGGCCTGCATCGTCTCGCCCTTCATCGTGGGCGGCGCGATGGCGCCCGTGACCGTCTCGGGTACGCTGGTGCAGGTGCTGGCCGAGGTGCTGGCGGGCGTGGCCTACAGCCAGCTCGTGCGCGCCGGGGCGCCGGTGATCTTCGGCGCCTTCGTGACCTCGATCGACATGGGAAGCGGCGCGCCCACCTTCGGCACGCCCGAGGCGGCGCAGATCACCTACGGGGCGGGGCAGCTCGCGCGGCGGATGAACCTTCCCTACCGCTCCGCCGGCAGCTTCTGCGGATCCAAGCTTCCCGACGCACAGGCGGCCTACGAGACGGCGAACTCGCTGAACGCAGGACTGCTCGCGGGCGTGAACTTCATGCTCCACGCCTGCGGCTGGCTCGAGGGCGGGCTCGTCGCCGACTTCGACAAGTTCGTGATGGATGCCGACCAGCTCGGCATCCTGCACCGCATGGCCGCGGGCGTCGCCGCCGACCCTGACGCGCTGGACGCGATCCGCGAGGTGGGACCGGGCGGGCATTACCTCGGTGCCGCGCATACCCAAGCACGCTTCAAGGAGGCGTTCTGGCGCTCGGAGCTGCTGGACTACAAGCCCTACGAGACCTGGGCCGACGAAGGCGGGCGCGACACGCGGGCGCTCGCCACCGCGCGCAAGGAGAAGCTGCTGGCGGCCTACGAGGAACCGCCCATGGACCCCGCGACGCGCGAGGGCCTGCTGGCCTTCGTCGCGCGCCGCAAGGAATCGCTGCCCGACGCCGTGATGTAGCGCGCGGTGAGTGGCCTCAGCCCCGGGCGGTCCGCAGCGCCACCGCCTCGGCCATGAGCGCCGCGAGGATGTCGACGTGGCGCGCGACGCTGTAGCCCTTGGCCCGGGTGCGGCGGCGCATCTCCAGCTCCGCCTCGATGGGCACGAGCCGCTCCAGCGCGAGGCGGGGGGTCGGCGGAATCGCGACGCGCAGCATCCGGCGCAGGTCGCGGCGACGGCGGTAGAGCGCCGCGCCGTGGCGGGCTGCTGCCACCATCATGGCAGGGCGGCGGAGGCGGGCAAGGGTGTCTTCGTCGGTCGGCATCGCGGTCTCCCGGGGGCTGTGGATGCCGCAGAGACTGGGCGCGCCGGGGCTGGTGTTTCAGGATTCGGGGCAGGCGCGCGCGGTGGCCGATCGCCGTTAACCCCCGGTTAGCAAACGGCTCGCGCAGCGGGCGATTTAACATTCTGGTAACCAATCGGGGATTGTTTGGCCGGGCTGTTCCGCGAACTGGAATCGTTCTCCATGCCCCGCCCGTCGACCGCCGAATCCCCCGTCCTGCCGCGCTGGGTTCCCGAAGCCGCGCGCCTCTACATCGCCCATGCCTGCGGCGGTCGCCCGCTGCGCGACGTCGCCGACGAGGGGGGGTGTTCGGCGGCGACCGTGATGCGCAAGGTCCGTCGCGTCGAGGCGATGCGGGACGATCCCAACGTGGACGACGCCCTCGAGCGCCTCGCGCGCGCCGCCGAAGTCCTGCAACCCGAGAGGTCCCATTCGATGTCCATGCTACCCCCGCGTGCCGAACTGCTCGACGACGAGACGCTGGACCGCGAGGCGCGCCGCGTCCTGCGCCGGCTCTGCGAGGGGGATGCGTTCCTCGCCGTCGCGCAGGGCATGCCGCAGGCCGCCGTGCTGCGGGGGGGTGGTGCGGGGGATCCCGCGCGCATAGCCACGCTGCCCCGGCCGGTGGCGCAGGCCTTCGTGCTCAAGGACTGGGTCCGGTGCACGCAGGCGGGTCGGGTCACCCGTTACCGGATCACCGACGCGGGCCGCGCCGCGCTGCGCCGCCTGCTGGGCGAGCACCGCGCCCGGCGCACGGAGGCGCGGGGCATGGCGGAGGCGCACTCGCCGTTCCTGGCGCAGCAGGGCGACTACGCGGAGATCACCCGCCCCGGCGCCGAGGGCGACGAGACGCTGCGGGTGAACCTCGCGGAATCGCCGCTGGGCGCGCTGGCGCGGCGCAAGGACCGGGACGGGCGGCCCTTCCTCCCGCGCGACCTGCTCGTCGCCGGCGAGACGCTGCGCGGCGACTTCGAGGCCGCGCAGATGGGGCCGCGGCTCGGGCAGAACTGGGAGCGGTTCCTCACCGCCGGGACGCGCGGCGACTTCGGCGCCCGCGGGCCCTGCGAGGGGCCGTCGGACGCCCGCGCGCAGGTGGCCGCGGCGCTTCGCGCGCTGGGACCGGGCCTCGGCGACGTGGCCCTGCGGGTATGCTGCTACCTCGAGGGGATCGAGGCGGCCGAGAAGCGCATGGGCTGGGCGGCCCGCTCGGGCAAGGTGGTGCTGCGGATCGCGCTGCAACGCCTCCATATGCACTACATCGACTCGGGCCGGATGTAGCTCAGTCGAGGCGTGCGAGCAGGCGCGCCTCGCGCGCCCGCAAGGCGGGCCGGGCCGGGGCGCCGTAGCCCCGGGTCCGCAGGGCGGGGAACAGCGCCAGCACCTCGTCGCGCGCGGCCCCGTTCATTCCCGACAGCACCGCCGCGCCGGGGTGGAAGCTCTCGGACGGGATGCCTTCCGCAAGCACAATCTCGTGGCGGTCGAACAGCACGTGGACGTAGGTCACGATTCCACCCGCGGCGCGGGCGATCCCGGCCCGGCCCACGAGGGCGAGCGCGGGCGCCAGAACGTCCTCGGCGCCGAACAGCAGCGCGGCGTGGGCCGACGCCAGCAGCATCCGGTGCTGAGGAGAGACGGCGAGCGACCTTGTGTTTCCCAGCGCCCCGGCGTCGATGCGGATCGGGGCGAAGCGGCCCTCGGCGGCGACCTCGGTGCGGCCGACCCATCGGACGCGCTGCAACCCGTGGTCCAGCGTCAGGACGCGCGCGCCGGGGCGCAGGGTCTCGATGGG
Source organism: Jannaschia sp. W003 (assembly GCF_025144335.1). Lineage (NCBI taxonomy): Bacteria > Pseudomonadati > Pseudomonadota > Alphaproteobacteria > Rhodobacterales > Roseobacteraceae > Jannaschia > Jannaschia sp. W003. The sequence continues at coordinate 1,985,602 of NZ_CP083539.1, forward strand.
GAGCTTGCCGAGCGCCGTGACCACCAGCGTGCCTGCTGTGAAGCAGGGCACGGCGGTGGCCTTCTCGAAGCTCTCGAACCGGGTCGCGCCCCCGCCGCGCCACTCCACGGTTCCGTCCGTGGCAGAGCCGTCGTCGTAGCGGATGGTTCCACCGCGCACCGCGAGCGTGTCGCGGCCCGCGCCGCCCCGGATCGTCCCGACGCCGGGGCCGTCCAGCAGGGCGAGGTCGTCGCCCGCGCCGAGGTCGACCGCGTCCACGGCGGCGTGTTCGCCCACCGCCACCGTGTCGTGCCCGTCGCCCGCGTCGACCCACCCCACGGCGGCCTTGCCGGAGACGACGACGACGTCGTCGCCCGCGCCGCCGCGGATCTCGCCCGCCCGCGCCGTGCCCGACAGCTTGATCGCGTCGTTCCCGCCGCCGCCGCGGATTGCGCCCGCGACCGAGCCGGACGACAGCTGCGCCACGTCGTCGCCGCGCCCGAGCACGAGGTCGCCTTCGAAGCGCGTGCCTCCCACCGCCGTGACCGTGTCGTCGCCGCCCCCGAGGTGGACGTCCGCGCAGGCGCGCGCCGAGATCAGCTCCAGGAGGTCCGCGCCGTCGGTTCCCTTGGGGCAGGCGTCTGCGAGGCCCGGGGGCGCCACCTGGAACGGGTCGGCCGAGAAGTGGTCGATCTCAGTGTTGCGGACGATCACGTCGGCGAGGGTCTGCGCCTCGACCTCGGCGGCGATCTCGGGGCCGAGGAGGTCGGAGAGCTGCCCGAAGGTCTCGTCGCCCCGGGCGGCGGCCGAGAACTGGCCGGCGATGATGTGAGTGAAGAGCGGACCCGTCATGGCGCCGGGCGCGGGCGCCTCGGCCAGCCCGCCGACCCAGAGGTCCACCTCGTGCACGGTGCCGTAGACCGAGGCGAGCTGCGCCTGCAGCTCCGCGTCGGGGGTGATGACCGAGAAGTCCGTCGGGTCCAGCGCCGCGGGGTCGATATCGCCCAGCAGGGCCGCTCGCACGTCCACGTAGGAGCCCATCCCGTGATCGGCGGAGCGCATGAGGTTGAGCGCCGGCAGGCTGAAGCCCGCGACGCCCTCGGGGGTGGTGAGGAAAAAGTTGAGGTCGTCCACCACCTTGGCGTCGAGCGCCTCGGCGGATTGGGCGCCCATGCCGCGCAGCAGCTCGTCGATGCCGTGCCCGTTCACCAGCGAGGGGTCGAAGAAGGCGTCCATCAGCGAGACGGCCCCGCCCTCGGACATGGTTCCGTCGTCGTCGCGCCGCTCCAGCGAGGAGGCGACGAGGGTGTGGCCGAAGCGGAAGGCGGCGGTGGAGAACTCCAGCGAGACGCTGGTGTCCACGTCCGGGTCGTGGTCGAGGTCGGCGGGCGCGGCCTCGCCGAGGAGGCGCGGCAGCCATTCCTCGTAGGTGATCTTCTGGATCTCGTACTCGACCACAGACCGAGCCGCCTCGTAGAGTTCCTGATCGGTCCAGTCCGGGTTCTCGGCGGCAAGGCGGTCGGCCCAGTGATTGTGCTCGCGCGCCCAGAGGGTGTGGAGCGACAGGAGGTTGGGGTTCTCGGAGGCACGCACGTCGCCGGCCAGCGCGATGCCGTCGTCCTCGCCATCCTCGTTCCCCGCCATCACTTGGTCGTCGGCGGCTAAGGGCAGGAGGTCGTACTCGCCGTCGGCCCCCTCGCGCATGGCGAGGCGCCCGCCCTCGAAGGCACGCAGGTCCGCCGCCCGCCCCGCGGTGGAGCCGTAGATCATGGAGCCGTCGATCTCGGGCGTGACGATGTTGGCGTACTCGCGCGGACCGTCGGCCCCGCTGTCGTGGCGGTACTCGGAGCGGTGGACGCCGTGCGGGAAGGCCGAGGAGTCCATGATCTCCTCGCCCCGGTCCGAGACGAGCGTCATGTCGTGGTCGATGAACTGACCCCAGGTGGTGAACAGGGCGTTGGCGCCGCCCGGCTCGGGCGTCGACACCTCCTGGTCGAAAACCTTCTGGGCGATCTCCATGGGGTCGGCGCCCTCGTAGAGCGCGCCGAGGCCATCCTCGTAGCGCGCCTCGGTGAGGCGCGGCATCTCGGAGAGTTTGGCGAGGAACGGGCACCGCGAGGCGGCCCCGGGCGGATCGGATGCGGACATGGTCACCCCGGAACGCGCCCCCACGCAAGATCAACACGATACGCGGTGCAGAGGGGCGGAGGAAGGGGGCGTGGGGAAACGGCGCGTTTCGCCCGAAGCCGTCCGTGAAGGCGGAAGGCCCCGTCCGGGGACGGGGCCTTCCGAGGTTTCATCGGTCCTCGACCTCGACGTAGTCGCGCTGCGTCGCGCCGGTATAGAGCTGGCGCGGGCGCCCGATCTTGAGCGCCGGATCGCTCAGCTGCTCCTTCCACTGCGAGATCCAGCCCACCGTGCGCGACAGCGCGAAGATCGGCGTGAACATCGAGGTGGGGAATCCCATCGCCTCGAGAATGATGCCCGAGTAGAAATCCACGTTCGGGAACAGCTTCTTGTCGGCGAAGTACGGATCCTCGAGCGCCTGTCGCTCCAGCTCCTTGGCGACCTGAAGCGTGGGGTTGTTTTCGACGCCGAGCAGGTCGAGCACCTCGTCGGCGCTTTCCTTCATCACCGTCGCGCGGGGGTCGAAGTTCTTGTAGACCCGGTGGCCGAAGCCCATCAGGCGGAACGGGTCCGACTTGTCCTTCGCGCGGGCGATGAACTCGGGGATCCGGTCCACGGTGCCGATCTCGCGCAGCATCTCCAGGCACGCCTGGTTGGCGCCGCCGTGGGCGGGCCCCCAGAGGCAGGCGATGCCGGCGGCGATGCAGGCGAAGGGGTTGGCGCCCGAAGACGAGGCGAGACGCACCGTCGAGGTCGAGGCGTTCTGCTCGTGGTCCGCATGGAGCGTGAAGATGCGGTCCATGGCGCGCGCCAGGATCGGATCGACGTGGTAGGGCTCGGCCGGCACGGCGCGGCACATGTGCAGGAAGTTGGCCGCGTAATCGAGGTCGTTGCGCGGGTACACGAAGGGCTGGCCCACCGAGTACTTGTAGGCCCAGGCCGCGATCGTCGGCATCTTGGCGATCAGGCGGATCGAGGCGACCTCGCGCTGCCACGGATCGTTGATGTCAGTGCTATCATGATAGAAGGCCGCCATCGCCCCGACCACGCCCACCATGACCGCCATGGGGTGCGCGTCGCGGCGGAAGCCGCGGAAGAAGTACTGCATCTGCTCGTGCAGCATCGTGTGCATCGTGACGCGGGTCTCGAAGTCCTCGATCTGCGTCGCCGACGGCAGCTCGCCGTAGAGGAGGAGGTAGCAGACCTCGAGATAGTGCGACTTCGCGGCCAGCTGATCGATCGGATAGCCGCGGTGCAGCAGGACCCCCTCCTCGCCGTCAATGTAGGTGATCGCGCTCTCGCAGGCGGCGGTGGAGGTGAAGCCGGGATCGTAGGTGAACACGCCCGCCTGACCGTAGAGCTTGCGGATGTCGAGCACGTCGGGGCCGGCGGAGGGCTGCAGCACCGGCAGGTCGTATTCCTTGCCGTGGAGCTGCAGCTTGGCGGTGTTCTCGGTCTCGGCCATGGGTGTCCTTTCCGGTCGGATCGCGGCGAAAACCGCATGAAACGTTGCGTCCGGCGCGCCTCGCGCGCCGCGGGTGCCAGGCTCCGGGATCAGGCCCGGGCGGCGGCGTCCTCGATGCGGGCCAGCGTCTCGTCGCGGTCCAGCACCGTCATCATGTCGAAGACGCTGGGAGTTGCGGTCCGTCCGGCGAGGGCCGCGCGCAGCGGGGCGGCCAGCTTGCCGAGCCCGACCCCATGAGCCGCGGCGACCTCTCCGACCGCAGCCTCCAGCGCGTCGCGCGTCCAGCTAGCATTATGCAGGTGCGGCGTCAATTCGCGCAACATTCCGCAAGCCGCGGCATCCAGCGCCTTGGCCGCCTTCTCGTCGGGCTGCACCGGGCGGTCGATCATCGCGAACCGCGCCCGCTCCAGCGCCTGCGGCAGGGTACGCGCTGCATCGCGCACCAGCGGCGCCGCGCGGGCGAGGCGCTCCGCGTCCACCGGGGCCTCGCCTGCACGTTCGGCCCAGTCGAGCACTGCTGCGACGAGCTCGTCGGCTTCCATCGCCGCGATGTGCTGGCCGCTGAGGTTCTCCAGCTTCTTCAGGTCGAGCCGCGCCGGGGCGCGCCCGATTCCCTCCAGGTCGAACCAGGCCTCGGCCTCGGCGTCGGTGAAGAACTCCGCGTCGCCGTGGCTCCAGCCCAGGCGCGCGAGGTAGTTGCGCAGGGCGCGGGCAGGATAGCCCATCGCCGCGTACTCTTCGACGCCCGTCGCCCCGTGGCGCTTCGACAGCTTCTTGCCGTCGGCGCCGTGGATCAACGGAATGTGCGCCCAGACCGGCTCCGCCCAGCCCATCGCGCGGTAGATCTGCGCCTGCCGTGCGGCGTTACTCAGGTGGTCGTCGCCCCGGATCACGTGGGTCACGCCCATGTCGTGGTCGTCCACCACCACGGCGAGCATGTAGGTGGGCGTGCCGTCGCCGCGCAGCAGCACCATGTCGTCGAGCTGGTCGTTGCGCGTCACAACCCGGCCCTGCACGGCATCCTCGATCACGGTCTCGCCCTCGCGCGGCGCGCGCAGGCGCACCACGGAGGGCGCGTCGGGAAAGGTGGCGGGGTCCGCGTCGCGCCAGGGCGAGCGGAACAGCGTGGAGCGGCCGTCCGCGCGCGCGGCCTCGCGGAACGCCTCGATCTCATCCTGGGTGGAGAAGCAGCGGTAGGCGTGCCCGGCCTCCAGCATTTCGTGCGCCACCGCGACGTGGCGGTCCGCACGCTCCGCTTGGCTCACCGCGTCGCCGTCCCAGTCCAGCCCCAGCCAGCGCAGGCCGCGCAGGATCGCCTCGGTGTTCTCGGGCGTGGAGCGCGCGCGGTCGGTGTCCTCGATCCGAAGCAGGAACCGGCCCCCGTGACGGCGCGCGAACAGCCGGTTGAAGAGCGCCGTGCGTGCCGTGCCGATGTGCATCGTGCCCGTGGGCGAGGGGGCGATGCGGGTGACGACGGGACGGGCGGGGGCTTCGGCGGTCATGGGGGCGGCTCCGGGGTCGCGTGTAACGAATTCTTAACCCTGCGGCGCCGAGGGTCGGGGGGGTTCTAGGCGCGGGGACCCGGGGGGACAACGCGATAGCGGAGGCGACGTGACGGCCCTCTCCGGCGACATCACGCCCCCCGAGGGGGGGGCATCGGACCGCCTCGCCGTGCGCCTCCACGCCCTGCGCGGCCGGCGGCTGCCGTGGGTCGCGGCGGCGTTCGGCGGGGGCGTGGCGCTCTACTTCGGGCTGCCGATGGAGCCGTCGCCGGCGGTGGCGGGGGCCATGCTCCTCGGCGCCGCCATGCTCGCGGTCTCGGCCCGGCTCGCCTGGGCGAGCGTCGGGCTGCTATGGCTGCTCGCGGCGGCGGTGCTGGCAGGCGCGCTGGCGGCGCAACTGCGCACGAACCTCGTGGCCAGTCCGGTCCTCGCCTTCCGCTACTACGGCCCCGTGGAGGGGCGGATCGTGGGCATCGACCGGTCCGGTTCGGGGGCGCCGCGGCTGACTCTCGACCGGGTGCGCCTCGACCGGATGGAACCGGCACGAACGCCGCGCCGCGTGCGCATCTCGCTGCAGGAGCCGGGCGCGCTGGAGCCGCTGCCGGGCATGCGCGTGATGACCACCGTGCATCTCGGTCCGCCCCCCGGCCCGGTGGAGCCTGGGGGCTTCGACTTCCAGCGCCACGTCTGGTTCCTCGGCCTCGGCGCCCTGGGCTACGGGCGTGCGCCGCTCCTGCTGGCGGAGGAGGCCCGCGAGGGTGCGCAGGTCGCCCGCCTGCGCCGCCATCTCGCGGAAGGTCTGCACGCACGCATGCCGCATCCCGCGGGAGCGGTGGCGGCGGCGATCACCACCGGCGACCGCTCGGGGCTGCCGGAGGACGCTGTCGAGGCTCTGCGTGTCTCGAACCTCGCGCACCTCCTGGCGATCTCGGGCCTCCACATGGGACTGCTGGTCGGTTGCGTGTTCTGGCTGGTGCGGGGCGGGCTGGCGCTCTGGCCCGCGGTGGCGCTGCGGCATCCGACCCGCGCCTGGGCGGCGCTGGCGGCCCTCCCCGTGGCGGCGGGCTACCTCGCGATCTCGGGCGGCGGCATCGCCACGCAGCGGGCCTTCGTGATGGCCGTCGTGATGCTGGGCGCGATCCTGGCCGGGCGCCGCGCCCTGTCGATGCGCTCCGTCGCCATCGCCGCGCTCGCGGTGCTGCTCTGGCGCCCCGAGAGCCTCGTCGGCCCCGGCTTCCAGATGAGCTTCGCCGCGACCGGCGCGCTGGTGCTCGCCTTCGGCTGGCTGCGCGGCGCGGACCCGCGTTGGCGACGGGGCGCGCTGGGATGGGTCGTGGCGCTGGTGATTTCGTCGCTCGTCGCGGGGCTGGCGACGGCGCCGATCGCGGCCGCGCATTTCGGACGGGTCGGGCACTACGGGCTGGTGGCGAACATGCTCGCGGTGCCGGCCATGGGCGCGGTGGTGATGCCGTCAATGCTGGCAGCCTTCGTGCTCTGGCCGCTGGGTCTCGAGGCGCCTGCGCTGGCCGTGGCCGGGGCGGGGATCGACTGGATCCTCGGCGTGGCCCGTTCCGTCGCCGCGTGGCCCGAGGCGGCGAGCCGCGTACCCGCGCCGCCCGCCGCCGTTCTGCCGCTGGTCGGCGCGGCGATGGCTTGGTGCGCCGCCGCCGCGGGTCGATGGCGGGCGGTGGCACTGTTGCCGGCCCTCGCGGCGACGTGGCTCTGGGTCGAGGTCGAGCGGCCCGCGATCCTCGTCAGCGACGACGGGCGTCTCGTGGGCGTGCTGGGTCCGCAGGGCCGCGCGCTGAGTCATCCGCGCGGGGCCGGCTTCGTCGCGGGCGCCTGGCTGGAGAACGACGGCGACGGGGCGGGACAGGAGTTCGCCGCGGGTCGCACCCCGAATGCGAACGCCCTCGCGATCACGGTGGCGCGGGGCAAGCGCGCGCTCGCGGCGTCGATGGACGGGTGCACTGGGATCGTGGTGACGGACCAGCCGACGCCCGACGCCGCCCCCTGCCGCGTGATCGGCATCGACGCGCTGCGCCGAAGCGGGGCGTTGTCGTTCGCGCGCAGCGGCGGCGGGTGGGTGGAGCGGAGCGCCCGCGCCGCGCAGGGCCGCCGACCCTGGACCGGGCACGGACGGCTTTGGGACGGTCCGGGTCGGGGCGCAAACGACTAACGGTCGTGCGCTGGAGCCGCCGCGCCGAACCTCCCCGGCACGGCGGCACGGCGGCGGCGCCTCCCTCGCGCCCCCGCCGATGCGGCCTAGTAGCTGCGGATCAGGCCCACGAGCCGGCCCTGCACGCGCACGCTGTCGGGGGGCAGGATGCGGGTCTCGTAGGCGGGGTTCGCCGCCTCCAGCTCGATCATCCCGCGGCGGCGGCGGAAGCGCTTGAGCGTCGCCTCCTGATCCTCGACGAGCGCGACCACGATGTCGCCGTCGTCGGCCGCGTCCTGCTCCCGGATCACCACCACGTCGCCGTCGTTGATGCCCGCGTCGATCATCGAGTCGCCCTTGACCTCGAGCGCGAAGTGCGAGCCGCCGCGGTCCACCATCTGACCGGGCACGGCCACGTGGTGCGAGACCTCGGAGATCGCCTCGATCGGCACACCGGCGGCGATGCGGCCCATCACGGCCAGCTCCACCGCATCGACGGCCACGGGCCGCGCGCGGGACGGCAAGGCGGCATCGGGCTGCGCCGTGTCGGGGCGGTCGCCGTCGATCACCCGGGGCTGGAAACCCCCGCCGCCCTGCGCCGCGAGGTCGTCGGGCAGGCGCACGATCTCGATGGCGCGGGCCCGGTGGGCGAGGCGGCGGATGAAGCCCCGCTCCTCGAGCGCGGTGATCAGGCGGTGGATGCCCGACTTCGAGCGCAGGTCCAGCGCCACCTTCATCTCGTCGAACGAGGGGGGCACGCCGTCCCGTTGCATCCGCTTGTGAATGAAGGCCAGCAAATCCCGTTGCTTGCGCGTCAGCATGTCGTGTTCCCGTCCTGCCCGTGTTCGCAACCGTTCTAGGTTGGTTCCCGTTTCGTGTCAACGAGGCGGGACGGCCGCTTCCGAGGGCTCGTACGGAGGCGTTGGGATCCGGTCAGACTAGCCGAAGCGGAACGTAGTCGAGCACCTCGCCGGCCCCGCGCGCGGGATCGTCCGGGGGGCGTATCGCGAGGGCGTCCGCTTCGGCGAGCACCGTGAGGAGGCTGGAGTCCTGCCGCTCCGCGATGCGCAGGCCGTCCGGCGTCAGCGTGGCGCGCGCATAGTGCTCGCGCGGGCCGTTCGGGCCGACCGGCGCGGCGAGCGGCGCGCGCCTGATGCGCGGTCCGGGGTCCAGTCCGAGCATCCGCTCCACCATCGGCACGACGAAGAGCATCGCGCAGACCAGGGCCGAGACCGGGTTGCCGGGCAGCCCCACCAGCGCCGCGTTTCCCAGCCGCCCTGCCAGCAGCGGCTTGCCCGGGCGCATCCGCACCTTGTGGAACGCGAGATCGAGGCCCGCATCGCCCGCCACCTCCGCCACGAGATCGTGGTCCCCCACCGACGCCCCCCCGACCGTGACGACGAGGTCCGCATCCGCACCGAGTGCCAGCACGTCCCGCAGGCTCTCCGCCCGGTCGCGGGCGATGGGCAGGAGCCGCGCCTCGGCGCCCGCCGCCTCGAGCATGGCGGCGATGCCGTAGCCGTTGGATGCGCGGATGGCGCCGGGCGTCAGCGCCTCGCCGGGGTGGCGCAGCTCGTCGCCCGTCATGGCGACCGCGACCACGGGACGGCGGCGTACAGGCACTGCGTCGAACCCCATCGCCGCCGCGAGGGCCACGTCGGCGGGACCGAGGGGACGGCGCGGATCGAAGCGGTATCCGGCCGCGAAGTCGCCGCCCGCGGGGCGCACGTGGGTGGCCTCGTCCTGCGGGGCCTCCACCACGATGCGCGCGTCCACACGGCGCACGTCCTCCTGGATCACGACGCGGGTCGCGCCCGCGGGGATCGGGGCGCCGGTGAAGATGCGGACCGCCTCCCCGTACTCCAGCGTTTCGGTCCACGGCGCGCCCGCCGCCGCTTCGCCCACCACCGCGAAGCCGTCGCCGACCGCGGGCGTGCCGCGCACGGCGTAGCCGTCCATGGCGGAGGCGTCGAAGGGCGGGGCGGCGTCGCGCGCGACCAGCGCCTCGGCCAGCACGCGGCCTGCCGCACGGCGCAAGGCTACGGTCTCGGCACCCACCGGCGCGACCAGCGCCAGCAAGCGCGCGCGCGCCTCGGCGACCGGAATCACGACGCGGTCCAGTCGCCCGACTTGCCGCCCGACTTCGCGAGGAGGCGGATGCCGCCGATCTCCATGTCCTTCTGCGCCGCCTTCACCATGTCGTAGACCGTCAGGCACGCGACCGAGGCCGCCGTGAGCGCCTCCATCTCCACGCCGGTGCGCCCGGCGGTGCCCACCGTGGCGGTGATGCGAAGGCCCGGCAGCGCGGGGTCGGCGCGCAGGTCGAGCGAGACCTTCGACAGGGGCAGGGGGTGGCACAGCGGGATCAGGTCGCTGGTGCGCTTCGCGGCCATGATGCCGGCGAGGCGCGCCACGCCCACCACGTCGCCCTTCTTCGCGGTTCCCCCCTCGATTAGCGCGAGCGTCTCGGGCTTCATGCGGATCCAGCCCTCCGCGGTCGCCACGCGGTCGGTGGTGGCCTTGCCCGACACGTCCACCATGTGCGCCGCGCCGCCCTCGTCGAAGTGCGTGAGAGTCATGCGGGCACCGGGTCGGCGAGCAACGCACGGGTCGCGGCCTCGACGTCGGCCTGCCGCATGAGGCTCTCACCGATCAGGAAGGTCCGGGCGCCGTGGCGGGCCATGTCGGCGAGGTCCGCCGGGGTGGAGAGGCCGCTCTCAGCGACGAGCAGGCGGTCCGCGGGAATGCGGGCGGCGAGGTCGCGCGTCGTCTGAAGATCGGTCTCGAAGGTGTTGAGATTGCGGTTGTTCACGCCGACGAGCGCCGAGTCGAGGCGCAGCGCGCGGGTCAGCTCGGCGCCGTCGTGGACCTCGATTAACGCGTCCATGCCCCACCGGCGGGCGGCGGCGACCAGCGCCTCGGCCTCCGCATCCGACACGCTGGCCATGATGACGAGGATGCAGTCGGCCCCGAGGCTGCGCGATTCCGCGACCTGCCACGGGTCGTAGAGGAAGTCCTTGCGGATCACCGGCAGCGCGGTGGCGGCGCGGGCGGCGACGAGGAAGTCCTCGTGACCCTGGAAGCTGGGCGCGTCGGTCAGCACCGAGAGGCAGGCCGCGCCGCCCGCCTCGTAGGCGCGGGCGAGGGCGGGCGGGTCGAAGTCGGCCCGGATCAGACCCTTTGACGGGCTGGCCTTCTTGATTTCCGCGATAAGCGCGTAGCCGTCCGCGGCGCGGGCGCGCAGGGCGGCCTCGAAGGGGCGCACGGGGGGAGCGGCCGTGGCTGCCTTCTCGATCTCGGCGAGGGGGCGGGCGGCCTTGCGGGCGGCCACCTCCTCCAGCTTGTAGGCGCGGATGCGCTCGAGGATCGTGCTCATGCGTCGGCCTCCTCGCGGCTCAGGGCGGCGAGGCGGCGGACCTTGTCCCACGCCGCGCCGTCGTCGATGGACTTCGCCGCCATCTGCACGCCGTCGCCCAGTTCCGCCACCCGGCCCGCGACCACGAGGGCCGCGGCGGCGTTCAAGAGCACCGCGTCCCGGTAGGCACTCGCCTTTCCGTCCATCAGCGCGCGGAAGGCCAGGCCGTTGGCCTCGGGCTCGCCGCCGACGATGCTCTCGAAGGAGTGGGTGGGAAGGCCGGCGTCACCCGGGCGGATGGTGCGCTCGGTCACGGCGCCGCCCCGCAGCTCCGCCAGATGCGTGGGTCCGGCGATCGAGATCTCGTCGGTGCCGTCGCTCCCGTGAACCAGCCAGGCCGCCTCGGATCCGAGCGACTGGAGCACCTCGGCCATGGGCCGGATCAGTGCGAGCGAGTAGGCCCCCGTGAGCTGCCGCTTCACCCCGGCGGGGTTGGTGAGCGGGCCGAGGGCGTTGAACACCGTGCGGGTGCCCAGCTCGCCGCGGACGGGCATGACGTGCTTCGTGGCGGGGTGATGCATCGGCGCCATCATGAAGCAGATGCCGCAGTCGCGCAGCGCGCGGGAGGCGAAGGCCGCGTCGCGCATGACCTCGATGCCCATCTGCCCCAGCACGTCGGCGGCGCCCGACTTCGACGACAGGTTGCGGTTGCCGTGCTTGGCCACCGGCACGCCGCAGCCCGCCACCACGAAGGCGGCGGCCGTCGAGATGTTGAGCGTGCCCTTGCCGTCGCCGCCGGTGCCGACGATGTCGATGGCGCCCTCGGGGGCCTCCACGCGTCGCATGCGTGCGCGCATGGCCGAGGCTGCGGCGGCGATCTCCTCGACGGTCTCGCCGCGCACGCGCAGGGCCATGAGGAAGCCCGCGATCTGGGCCGGGGTCGCGTCGCCCTCGAAGAAGGCGGCGAAGGCCTCCTCGGCCTCGGCGCGGGCGAGGGGCCGCTCGGCGGCGGCGGCGATCAGGCGCTTGATGTCGGTCATGCGGGCGCCGCGGCGAGGTCGAGGAACCGGCGGATCATCGCGTGGCCGTGGGCCGACGCGATGCTCTCGGGGTGGAACTGCACGCCGTGGATCGGCAGGTTCTCGTGGCGCAGGCCCATGATCGTGCCGTCGTCGAGCCGGGCGTTCACGCGCAAGTCCGCGGGAAGCGTGTCCGGGTCCACCACGAGCGAGTGGTATCGCGTGGCCTCGAACCGCTCGGGCAGGCCCTCGAAGACCCCGGTGCCGTCGTGACTCAGGCTGCCGAGCTTGCCGTGGACGATCTCGCGCGCCCGCACGATCCGCCCCCCGAACGCCTGACCGATGGCCTGGTGGCCGAGGCAGACGCCCAGCAGCGGCGTGCCCGCGTCGGCGCAGGCGTGCACGGCGTCGAGGCAGATGCCCGCGCGGTCCGGGTCGCAGGGGCCGGGGCTGAGCAGCACCGCCGCGGGGCGCAGCGCCAGCGCCTCGGCGGCGGACATCTCGTCGTTGCGGATCACGTGCACCTCGACGCCGCTTTCGGCGACGTAGTGCACAAGGTTCCAGGTGAAACTGTCGTAGTTGTCGATCAGCAGTAGCACGGCCACACCCCATCCGGGCCATGCGAGCCGGGGGGTTCCGCTGCGCGAGGCCGGGCTATAGATGGACGGGCCCGCGGGGCGGGGTCAACCACCCCCGCGCGCGGAACGTCTGGCGACGGGGGACCACCGGATGATGATCAGAAGCATCGCACTCGGCGGAGCCAGCGCCGCCGGACTCGCCGTGCTGCTCGTGGGCGCGGTGGCGCTCGTCGCCCCGCCGCCGCCCCGCGGCGGCACGGAAGCGGCGATGCCGCCGCGCACCGACCCGCAGACCCCGCGCACCGCCGAGTTCGGCCAGCTCTCGGGCGAAGGCGCCGCGGTCCTGCCCCGGTCGGACGCGCCCTCGACCCTCGGCACGGAGCCGCCGGCGGCGGGCGACGCGGTTGCCCCCGATGCGCCGAACCGCGGCGACCGCAGCGCCCGCGCGCCCGACGTGGTGGCGGCGCTGGAAGGCGTGCGGCCCCCCGGGGGCGGCGACGAGGCGCCGGAGCTGCGTGCCGCGGCGCCGTCGGACGGGATGCCCGCCACCTTCGCGCGCCCCGGCGCGGACGCCCCGGGCGCGGACGCGGGCGAGACCGCCGACGACGTCGTTCAGCGGACCGTGCCGATCCTCGACCCCGAGGCGGAGGCCGAAGCCGACGGCACGCCGCGCGCGGGCACGGACGCACCCGAAGCGGTGGCGTTGGGCCCCGACGACGCGGAGCCCGCCGCTCCCTCGGCCGACACCGCGGTCGCCCTTCAGGCTGCACCCGGCGGGATCGGCGCGGAAGCCGACCCCGAGCCGTCCTTTGCCCGAACAGGCGGCGACGGTTCCGCGATCGTGGCGAACGTGGAGACGCCGGGCCGTACCGCGCCCTCCGCATCCGAGGACGTGCCCGCCGCGCCAGCCGCGGAGGCGGACGCCGCCCCGGTGGCCGCGACGGTCCCCCTCGCGCCCGCCGCCTCCGACGCGGCCGCCGCGCCGGGTCCGCAGGAAGACACGACGGAGCCCTCCGCGCCGGCGGTGGCGTCGTTCGAGGTGGCCGTGCTCGCGCCGGCCCCGGTCGGCCCCGCGCCCGAAGGCGAAGGCCCGGTCGCGACCTCCGCCGACGCGCCGGTCGAGGCAGGCGACCGACCGGACGCTCTCGATCCCGCCCCCGCGGACGTGGCGCCCGTCAGTTCCACATCGGCCAGCCTTGCGGACTCGCCCGCGACCGCGGCTCCGGGTCTCGCAGCGCCGTCCGACAGCGCACGGGGCGAGGAGTTCGCGGTCCGCGCCGACGAAGCGCCCGCCCCGGACGCCGCGCGCCCCGAAGCCCCGGACGCGGCGGACCCCGAGCCGACGCCGCCCTCCGCCGAACCGGCGCCGGCGCGCACCGCGAGCGTCGTCGCACCGCGTCCACGCCCCGAGGCGGATGCTGGCGCGGTCGCGGACGTGCCGGTCGAAGGGACGGCGGACGCCGCCCCCACGCCGTCCGAGCCCGTCGAGGCGGCCAGCGGCGGTGGCGAAACCGGCGAGGGCGCCGGCGAAGACGACCCGGACCGCCCCGCGATCCAGCGCTACGCCGGCGCCTTCGACGGGGCCGACGGGCGACCCCTCTTCGCGGTGGTGCTCGTGGACGACGGCACGGGCGTGGAGCCCGAGGCGCTCGCGGCCTTCGACTTTCCCGTGACTTTCGCCATCGACCCCGCGCTGCCCGACGCCGCCGCGCGCGCAGCGGTCTACCGCGAGGCCGGCCACGAGGTCGCGCTTCTCGGCAGCGCGATGCCCCCCGGCGGCGATGCGGACGCCCTGCGCGCCGTGGGGGACGCCCTCCCCGAGACCACGGCGCTCGTCGACGCGCCGGACGGCCGGGTGGGGGAGGGCAGCGCCCTGCCGGCGCTCGCCGAAGCCGGGCGCGGCCTCCTGGCGCCTCCGGGCGCGGACGTCGCCGCGGCGGAGCAGGCGGGCGTGCCCGCCGCCACCGCCTACCGCGTGCTGGACGACGACGACCAGCGGTCGTCGGTGATCGCCCGGTTCCTCGACCGCGCGACCTTCGAGGCCGAGGAGGACGGCACCGTGGTGGTCGTGGGACGGACCCGGCCCGAGACGGTGACGGGCCTCTACTCCTGGGCGCTGGGGCGTCGGGCGGAGGTGGTGCAGCCGGCCCCGCTGTCGGCGGTCCTGCTGGCCCCCTGACCGGCCCCTAGCGCAGCTCCGGCAGCTCGATCTGCGCGACCTGCTCCGCGATCGGCGCGACCGACAGGGGATGGATCTCGGCGGCGTGCTCCACCGGATCGCCGATCGGGCTCCAGCGGTGGTTCTTGTAGATCTCCAGCGCCCGGAACGCCGCCTTGTAGCCCATCTTCGGGGAGCCCGGCACCCAGTAGCCGAGGTAGACGTAAGGCAGGCCCGCGGCGCGGGCGATCTCGATGTGATCGAGGATCACGTAGGTGCCGAGCGAGCGGCGCCCGGCTCCGGGGTCGTAGAACGAGTAGACCATGGACAGCCCGTCATCGAGCACGTCCGTCAGGCACACGCCCACGAGGGCGGGGCCATCCTCGGCCTCGTCGTCCCAGTACTCGATCACGCGGGTTCGGATCGGGGTCTCCTCGACCATGGCGGCGAACTCGAACACGTCCATGTCGGCCATGCCGCCGTCGCCGTGCCGGGCCTCGAGGTAGCGGCGGAACAGGGCGTACTGCTCGTCGGTGGCCCACGGCGAGTTCACCTCGCGGCGCAGGCCGCGGTTGCGGGCGGCGATCCGCCGCTGGGTGCGCCCAGGCTCGTGCGCCCCGACCACGATGCGCGCGGACAGGCAGGCCGAGCAGTCCGCGCAGGAGGGCCGGTAGAGCACGTTCTGCGAGCGTCGGAAGCCCTGCTTCGACAGCTTGTCGTTCAAGTCCGCGGCGCCCGATCCCTGGAGGGCCGTGAACAGCTTCCGCTCGCGCCGCCCGTCGAGATACGGGCAGGGCTGCGGCGCCGTCACGTAGAACTGCGGCGTCAGCGGCAGGCTGTGTCGCATCGGGTCTCCGGTCGCGTCCGAGGGATCGGACCCAGACTTGTGCATGCCCGCCGCACCCGTCAACGCCTAAATCGGCGCGCCCCGCGGGAGGGGGCGCGCCGGCCGGATCATGCCGCCGCGGGGGGCGGGGGCGTCAGTCGGGGCGGTTGATGGCCGCGGTGCCGAGCACGAGGTCGGTCAGGCCCTGGCGTCGCTCGGTCGCCAGCATCGCCACCACGGAGGCCAGCGCGGGCAGGAGCATGAAGCTCACCGAGGCGTAGTAGCCGCCGACGTGCAGCACCGAGGTCATGCCGTCGAGCCGCTCGCCGCGCGCGTCGCGCAGCTCGATGCCGAACAGGCGCATGCCCAGCGTGGCGGAGCGGCTCGTCAGGGTCGCCACCCGGTAGAGCCCACCCACGGCCAGCACCACGAAGGGCCACATCAGGATGCCCACGCCCAGCGTCAGGATGCCGGCGAGCAGGCTCATGAGGGTGATGATTAGCGCGTCCACCACCCAGGCGAGACCGCGCTTCACCACCACGCCCTCGTAGAACTCCGGCTGGTCGTGAGGGGAGGGCAGGGCGGTGTGATGGTCGAGAAGGGTCATCGCAGGGCTCCGTGTCGGGGTGGCGGTGGGGGCGCCCCGGCATGGGGCGCCCTCGGGATCAGGCGACTTCGCGCGCGTCGTCGTCGCCGCGGGGCTTCGACTGCTCGTCCATGAACTGGTCGAACTCGGCCTTGTCCTTGGCCTCGCGCAGGCGCTGGAGGAACTCCTCGAAGGCGCGCTGCTCGTCTTCCAGACGGCGCAAGGTGGCCTCCTTGTAGCTGTCGAAGGCGGCGTTTCCGGTGCCGCCCATCCGGCTCACGGACCGGACCGCGCCGCGGCCGAGCGACCACTTGCCGCTCATGGTCATGTAGAGCACGAAGGCCAGTCCGACGGGCCAGAACAGGATGAAGCCGAGCACCATGGCGGCGATCCAGGCGCCCCGGCCGCGGGCGTCGAGCCAGCTTTCGGCGCGGGACAGGAAGGCGCCGGGGCGTCCGGCGAAGGCGGGGGCGGATTGCATGGGTCTCTCCTCGGTTGCGGTTCGGGTCGATGTGAATGCTCTTCACATGAAGGGAGATGGGAGCGCCCGGTGGGCCCTGCAAGGGGCGGGGGCGAAAAAGTTAACGACTTTCACATAGCAAGCGGTTCGGCGTTTGAGATCAGGGGGTTGGGCGATTCGGACAGTCGCCGGGGCCGGGTTCAGGAGGGGGGCGCCCCCCGTGCACCCCCCGTACACCCCCCGTGCAGACGGGCGTCGAACGGGGCCGGGACGTTAACCTCTGTTGCAGCGGACCGCGGGAGGCGGAGCGGGGTGGGGGTCAAGGGGGAGGCATTCGCCGCGAGGAACGCGAAGGCCCGCTCTGCGGGACAAAGGAGAAATTCGTCGCGGGCAGGTTAAACGTCTGCTTCCACGAAATAATGATTGCCCGTTTCTCCGGGAGGGGCAGACTTCCGCTGCAAGGTTTGCACGCCGCTATATCCTGTGCGCCGAAAGCATGCTTGAATGAGCGCTAGGATGGGCCGGTACGTGATCGTGAACGCATGGCAGTCGCAGTTACGCCGCACCTCCCAAGTGCATACTGATTGCTGGATCGCCGCGCTTTGGGATGTGGCGGCGATACCGTCGGGGGGGAAGCATGACGACCAGGCAAACCTATGCTGCGGCACGCGATGATTTCGATTTGGCGGAAATCGATACCACTTTCGAAGGCAGTTTCTCGGATGGTGTGAATGCCTGTATCGAGTGTTGTGATCGACATGTCGGCAGCGGTCGTGCGGCCCTCAACTGGATCGGGTCGGATGGCGGGTCGCGATCGGTCTCGTATGACTACCTCCAGGAACAATCCGCCCGTTTCGCCAACGTGCTCAAGGCACAGGGTGTGGGACCGGGCGACCGCGTCGCCTGCCTGCTGCCGCGGGTGCCGGAGCTTTTGGTGACCATGCTGGGTACGCTGCGCGCAGGCGCCGTGTATCAGCCTCTGTTTACGGCTTTTGGCCCCTCGGCCATCGAGCAACGTCTCGCAGGATCAGAAGCGAAACTGATCGTGACGGATGCTGCGAACCGACCCAAGCTGGACGACGTCCAGAACTGCCCGACCGTCGTGTCTATTTCAGACCCCCGGGAAACGGACCTCGATTTCCGGGCGACGCTGGAGGGGCAATCGAGTGAGTTCGCGCCGGTCCGTTTGCGCGGCGACGACTTGTTCCTCATGCTGTTCACCAGCGGGACGACGGGCGCGCCGAAGGGGGTCGGCGTGCCGCTCAAGGCGCTGCGCGCTTTTCGAGGTTACATGACCCATGGCCTCGATCTTCGCCCTGACGACCGCTTCTGGAACATCGCCGATCCGGGATGGGCCTATGGGCTCTATTATTCGGCGATCGGCCCTCTGTTGCTGGGCAATACCACTACGTTTCAGGAAGCAGGGTTTTCCGTCGAAGCGACGTGCAGGATCATCCGCGAGCACAACATCACGAATTTCGCGGCTGCACCGACCGTCTACCGATTGCTGAAAGCGGCCGGCGATGAAACGGTCGACGCGCTCAGGGGCCAACTCCGCGTCGCCTCCAGCGCGGGCGAGCCTTTGAACGCCGAAGTCATCCGCTGGTTTCGGGAGGAACTCGGGGTCCCGCTGCACGACCAATACGGGCAGACGGAAGTCGGCATGGTCATGATGAACCATCACGGTATCGATCATGACGTGCGGCCCGGCAGCGCGGGGCTGGCGACGCCCGGCTTTCACCTCGCCGTTCTGGATGAGGACGGGGCCGAGGTCCCCGATGGAAGCCCCGGCAATCTGGCCGTGGACATGACGCGGTCGCCGCTGTTTTCCTTTCTCGGTTATTGGGGACGTGAAGGCGAGGATTGGACCGGCGACTACTTCCTGACGGGCGATACCGTGGAGCGGCATGAAGCGGGTGATTTCAGTTTCGTCGGTCGTTCCGACGACATCATTTCATCTGCCGGGTATCGCATCGGTCCCTTCGACGTGGAAAGCAGCCTGATCGAGCATCCCGCAGTGCTGGAGTCCGCGGTCGTCGGCAAACCGGATGCAGAGCGCGGGCATATCGTCAAAGCGTTCGTGGTGCTCGGCAAGGGGAGCGAGCCCACGGATGATCTGTCGGAGGAATTGCGGCTACATGTTCGGAACAGGCTCGGCGCCCATGCCTACCCGCGAGAGATCACGTTCGTGGACGCCTTGCCCAAGACACCGAGCGGGAAGGTTCAGCGGTTCTTGCTGCGCGAAAATCGAGCCGGGTGAAATCCGAGAGATTGCGCGACCTGCATTGCCCCGCCAGTCGCAAATAGCAGTCGTCTGAGGTTGGCGCGGCATTGGGTGAGATGGGCCCGGAGCGGACATTCGCCGCGCAGCGCACGAACGTCCGCCCCGAACCGAAAACCCTCACCCCCGCCAGATCCACCCGCCGCCGAACACCCGGCTGCCGTCCGCGCCGTAGAACACGCAGGCCTGGCCCGGGCTCACGCCCTCCTCGGGGGCGGCGAGCTCGACCTCGGCGGTGGTGGGGCCGGTGGGGCGGACGACCGCCTCGGCGGGGGCGCGGGTGGAGCGGACCTTGACGCCAAGCTCCCACGCGGGGCGGCTGTCGAAGGGGGCGTCGCCGAGCCAGTTCACCTCGCGCACCGGCACGATGCGGGTGGCGAGCGCGTCCTTCGGCCCGACCACGACGCGGCGGGCGTCCGGGTCGAGCTTCACCACGTAGAGGGGATCGGCAAGCCCGCCGATGCCGAGGCCCTTCCGCTGGCCGACGGTGTAGTGGATCACGCCGCGATGGGTGCCCAGGACGCGGCCGGCGGTGTCGACGATCTCGCCCGGCTCGCCCGCGCCGGGGCGCAACTTCTCGATCACCGAGGCGTAGTCGCCGTTCGGCACGAAGCAGATGTCCTGGCTGTCGGGCTTGTCGGCCACGGACAGGCCATGCCGCGCGGCCAGCGCGCGCGTCGCGCCCTTGTCGGGCAGGTGCCCGAGCGGGAAGCGCAGGTAGGCGAGCTGCTCGGCCGTGGTGGAGAACAGGAAGTAGCTCTGGTCGCGCACGGGGTCGGCGGCGCGGTGCAGCTCGGGGCCCCGCGCGCCCATCTTGCGCTGGATGTAGTGGCCCGTCGCCATGCAGTCGGCGTCGAGGTCCTTCGCCGTCTCCAGGAGGTCGCGGAACTTCACCCGCTCGTTGCAGCGGATGCAGGGCACCGGGGTCGCGCCGCCGAGGTAGCTGTCGGCGAACTCGTCGATCACCGCCTCGCGGAACGCGTTCTCGTAGTCGAGCACGTAGTGCGGGAAGCCCATCGCCTCGGCCACGCGGCGCGCGTCGTGGATGTCGCGCCCGGCGCAGCAGGCGCCCTTCTTGGCGAGCGCGGCGCCGTGGTCGTAGAGCTGCAGCGTTACGCCCACCACGTCGTAGCCCTCGGCGGCGAGCTCGGCGGCCACCACGGAGCTGTCGACGCCTCCCGACATGGCGACCACGACGCGGGTGTCGGCGGGCGCCTTGGGCAGCCCGAGGGAGTTCAGCTCGGCGTCGAGGGGCATGGGGGCATCTCCGGGAATCGGCCGCAGATATAGGAAAATCCCCGGTATTCTCAACCCGCGCCTTCACCTCGCGGTAACGCGGCGTGGCCCAACCGGGGGGCGCGCAACCAAGGAGGGAGCGATGTACCTCAGGAAGGGGCCCGGTCCGCGGGTCGTGACGCTGCCCGACGGCACGCAGATGACGCGGGCGGACCTGCCGCCGCCCGGGACCACGCGCTGGGTCGCCCGGCGCAAGGCAGCCGTGGTGCGGGGCGTGGAGTCCGGCCTCATCACCATGGACGAGGCGGTGGAGCGCTACGGGCTGAGCGAGGAAGAGTACGCCTCCTGGCGCGAGATGATCTCGCGCTACGGGACCGACGGGCTCAAGACCACACTGTTGCAGCAGTTCCGCGTGCCGTAGGCGACGGGTCCCCGCGCGGTCCCTCCGCCTTGCTCCCGGGCCCCCGGGCGACGCAAGGTAACGGTGTCTTAACGAATGGCTGCGTAATCTCGCATCCGAGTTCTGATCACCTGGAGAGAGCGATGCGCATCCTGCTGGTAGAAGACGATCCGACGACCTCGAAGAGCATCGAGATGATGCTCGGATCGGCCAACCTCAACGTCTACTGCACGGACATGGGCGAAGAGGGCATCGACCTGGCGAAGCTCTACGACTACGACCTGATCCTCCTCGACCTCAACCTGCCGGACATGAACGGCCACGACGTGCTGCGGCAGCTCCGCCTCAGCCGCATCGAGACGCCGATCCTGATCCTGTCGGGCTCGGACGACACCGAGAGCAAGATCAAGGGCTTCGGCTTCGGCGCCGACGACTACATGACCAAGCCGTTCCACCGCGACGAGCTGGTCGCCCGCATCCACGCCATCGTGCGCCGCTCCAAGGGCCATTCGCAGTCGGTGATCCGCACGGGCCGCGTGGCCGTGAACCTCGATGCCAAGTCGGTGGAGGTGGACGACCAGCCCGTGCACCTGACGGGCAAGGAGTACCAGATGCTGGAGCTCCTGAGTCTGCGGAAGGGCACCACGCTCACGAAGGAGATGTTCCTCAACCACCTCTACGGCGGCATGGACGAGCCGGAGCTGAAGATCATCGACGTCTTCATCTGCAAGCTGCGCAAGAAGCTCAGCGAGGCCACGGGCGGCGAGACCCACATCGAGACGGTCTGGGGCCGGGGCTACGTTCTGCGCGACCCCGAGCGCAGCACCACGGCGAACCTGGCCACCGCCTGACCGCGCGGCCGCCCCGTCCCGGACGGGGCGAATGCGGCCCGGGGGAACGCGACGGACCGCCACTCATCGACGGCTTCGCCTCGTGACGCCGGGAAGCATCGGGCCGCACCGACCGCATGGCCGCCCGCGCTTTCGCCCGCGCGCCGGGCGAATCGCTGGAAACGCACCCCCCGCGACCCTACACCCAAGCCCATGAGCAAGGCGCACCCCGACACGCCGGCGACCGCGCCGGAGGACATGCAACCGGACGAGGCCGCGGCGGAGATGGAACGCCTCGCCGCCGCCGTCGCGCGCGCCAACGAGGCCTATCACGCCGAGGACGCGCCCGAGATCGACGATGCCGCGTACGACTCGCTGAAGCGCCGTCTGGCAGACCTCGAAGCCCGGTTCCCCGATCTCATCGTGCTCGACTCGCCCACCGCGCAGGTCGGCGCCGCGCCCGCCGAGGGCTTCGCGAAGATCGCCCACTCCCAGCGCATGCTCTCGCTCGGCAACGCCTTCGACGATGCCGACGTGGCCGAGTTCGACGCCTCGATCCGCCGCTACCTCGGCCTCGCCGCGGACGACGCGCTCGCCTACACCGCCGAGCCCAAGATCGACGGCCTGTCGCTCTCCTTGCGCTACGAGGGCGGCGCGCTCGTCCATGCCGCCACCCGTGGCAACGGCGCCGTGGGCGAGGACGTGACCCGCAACGCCCGCACCATCGGCGACATCCCCGAGCGGATCGAGGGCGCGCCCGCGGTACTGGAGGTGCGCGGCGAGGTCTACATGTCCCACCCCGACTTCGCCGCCCTCAACTCGCGGCAGGCCGAGGCGGGCGCCAAGGTCTTCGCCAACCCCCGCAACGCCGCCGCGGGCTCCTTGCGCCAGCTCGACCCGGCGATCACCGCCGCGCGCCCGCTTCGCTTCTTCGCCTACGCCTGGGGCGAGGTGTCGGAGCCGCTGGCCCCCACCCAGTGGGAGGCGCTGGAGCGCCTGCGCGCCTTCGGCTTCCAGACCAACGGGCGCACCGCCCGCTGCGGAACCGTGGCCGACCTCCTCGCCCACTACCGCGCCATCGCCGCCGAGCGGGCGGAGCTGGGCCACGACATCGACGGCGTCGTCTACAAGGTCGACCGCCTCGACTGGCAGGCCCGCCTCGGCGCGCGCTCCACCACGCCGCGCTGGGCCATCGCCCACAAGTTCCCCGCCGAGACCGCGTGGACGCGCCTCACGGCGATCGAGATCAACGTCGGTCGCACTGGCTCGCTGTCCCCGATCGCCCGTCTGGAGCCGGTGACCGTGGGCGGCGTGGTGGTCTCCAATGCCACGCTCCACAACGAGGATTACGTGGCAGGCCGCGACGCCTCGGGCGCGCCGATCCGCGGCGGCGCCGACCTGCGGGTGGGCGACCGGGTGGAGATCTACCGCGCCGGCGACGTGATCCCCAAGGTGCGCGACGTGGACGTCACGGCCCGCCCCGAGGGCGCCGAGCCCTACCGCTTTCCCGACCGATGCCCCGAATGCGGCAGCCCCGCGCCGCGCGCGCCGGGCGAGAGCGTGCGCCGCTGCACCGGCGGCCTCATTTGCCCGGCACAGCGCGTCGCGCGCCTCAAGCACCTCGTGAGCCGCCCCGCGCTCGACATCGAAGGATTGGGCGACAAGGAGGTGGAGCGATTCCACGAACTCGGCTGGGTCGCCGCCCCCGCCGACATCTTCCGGCTGGAGGAGCGCTACGGCTCGGGCCTGCAGAGCGTCGCCGCCCTCGAAGGGTGGGGCGAGACCTCGGCGCGCAACCTCTTCGCCGCGATCCGTGAGGGCCGCCGCCAGCCCTTCGCGCGCGTGCTCTTCGGCCTCGGCATCCGGCACCTCGGCGAGGTGGCGGCCTCCGACCTCGCGCGCCACTACCGCGACTGGGAGAGCTTCGCGCGCGGCGTCGACACGGCCGCCCCGGCCGCCCGCGCCTGGCACGCCGCCGACGAGGCCGAGCGCGCGGAGCGTGCCGCCGCCGCCGCCGAAGGCCGCCGCGCGAGCGTCAAGAAGGTCCGCGATGCGGCGATGGAATCCGCCCCCCCGGAGGCCCGCGCCGCCTGGGCCGAGCTGGTGGGCATCGACGGCATCGGCGCCACCCTCGCCACGGCCGTCTGTGACGCCATGGGCGCCGAGGCCGAGCGCGTCGCCATCGCGGCGCTCGTGGCCGAGCTTGACATCCAGGCCCCCGAGGCTGTCCGCGCGAGCCCCGTGGCCGGCCTCACGGTGGTCTTCACCGGCTCGCTGGAGCGGATGACCCGCGCCGAGGCCAAGGCCCGCGCCGAGGCCTTGGGCGCCAAGGTGTCGGGTTCGGTCTCGGCCAAGACCGACCTCGTGGTCGCCGGCCCGGGCGCGGGCGCCAAGGGGGCGAAGGCGGCCGAGCTGGGCATCGAGACGCTGGACGAGGACGGCTGGCTCAGCTTGATCGAGGGCGCGTGAGCACAGGCCGCCCCGAGCCGCTGTTCCCGCTCTTCGCCGGGCTGGAGACGCTGCCCGGCATCGGCCCGAAGACCGCCAAGCTGCTCGCCAACCTGCGGATCGCCACGCCCAAGGATCTGCTGCTGACCCTGCCCGAGAAGGGCATCGACCGCGCGCCGGTGGATTCGGTGCAGGACGCCGCGCTGCCGGGCGTGGTCACCGTGCCCGTGACCGTGCGCCGCCACATGC
Source organism: Jannaschia sp. W003 (assembly GCF_025144335.1). NCBI lineage: Bacteria > Pseudomonadati > Pseudomonadota > Alphaproteobacteria > Rhodobacterales > Roseobacteraceae > Jannaschia > Jannaschia sp. W003. Next base: position 2,009,259 of record NZ_CP083539.1, read on the forward strand.
GCGCGCCCTCGAACCGCCAGCCCCACCGCGTCGAGGTCGAGGACGCGCGCACCACCTTCCACCTGGTCTACTTCCGCGGCCACGCGAAGGCGCTCGAGGAGCTGCTGCCCGTGGGCGAGCGGCGCACCGTGTCGGGCAAGGTCGAGCTCTACGACGGCTTGGCCCAGATGCCCCACCCCGACCACGTGCTGGGGGAGGGCGAGGCCGTGCCGCCCTTCGAGCCGGTCTATCCGCTGACGCAAGGCATCACGAACAAGCTGATGATCCGGGCCGCGAAGGGCGCGCTCGCGCGGCTTCCACCTCTTCCTGAATGGATCGACGGTCCCCTCGTGGCCGAGCGGAACTGGCTCGCCTTCGCCGAGGCGCTGGCCCGCGCCCACGGGCCCGAGGGCCCCGGCGATCTGTCGCCGCAGTCGGTGGCCCGCCAGCGCCTCGCCTACGACGAGCTGTTCGCCCACCAGCTCACCCTCGCGCTGGCCCGCGCCACCGCCCGCACCCGCCCCGGCGTCGCCACCAGCGGCGACGGACGGATGCGCCGGCGCGTGCTCGCCTCGCTGCCGTTCCAGCCCACCGGCGCGCAGATGCGCTCGATCGACGAGATCGACGCGGACATGGGCCGCGACCGCCGCATGAACCGCCTGCTCCAGGGCGACGTCGGGTCGGGCAAGACGCTGGTGGCTCTGATGGCGCTGCTCGCGGCGGCCGAGGCGGGCGGGCAGGGGGTGCTGATGGCGCCCACCGAGATCCTCGCGCGCCAGCACCACGAGGGCCTGCGCCCGCTCGCCGATGAGGCGGGCGCCGTGCTTGAGTTGCTGACGGGCCGCGACAAGGGCGCCGAGCGCGCGGCCAAGCTCGCCGCCGTGGCCCGCGGCGACATCCAGATCCTCGTCGGCACCCACGCCGTGTTCCAGCGCGACGTGGCCTTCCACGACCTGCGCCTCGCGGTGATCGACGAGCAGCACCGCTTCGGCGTCCGCCAGCGCCTGCTGCTCGGCGAGAAGTCCGAGCGGACCGACGTGCTGGTGATGACGGCCACGCCGATCCCGCGCTCGCTGGCGTTGACGCAGTACGGCGACATGGACCTCTCGGTGCTCGACGAGAAGCCGCCGGGCCGCACCCCCGTCACGACCTCCGCCGTGCCCGTGGGCCGCATGGGCGACGTGACGGAGCGCCTGCGCCGCGCCGTGGCCGAAGGGCGGCAGGCCTACTGGGTCTGTCCGCTGGTCGAGGAGTCCGAGACCCAGGACGTCACCTCCGCCGAGGAGCGGTTCCGGAGCCTCCGCGCGGCCTTGGGCGAGGGCGCCGTCGGCCTAGTCCACGGCCAGATGCCGCCCGCCGAGAAGGACGCCGCGATGGCGCGCTTCGTCCGGGGCGAGACCGGCGTGCTGGTGGCCACCACGGTGATCGAGGTGGGCGTGAACGTGCCCAACGCCTCGATCATGGTGATCGAGCGGGCCGAGACCTTCGGGCTGGCCCAGCTCCACCAGCTCCGCGGTCGTGTGGGGCGGGGGGCCGCGGCCTCGACCTGCCTGCTCCTCTACAAGCCTCCCTTGGGCAAGACCGCCGAGGCCCGCCTGCGCATCCTGCGCGAGACCGAGGACGGCTTCCGCATCTCCGAGGAGGACCTCGCCTTGCGCGGCGCCGGCGACGTGATCGGCACCGCCCAGTCGGGCCTGCCGCGCTTCCGCATCGCCGATCTGGAGGGGCAGGCGGGGCTGATGGAGACCGCCAGCTCCGACGCCCGCGCGCTCTTGGCCGCCGACCCCACGCTGCGGTCCCCGCGCGGCGAGGCGGCGCGCCTCCTCCTGTGGCTGACCGAACAGGACCGCGCCCTCCGCCTCCTTTCGGTGGGCTGACCGCGACCTGTTGCGTCCGCGCCGCAGGGCGGAACGAACACGGATCGTTCGCATCTGTTCTCCGAAAGTTCTGGACAGGGAGGGGGAGGGTATGGGAACAGAAGGGCAACGAGAGCAGCAGCACAGGAGCCGCAAATGGCCCGCACCTTCTTCCGCACCGAACGCCCCGCCCGTCGCCCTGCGGCCCGCCTGCGCCAGATCCTCCGCCGCGACGATGCGGTGCTCGACGTGCTCGGCGGCGTCTGGCTCGTGACGCTGCTGCTCGGCCTCCTGAACTTGCCCGCGCTGCTGGCCTGACCCATTCCGGCGCCGCCCCGGCGCCACACGTTTCTGCCCGCGTCCCCCACGGCCGGTCGTCCACCGGCCCCGAGGCTTCCGCGCTCGCTGCCCCGAGCGCGCCGCCGTGGTCCACCCCGGACCGCACGAAGGGACGTCACTTGCCGCCGTCTCCGCCATGCGGGGGCGGCGGTCTTTCTTTGCGGGGGGCGACGCCGCGCGGTAGCCTGGCCCATGATCACCGACGTCGCTCAGTTCTTCGCCGACGGCTGCGGCCGCTGCGCCCGCCACGCGACGCCGGACTGCGGCGCGCGCCGCCACGCGGGCGCGCTCGCGGCGGCCCGCCGCCTCTGCCTCGACGCGGGATTGGAGGAGGCCGCCAAGTGGGGCCATCCCTGCTACGCCCACGCGGGCCGCAACGTCGCGATCCTCGGCGCCCACCGCGAGGGCGCGCGGCTGACTTTCTTCCACGCCGCGCTGCTCCGCGACCCCGCGGGGGTGCTGGAGCGCAAGGGGCCGAACGCCCGCCACCCCGACGCGGTGCGCTTCGCGGACGCCGGCGCCGTTGCCGCGATGGCCGGCCCGGTGACTGCCCTCCTCCGCCAAGCCATGATCCACGCCGAGGCGGGCACCCGCGCCCCGCGCGAGGACCGTCCCCTCGACCTGCCCGATGAACTGAGCGACGCCCTCGCAGCCGACACGGAACTCGCGGCCGCCTTCGAGGCCCTGACCCCCGGCCGCCGCCGCAGCCATGCAATCGTGATCGGCGGTGCCAAGAAGCCCGAGACTCGCCGCGCCCGCATCGCGCGCCTGCGCCCGCGCATCATGGCGGGGCAGGGCGCGAACGAGCGGCCCTAGGCCTCGGCCCGCGCCGCCATCACCTGCTCCATCGCGTCCACGGTGGCGTCCAGCGCCAAGAGGATGGACGCGTGGCGGTTTCGGTAGTCGCGCGCCGGGACCAGCACCTCCAGCCCGTCGAACGGGGCCGAAGGCACCGGCCCGCCCTCGCGCAGCATCGCGCGCAGCTCGTCGCGGGCCCGCCGCACCTCGCCTTCCGTCCGCCCCACCATCGCCGCCCCCGACACCGCCGCCGAGGCCTGCCCCAGCGCGCAGGCCTTCACGTCCTGGCTGTAGCGCGCGATCCGGCCCTGCGGGTCGAGGTCCAGCGACACCGTCACGGTCGACCCGCACAGCGGCGAGCGCGCCTTGGCCGTGGCCTCGGGGGCATCCAGAGGCTCCGTCGCGGGCATGTCGGCCGCGAGCGCCAGGATGCGCCCCGAGTAGAGCTTGATCAGGTCGTCCGACATGCCGTTCCCTTCCGTGCCGCCGGCCTGCTACGTAGCGGCGCGAGGTCCACAGGAAAAGGCGACGCGATGTCCTTCGATCCCTCCACCCTGCGTTACGACGACCGCGGCCTGATTCCCGCCATCGCCCAGGACCACGAGACGGGCGAGGTGCTGATGATGGCGTGGATGAACGCCGACGCCGTCGCCGAGACCCTGGCCACGGGCCGCGTCTGCTACTGGTCGCGCTCGCGCCAGGCCCCGTGGCGCAAGGGCGAGACCTCGGGCCACGTGCAGCGCCTCGTGGAGATGCGCGTCGACTGCGACCGCGACTGCCTGCTCCTGCGCGTCGATCAGCGCGGCCCCGCCTGCCACACCAACCGCCGCTCGTGCTTCTACGTGGCCGTCCGGGACGGCGGGGAGCGCGAGATCATGGCGCCCGAACCCAGCCCCACTTGAACCGTTACCGCTAACATGGCATTGCCCCGGCAACCCATGACGGAGGACGCCCCATGCCCCTCGACGCCCGCATCGACGAGATCACCGACCGCATCCGCGAGCGCTCCCGCGAGCGCCGCGACGGCTACCTGCGCCGCATGCGCGCCCATGCCGAGAAGGGCCCCCGCCGCGCCCACCTCCAGTGCGGCAACCAGGCCCACGCCTATGCGGCGATGGGCGACCAGAAGGGCGACCTCGCCGCCGACCGGGTCGCCAACGTCGGCATCGTGACCGCCTACAACGACATGCTGAGCGCGCACGCGCCCTACAAGGACTACCCCGACCGCATCAAGGCGGCGGTCCGCGCCGCGGGCTGCACCGCGCAGGTCGCGGGCGGCGTGCCGGCCATGTGCGACGGCGTGACGCAAGGCCAGACCGGCATGGAGCTGTCGCTGTTCTCCCGCGACGTGATCGCGCTCGCGGCCGGCGTGGCCCTTTCCCACGACACCTTCGACGCGGCCCTCTACCTCGGCATCTGCGACAAGATCGTGCCCGGGTTGGTGATCGCCGCTGCCACCTTCGGCTACCTGCCCGGCATCTTCGTGCCCGCCGGCCCCATGACCTCCGGCCTGCCCAACGAGGAGAAGGCCCGCGTCCGCCGCGAGTTCGCCGAAGGCAAGGTGGGCCGCGAGGAGCTGATGCGCGCGGAGATGGCCTCCTACCACGGCCCCGGCACCTGCACCTTCTACGGCACCGCCAACTCCAACCAGATGCTGATGGAGTTCATGGGCCTCCACCTGCCCGGCGCCAGCTTCGTGAACCCTGGCACCCCCCTGCGCGACGCCCTCACGGACGCGGCCGCCACCCGCGCCACCCAGATCACCGCGCTCGGCAACGCCTACACGCCCGTGTGCGACGTGCTCGACGAGCGGGCCTACGTGAACGGCCTCGTCGGCCTCATGGCCACGGGCGGCTCCACGAACCTCGTGCTGCACCTCGTCGCTATGGCCCGCGCCTCGGGCGTGGTGCTGACCTGCGAGGACTTCGACGCCGTCTCCGCGATCACGCCCACCATGGCGAAGGTTTACCCGAACGGCCTCGCGGACGTGAACCACTTCCACGCCGCCGGGGGGTTGCCCTTCATGATCGGGCGCCTGCTCGACGCGGGGCTCCTCCACGAGGACGTCGCCACCGCCGCCGGCGGCGGCCTCGGCGCCTACGCCCAGGAGCCGAAGCTCGACGGTGCCCGCCTGTCGTGGACCGACGGCCCGCAGGAGACGCTGAACGACAAGATCCTCCGCACCCCCGCCGATCCCTTCGCCCCCACGGGCGGCCTGCGCGAGCTGCGCGGCAACCTCGGCATCGGCGTCATCAAGGTCTCGGCCGTGGACGCCGCCCACCGGGTCATCGAGGCCCCCGCCGCTGTCTTCGACGACCAGCACGCCGTGAAGGACGCCTTCAAGCGGGGCGATCTGGACCGCGACGTGGTCGTCGTCGTCCGCCACCAGGGCCCCCGCGCCAACGGCATGCCCGAGCTGCACTCGCTGACCCCGACGCTCTCGATCCTCCAGGGCCGCGGCTACAAGGTCGCCCTCGTCACGGACGGCCGCATGTCGGGCGCCTCCGGAAAGGTGCCCGCCGCGATCCACGTCGCTCCCGAGGCGGTGGCCGGCGGCCTGATCGGCAAGGTCCGCGACGGCGACCTGATGCGCGTCGACGCGGAATCGGGCGTGCTCGAGGTCGTGGCGGAGGGCATCGAGGCGCGCGATCCCGCTCCTTACGACCCGGAAGCCAACGCCTACGGCGTGGGCCGCGAGCTCTTCGAGGTGTTCCGCGCCACCGCCGGCCCCGCCGACCAGGGCGCAGGCGTGGTGGTCTAGGCCGCCCCCCGCTAACCTCGCCGCACCCAACCGCACGGAAGACCGCCATGACCCCGCAAGACCAGTCCAAGGCCGCCCATGACATCTGCACCCGCGCCCCCGTGGTGCCGGTGCTGGTGCTCGACGACGCCGACAAGGCCCGCAGCCTCGCCGAGGCGCTCGTCGCCGGCGGGCTGCCCGCGCTGGAGGTGACGCTGCGCACCCCCGCCGCACTCGACTGCATCCGCGCCATGGCCGAGGTCGAGGGCGGCATCGTCGGCGCCGGCACCCTGCTGACGCCCGAGGACGTGCGTGCCGCCAAGGCCGCGGGCGCCCGCTTCGGCGTCTCGCCCGGCGCCACCGACACGCTGCTGCAGGCCTGCATCGACGAGGACCTGCCGCTGCTGCCCGGCGCCGCCACCGCCTCCGAGGCCATGCGCCTGCTGGAGCGCGGCTGGGACATGCTCAAGTTCTTCCCCGCCGAGGCCGCCGGCGGCGCGCCCGCGGTGAAGTCCATCGGCGCCCCGATCCCCCAGATCCGCTTCTGCCCCACGGGCGGCGTGACGCCCGCCAACAAGGCCGACTACCTCAAGCTCCCCAACGTGGTCTGCGTCGGCGGCTCCTGGGTCGCGCCGGCGGACAAGGTGGCCGCGGGCGACTGGGCGGGCATCGAGACGCTGGCCCGCGAGGCCCGCAGCTAGCCTCTTGCGAACGGCGCGCCGCGCGCCCTAATCGGCGCGCGCGCCCTCTGGAGTCACGCGGATGCTGTTCGATCTGGGCGCCCTCGCGCCCTGGGTGGCCCTGGCCTTGCTGCTGGCGGTGTTCGCCGGCTTCATCCTGGAGCGGCGCCCCCCCGAGGTGGTGGCCCTCGCGGGCGCCGGCGCCGCGCTCCTCCTCGGCCTCGCGGGCACCGACGAGCTGCTCGCCGCCATCGCCAACCCCGCGCCCGCCACCATCGGCGCCATGTTCGTGCTCTCGGCCGCGCTCGTGCGCACCGGCGTGCTCGACTTCGTGTCCCTGCGCCTCCTGCGCGGGGCCTCCGCCCGCCCCAAGGCCACCGTCGCGGCCTTCTTCGTCGTTGCCGCCGCCGCCTCGGCCTTCATGAACAACACGCCCGTCGTCATGGTGCTGATCCCCGTGGTCTACACCATCGCGCGCGAGCTGGCCGCGCCCGCCTCGCGCTTCCTGATCCCGCTCTCCTACGTGGTGATCCTGGGCGGCACCTGCTCGCTGGTCGGCACCTCCACCAACCTCCTCGTGGACGGCGTGGCGCGCGACCTCGGGATGGCCCCCTTCGGCCTGTTCGAGATCGCCCCCCTCGGCATCGTCCTCGCCGTCGTCGGCGGCGGCTTCCTGGCCCTGGCCGCGCCGCGCCTCCTGCCGGATCGCGAAGGCGTGGGCGAGCGTGCCGCCCGCTCGGGCCGCAAGGCCTGGACGCTGGAGCTGGAGATCCCCGAGGGCTCGCGCCTCGCGGGCAGCGCCCTCGGGGAAGTGCCCGAGTTCCGCCGCGGCGGCGGCCGCGTGATCGACGTGGTGCGCGCCGGCCGCTCCCTGCGCGAGGCGCTGTCCACCGTGCGCCTCGAGCCGCGCGACCGCGTCGTCCTGCGCACCACCGGCGAGGAGGTCATGAGCCTGCGCGAGGGCCGCCCCGACGGCCTCCTGATCCCCGGCGCCGAGATGCGCGACGCCCGCCGCCACGCCGTCATGGAGGTGCTGGTCGGCCCCGCCTCCGTGGCCGTGGGCCGGGCCTTGAGCGACCTCGGCTGGCGCCGCCTCCACGGCGTGCATCCCGTGGCCGTGCACCGCCGCGGCGGGGCGCTCAGCATGGACGCCGGCGCGCCCAACGCGCTGGAGCCGGGCGACGTGGTGCTGCTCGACGGCCCCCCCGAGAGCATCGAAGCCCTCGCCCGCGCCGAGGGCCTCGTGGTCCTCGCCCCCACCGACGCGCGACCCTTCCGGCGCGGGCGCGCGCCGATCGCGCTCGCCGTGCTGGCCGGGGTGGTGATCGGCGCCGCCCTGAACCTCGCGCCGATCCTGCCCCTCGCCGTGGTCGGCGTCGCCATCGTCCTCATCACCGGCTGCATCGACCCCGACGAGGGCATCGGCGCCATCGACGGCCGCCTGCTCCTGCTCGTGGTCTCCATGCTCCTGCTCGGCGGCACGCTGGACCGCTCGGGCGCGCTCACGATGATCGTGGACGCGCTCGCCCCCGCGCTCGCCGCGGTCGGCCCGCTGGCCGCCCTGGCGGCGGTCTATGCGCTGACCTCGATCCTCACCGAGATCGCCACCAACAACGCCGTCGCGGTCGTCCTGGCCCCCATCGCGGCGGCGCTCGCCGCGCAGCTCGGCCTCGACCCGCGCCCCTTCGTGGTGGCGGTCATGTTCGGCGCCTCGGCCTCCTTCGCGACCCCGATCGGCTACCAGACCAACACGATGGTGTACGGCGCCGGCGGCTACCGCTTCTCGGACTTCCTGCGCATCGGCGTGCCCATGAACCTCGTCTGCGGCGCGGTCACGGTGCTGCTGGTCCCGCTGATCTGGCCGTTCTGAGCAGGGCAGGGCACTCCGCCCGCCCTTACGCGACGCACGCCCCGGCCCCCGAGCCGGGGCCCCAGCCCACCAAGAGGGCACCCGCCCCGTAGCGAAGCACCTAAACCAACTCCGGAAACATCCCCCGCACCACCCGCTCCACGTCCGGCGCCAGCGCCGCCGGGTTCGGCCCCGCCAGGATCGCGTCCATCCGCGCCCGCGCGCCCGCCACCAGCGCGGGCCGCTGCCGCTCCTCCCACTCCTTGGGGGAACTCCGGTCCGCCACCCGCGGATACACGTACTCGCTTTGCATCACCGACAGCGTGGCATCGGTCCCGAGGTAGTGCCCCGGCCCCCCGAGACAGACGCCGCGCATCGTCTCCAGCGACAGCGCGTCGTCGTCGACCTCCACGCCCCGAACGCAGCGCAGCGCCGCCCCGATCATGTCGTCGCCGAGCACGAGGCTCTCCGGGCAGAACCCCATCAGCGAGCCGTGCATGCCCGCGCTCTCGTACACCATGTTCAGCCCGGCCAGCCCGGCCAGCACGTCCGACATGCCCTGCTCCCAGCCGGCCTGCATGTCGGGCAGCTTGGCGTCCGCCATGCCCGCCGCCGCGCCCCCCGGCAGCCCGTAGAAGCGGCTCATCTGAGCGCAGGCCGCCGTCAGCAGCGCCTGCTCGCCCGAGCCGCCCGACATCGCCCCGGTCCGAAGGTCCGACACGAAGGGCCACGTCCCGAACACCGCCGAATGCCCGGGCGCCACGCTGTTCACGTAGACGACGCCCGCCAGGCACTCCGCCACCGCCTGCATCACCGCGCCCGCCAGCGGCGCCGGCGCCGTGGCCCCGGCCTGGCCGGCCGACAGCAGCAGCACCGGCATGCCGCCCCGGATGCACGCCTCCATGGTCTCGCAGCTCTCGGTGGCGAACTTCATGGGCGGCACCACGAAGCAGTTCGAGTTCGACACGAAGGGCCGCTCCCGCCACGCCGCCTCGCCGCCCGCGACCGCATGGAGGTAGTCCAGCGCCGGCCTCACGCTCTCGGGCTCCGCGAAGCTGGTCCCGACGTGCTTGCGCGTGCCCGTGACGCAGGCGTGGATCGTGTTGAGGTCGAGCGAGCGGTTGCACGGCATGTCCCGCGCCACCATCACCCGCTGGAAGAAGTGAATGTTGTCGAGCCCTTCGGCCAGCCGCGCCGCCTCATGGAGGTCCGCCAGCCGAGACTCGCGGTAGGTGCCGGTCTCCATGTCCACGTAGTGGACGGCGGCCCCCGCCGTGCCGTAGTGGACGCGCGCCCCCTCCAGCAGCAGATCGTGCTCAGGCGCGCGCCCGTGCAGCGTGATGCCCCGCGCGGCGCGTCCCAGCATGTCCTCCACCAGCGCGTTCGGGAACCGAAGCCGTCCGTCCGCGCCCAGCTCCGCCCCCGCCGCCGTCATCGCCTCCACGCCCGAGGGCGGGGCGTCGGCCAGCCCGATCTCGGCGAGCGCGCGCAGCGCGGTGCGGTGGACCCGCTCCACCTCTTCGTCCGTGAGCGGGGCGTAGCGGCCTCCTTCGAGCCCCGGGCGCACGGGGCGCACGGCCTCGGGCAGGGCGGAGCGGCGGGCGAGGTGGCGGGCGGCGCGGCCGCCGGATCGGCTGGACATGGGGGCAGGCTCCGAGGGGGCAGGGGGAGGGCTCAGATCCCCCGAGGGCGCCCCCGCGCCGCCCGCCCCCGGCGGGCGCCGATCGTCCGGTCCGTGCGGATCGAGACTGCGTCCATGAGGGGGATGGTGAGATGCCGTTCGTCGCCCGTCTCGCTCGTTTGCGACACGGGTGTCTGTGGGCGACGTTCGGAACCGGGGCTCTGCCCCGGACCCCGAGGTATTTCCGGCAAGATGAGGGGGAGGGCCTTACCGCAGGCGCTCCACCGCCTCGGCCACCTCCATCACGTCCGCTTCGGTGCAGTCCCACGATCCCACGCTCACCCGGATCACGAACCGCCCCGCGTGGCGCGTCTGGGTCAGGTACACCCGCCCCTCGCGGTTCACGGCCGTCAGCAACGCCTCCGTCGCCGCGTCGTCCCCCAGCGCGAACGAGAACAGCGACAGCCGCGGCTCCGACGTGATCTCCACGCCCGGCATCCCCCGCAGCCGCTCGCACAGCGCTTCCGACCACGCCACGTGATCGCGCACCTTCGCGCGCACGCCCTCCAGCCCGTAGGCCCGCAGCACGAACCACAGCTTCAGCGCCCGGAACCGGCGGCCCAGCGGTACGGTCCACTCGTTGAAGTTCGTGACGTCCTCGCCCTCGAGCGTGCGCAGGTACTCGGGTCGCAGCCCGAGCGTGTTCACCTGCGCCGCCGGGTCGCGCAGGAACTGCACCGAGCAGTCGAACTGCGCGCCCATCCACTTGTGCGGGTTGAACACGATCGAGTCGCACCGCTCCGCACCCGCCCACAGCCCCCGGAACTCCGGGCACACCATCGCCGAGCCCGCCCACGCCGCATCCACGTGCGTCGGCAGCCCCTCGCAGTGCGGCAGGCAGTCCGCGATCCGGTCGAACGCGCCGACCCCGGTGCCGCCCGCGCAGAAGATCACGCCGCACGGCACGTGCCCCGCCGCCCGGTCCTCGGCGATCGCGCGACCCAGCGCCTCCGGGTCCATCGACAGATCGTCCGCGACGGCGACCTTCACGAGGTTTCGCTGCCCGATCCCCGCCAGCCGCGCGGCCTTGTCGATGCTCGAATGGCACTGGGCAGAGGCGTAAAGCCGCAGCACCGGCCCCCCCGCCAGCCCGTCCTCCAGCCCGCGCCACGCTAGGGCGCGCTCGCGCATCGTCAGAACCGCCGACAGCGTCGCCGTGGTGGCCGTGTCGTGGATCGTACCGGCGAAGCCCTCTGGCAACCCCAGCGCCCCGCGCAGCCAGCCCATCATCGCCAGCTCCAGCTCGGTCGCCGCGGGCGAGCCCTGCCAGATCATCCCGTTCGCCGCGATCCCGTTCGCCAGCTGCTCGGCTAGCATCGAGGCGGGCGAGGCGTTGGCCGGGAAGTAGGCGAAGAAGCGCGGATGCTGCCAGTGCGTCGTCGCGCCGGGGATCAGCCGCTCGAAGTCCGCGAAGATCCGCTCCATCGGCTCGGCCGCCTCGGGCGCCTCGGAGGGCAGGGCGGCCAGCAACGCGCCCGGCGCCACCTGCGCGCGCACGGGCCGGTCCCGCAGCCCCGCGTGGTAGTCGCGCACCCAGTCCGCGGCCCGCTTTGCCCATCCGTTCAGGTCGTCGTGGTTCATGCGCCCCGCTCCAGCATCGCGTCGATCTCGGCCCCCGAGGCCCCCCACAGCCCCGAGAAATCACCCCCCAGCATCGCGCCGCCCGCGTCGCGGATCGCCGCATGCACCGTGCGCGCCAGCCCCGAGCCCACGGACACCCGCGCCACGCCCACCTCCGCGAAGTCGCGCAGCGACAGCCCCGCCAGCGCCCCCACGGCCAGCGCGTTCACCGGCGCCCCCGTCTCGCGCACCACCCGGCCGAGCGCCTCCGCGTCGCCGCAGGCCGGCGTGTAGACCACCTCGGCCCCCGCCTCGCGGAAGGCGTTCAGCCGCCGGATCGCCTCGTCGAGGTCATACGCCCCATGCATCACCCCGTCGGCCCGCGCACAGAGCACGAAGTCGCCCCGCACCTCGGACACGGCGGCCTCGATCCGCGCCACCGCGGCGGCGAAGCCGTAAGGCGTGCCGGTCCCGTCCACGTCCTCGATGCAGCACCCGTCCAGCCCTGCGCGGACGGCCACGCCCACCGTGTCGCCCGCGTCCGCCGGCTCCGGCCCGTAGCCGTCCTCCAGGTCGGCGCTGACCGGCACGCCCACGTGGGCCGCAAGGTCCGCCGCATGGGCCACCGCCTCCTCGCGACCCACGCGGCCCCCGTCGGGTAGCCCGCGCGTGAAGGCGTATCCGGACGAGGTCGTCGCGATCGCCTTCGCCCCCATCGCCGCCAGCATCCGCGCCGACCCGACGTCCCAGGCGTTGGCGAGCACGAACGGATCGCCGGGGCGGTGCAGCTCTCGGAAGGTCATGGGCGCGTCTCCGTATGGGTCGGGGGCGGCATAGCACGGGGGGCGGGACGGTCCAGATCGCGCGCGGCGCCCCGGCCTTGCGCCGGGGCCTCGGCCATCGACCAGCGCTCCGTTCGCAGCGGCAGCGGCGACCGCACCCCGAGGCCCCGGAGCAGCTCCGGGGCGCCGCGCCGCTGCTCCCTATCGCCGACCCACGCCTCCCGGGGCTTCGCCCGCGCACGGCTGGATCGGTCCACTGGACCGATCCCTAGACGCCGTGCGCCCCCCATGATACCGCCCGCGCCCATGGACCGGCGCTGCATCATCCGCATCACCGCCGCCCGCTGACACGCTCGGCGGGCCCCGGGTGCCCGCGTCCGCTCCCGAGGTCCGCACACTCCCGGGAGCCGCCCCATGCGCCTGCGCAACACCGCCACACGCAGCATCGAGCCCTTCGCGCCGCTCGATCCCCGGAACGTGCGCCTCTATCTCTGCGGCCCCACGGTCTACGACCGCGCGCATCTCGGCAACGCGCGCAACGTGATCGTCTTCGACGTGCTGTTCCGCCTCCTGCGCCACGACCACGGGGCGGACGCCGTCACCTACGTGCGCAACTTCACCGACGTGGACGACAAGATCATCGCCCGCGCCCGCGAGACCGGCCGCCCCATCGACTCCATCACCCGCGAGACCACCGCCTGGTACCTCGAGGACATGGACGCGCTCGGAAACCTGCGCCCCACCCACATGCCCCGCGCCACCGATCACGTCGCCGGCATGACCGCCATGATCGCCGAGCTGATCGCCCGCGGCCACGCCTACGAGGCCGAGGGCCACGTGCTCTTCGCCGTCGCCACCTACTCGGACTACGGCAGGCTCTCGGGTCGCTCCACCGACGACATGATTGCCGGCGCCCGCGTCGAGGTCGCGCCCTACAAGCGCGACGCGATGGACTTCGTGCTCTGGAAGCCGAGCGCGGACGACGAGCCCGGCTGGGACTCCCCTTGGGGCCGGGGCCGCCCCGGCTGGCACATCGAGTGCTCGGCCATGGCGAAGGCGCTGCTGGGCACGGAGTTCGACATCCACGGCGGCGGCAACGACCTGCTGTTCCCGCACCACGAGAACGAGATCGCCCAGAGCTGCTGCGCCGACCCCGGCACGGGCTTCGCGCGCCACTGGCTCCACAACGAGATGCTGCTGGTCGAGGGCCGCAAGATGTCCAAGTCCCTGGGCAACTTCTTCACCGTGCGCGACCTGCTCGATCGCGGCGTTCCGGGCGAGGTGATCCGCTTCGTGTTCCTCCAGACCCACTACGCCAAGCCCATGGACTGGACCGACGAGAAGGCCCGCGAGGCCGAGGCGATCCTGCGCAAGTGGCGCGCGCTCTCGTCCCCCGGCGGCACCCCCGACGCCGCCGTGCTCGACGCGCTGCGCGACGACCTCAACGCGCCGCAGGCCCTCGCCGAGCTGCACCGCATCGCCAAGGCCGGCGACGGCGCCACCTTGCGCGCGTCCGCCGAGCTGCTCGGCCTGCTCACCCCCGCGCTGGGCGGCTGGACCGAGACGGGCCGGGACGATGCCGCGCTGGTCGAGGCTGCGCTCGCCGCCCGCGCCGAGGCCCGCGCCGCGAAGGACTGGACCCGCGCAGACGCGCTCCGCGACGCGTTGGTCGCGGCGGGCGTCGTCGTCACCGACGGCAAGGGCAAGGGCTGGGAAGCCGGCCCCGGCTTCGACCCCGCCAAGCTCGAGGGCGTCGCGTGACCCCCCCTTCCTCTGGCCGTAAATACCTCGGGGAGCGCGAGGAGCTGGCCCCTCGCCCCGGCGTCTCCCGGTATGCACAGGGGGAGCACGGGGGGTGTACGCGGGGCACCCCCCGAAATCGGCCCTCCGGAGCGTCCCGATGACCGCCCGCATCCACCTCTTCGACACCACCCTCCGCGACGGCCAGCAGACGCAGGGCGTCCAGTTCTCGGCCCACGAGAAGCGCGAGATCGCCCGGCTCCTCGACGCCCTCGGCGTGGACCACATCGAGGGCGGCTGGCCCGGCGCGAACCCCACCGACTCCGAGTTCTTCGAGACCGCGCCCGCGCTCCGCGCGACCCTCACCGCCTTCGGCATGACCAAGCGCGCGGGCCGCTCGGCGGCGAACGACGAGGTGCTCGCCGCGGTCCTGAACGCGGGCACCCCGGCGGTCTGCCTCGTGGGCAAGACCCACGTGAAGCACGTCGCGCAAGCCCTTGGAATCACGAACGACGAGAACCTCGACAACATCCGCGAGTCGGTCGCCCACGTGGTCGCGCAGGGCCGCGAGGCGATCTTCGACGCCGAGCATTTCTTCGACGGCTTCGACGCCGATCCCGCCTACGCCGAGGCCTGCGTCCGCGCCGCGCTGGAGGCCGGCGCCCGCTGGGTCGCGCTCTGCGACACCAATGGAGGTGCCATGCCCGCCCGCATCGGCGCCACGGTGGCGAAGCTGGTGGCGGCGGGCATTCCGGGCGACTCCTTGGGCATCCACTGCCACGACGACACCGGACAGGCCGTGGCCGGCTCGCTGGCCGCCGTGGAGGCCGGCGCGCGCCAGATCCAGGGCACCCTGAACGGCCTCGGCGAGCGCTGCGGCAACGCCAACCTCACGACCCTCATCCCCTTGCTTTCGCTCAAGGAACCCTGGGTCTCGCGGTTCAAGACCGGCGTCCCCGAGGGCGCGCTGGAGGGCCTCCTGCGCGCCTCGCGCCGCCTCGAC